>JBQCDV010000091.1:0-140519 GCA_051960855.1 Actinomycetales bacterium
AAGCAGAAGGAAGGCAAGAAGCGGATGAAGATGGTCGGCCGCGTCGAGGTGCCGCAGGAGGCCTTCATCGCCGCGCTGTCGACCTCGGAGTCACCCGCCGCTGCCACGTCGGCGACCAAGAAGTAGCACCCGGACCACCGCTGTGGCCGCGCCCGCGTCTGCCTCGGCGCCGCGGCGCGGCCCAGGCGTCGTCGCGCGCGGGCTGCTGCTGTCCTGTCACCCGCTGCCGACCGTGGCCGTGACGGCCTTCGTCACGATCCTGGGACTGACGAACGGCGCTGCCGGCGTGCGCGCCGTCCTTCTCTGCGGCACCGTCCTGGCTGGGCAGCTGGCCATCGGCTGGGCCAACGACGCGCTGGACGCCGAGCGCGACCGGGTGGTCGGGCGCACCGACAAGCCGGTGGCGGCCGGGGTGGTGCCGCGCCGCGTCGTGGCCGGAGCGGCGGTGGTGGCCGTCGTGGTGTCCGTGCTGCTGTCGGTGCCGCTCGGACTCGCGGTGGTGCTGCTGCACGCGCTGGTGGTGGCCTGCGGGCTCGGCTATGACCTCGGGCTGAAGGCGACTGCGTGGAGTCTCGTGCCCTACCTGGTGGCCTTCGGGGCGCTGCCGGCCGTCGCCACGCTGGCGGCTGTTGGCGGCGTCGTCGTCTGGTGGCTGGTGGTGACCGGCGCGCTGCTCGGGGCCGCCGCGCACTTCGCCAACGCCGCTGCCGACACCGACGACGACGTCGCGACCGGCGTGCTCGGGCTCCCGCAGCGGCTTGGTCCGGCCCGGTCGCTGCTCGCCGCCGGGGCCAGTGTGACGGGCGCGGCTGTCGTGGTGGCAGTGGCGAGCGCCGCGGGGCCGGTCGTCGTCGCGATCGCAGCGGTGGCGGCGGCGCTCGCCCTCGGCGGCACGCTGGGCGGCTGGGGGAGCCGCGTGGGTGCCACCGGCGCTGCGTCGCTGGCCTTCCGCAGCGTGCTGGCTGCCGCCGGACTGCTCGTGCTGGCAACGGTTCTCGCCACGCTGCAGAGGTAGCCGGAAGCTCTTGCCCCATGCCGGCAGGCAGCCCGAAAAGGCTTGCCGCGCTTGGGAATGGCGGCCTCGCCTGCGCCACGACTGGAAACCACCGGCGAGCAGTCATGCGCCCCGGCTAATATCTCGACATCGAGAATTCACGCCTCTCCCGACTCCTCCCCGCACCCGGCCCCGAGCGCCCGCTGGCGGCAGCGACGTTCGTGAACACGTTCGGCAACGGCCTGTTCATGACGATCTCGGTGCTCTTCTTCACCCGCTCGGTGGGGCTGAGCGCCGCGCAGGTCGGGCTCGGGCTGACGATCGCCGGGGCCTGCGGGCTGCTGGCCGGGATCCCGATGGGGCACCTGGCCGACCACTTCGGCGCCCGCGGTGTGCTGCTGGGGCTGCTGCCGCTGATGAGCGTCGCGGAGCTCGGCTACCTGCTCGTGCACGCCTTCGGTGGCTTCGTCGTCGTGGCAGCGGTGGTGAGCGTGCTCGACCGCGGCGCGAGCGCGGTGCGCAACGCCCTGATCGCCGGCGTGCTGTCACCGACGCAGCGGGTCCGGGGCCGCGCCTACCTGCGCTCGGTCACCAACCTCGGCATCTCGCTGGGCACGGTGGCCGGAGGCGCGGCGATCCACGCCGACACCCGGGCCGCCTACGTGACGCTCATCGTCATCGACTGCGCCAGCTACCTCGTCGCTGCCGCGGTCCTGACCCGGGTCCCACGGGTGGCACCACACCCGGGCGCCCGCGACGCCGGCCGCACCGTGGTCTTCCGCGACCGGCCCTACCTCGCGATCTGTGGGCTCCAGTCCCTGCTCGCGATCCACTACGGCCTGCTCGAGGTGGCCGTGCCACTCTGGATCGTCGAGCGCACCGCCGCCCCCCGCTGGTCGGTCGCGCTGGTGCTGCTGGTCAACACCGTCGTCTGCGTGCTCTTCCAGGTGCGCGCCAGTCGTGGCATCGACGACCCGACCTCCTCGGCGCTGGCCTCGCGCCGGGCCGGCTGGCTGCTGGCTGCCTCGTGCGCGCTGTTCGCCCTCTCGGCCGGCGGTGGCGCGGGGGTGGCCCTCGCGGTGCTCGTGGGCGCCGCTCTCGTGCAGGTCCTCGGCGAGCTGCAGCAGGCCGCCGGCTCGTGGGGCCTCGGCTTCGGGCTGGCGCCGGACCATCTGCAGGGGCAGTACCAGGGCGTCTACAGCACCACCTTCGCCGTCAGCGGGATGCTCGCCCCGGTCGTCGTGACGACGGTCGCGGTCACCTGGGGGTGGCCGGGCTGGCTGCTGCTCGCGGCCATGTTCGCCGCGACCGGCATGGTGATGCCGCGGGCGGCCGCATGGGCCGAGCGGACTCGTCCGGCGCCGCTGGCCGCCACCGCCACTGCCTGAGCTGCGACAAACCGCCGTGACCTTGCTCGTCGGCTTGGGAGACTTCCGCCCGTGAACCTCATCCCCACGCAGGGCGGCGCCCAGATCCTCGCGGTCAACGTGGTTCACGCCGTCCTGCCCGACCCGGGTGGCGCGGTCGGTGTCACGGCGATCGACAAGCGGCCTGCGACAGGTCCGGTCGAGGTGGCGACCCTCGGGCTCGTCGGCGACCGGGTGATGGACACCAAGCACCACGGCGGACCCGACAAGGCGGTCTACGTCTACGCCCGTGAGGACGTGGAGCACTGGGAGCGCGAGCTCGGCAGGGACCTGCCCTCGGGCTACTTCGGGGAGAACCTCACCACGGTCGGACTCGACGTCACCGGCGCGGTGATCGGGGAGCGGTGGCGGCTGGGCGAGGACGACGACAGCGTCGTCCTGGAGGTGCGGATGCCGCGGACCCCGTGCCAGACCTTCGCCCGCCGGATGGGCGAGGAGCGGTGGGTGCGGCGCTTCTCCGACCACGGGGCGGTCGGCGCCTACTGCTCGGTGGTGCAGCCCGGTCGCGTCGTCGCCGGTGCACGCATCGACGTCATCGAGCGACCCACGCACGGCGTCACCGTTGGCGAGGTCTTCCACGCCCGGCGCACCGACCCGCTCCGGCTGCAGGCCATGGTCGAGCAGCTCGGCGACGCCATGGCCGTGGACCTGCGGCGACCGATTGCGCTGGCTCTCGGTCACGCCCGCAAGGCCGGTCTGCTCCCGGCCTGAGCACGCGCTACCTCGCGCCGAGGATGCGCTCCGTCGCCCGGGCCGCAGCGGCCCGGACCCTCGGCACCTGGTCCTGCAGCAGCGGTCGCAGGGCGGCCAGCGTCTCGTCCAGCTCGTGCCGGGCGGCGACCTTGGCGGCCATCTCCCGCACCCGCCACGCCTCGTCGCCCATGGCAGCGGAGACGGCGGCAGTCGCGCGGTCGTCCCACAGCCACAGCAGGCCGCGCAGCGCCCACACCCGGAACCAGTAGTCCGACTCCGGCCCGGCCTCGGTCAGCGCCCACCGCGCGGGCGGGCCGGCCAGGACGTGCACGACGGCGTCGTCGACAGGCTGGCCCACCAGCAGTGCCAGGCACGCTTCGATGGCGGCCTCGCGCCCCACTCGCTGGCTGAACGCCTCGACGCTGCGCCGCGGCCCCGGCCACCCTTCGGCTGACATCCGGCCATTGTGGGCTCCGGTCGCATCCTCCGCAGCCGCCGTCCGACCTGGCCGCAGCCTCCGGCTCTGGGAGGCCTCCGACTGCCGCGCCGTCCGACCCTGCCGCGGCCTCCGGCTCTGCGCGGCGTCCGACCCGGCCTCCGCCGGATGTGACACTGGGACGTGCCCTCGACCCTGCCCGACGGCGAACCGGCCCCGCGCGACGGCCGGCTCCCCGACGCCTCACGCGCGGCTTTCGGGACAGCGCCGTTCGGGGTCTATCTTCACGTGCCGTTCTGCGCGACCCGCTGCGGCTACTGCGACTTCAACACCTACACCGCCTCCGAGCTCGTGGCCCCCGACGACACCACCGTCACGCCGACCTCCTACGTCGACTCCGCGCTCGCGGAGCTGCGGCTGGCCGCACAGGCCCTGGGTGAGGCGCCGCCGGTGCAGACCGTCTTCGTCGGGGGAGGAACGCCGACGCTCCTCCCGGCCGCCGACCTCGGCCGCCTCGTCGCAGGGGTGCGGGAGCTGTGGGGCCTCGCCGACGACGCGGACGTCACCACCGAGGCCAACCCGGAGTCGGTCGACCTCGAGTACCTGCAGCAGCTGCGGAAGGGCGGCTTCACGCGGGTGTCGTTCGGGATGCAGAGCGCGCGCGAGCACGTGCTGCGGGTGCTCGACCGGAGGCACACGCCGGGGCGGCCGCAGCAGTGCGTGGCGTGGGCGCGGGAGGCGGGCTTCGAGCACGTCAACCTCGACCTGATCTACGGCACGCCGGGCGAGACCGACGAGGACTGGCAGGCCTCGCTCGATGCGGCGGTGGCGGCAGGGCCCGACCACGTGTCGGCGTATGCGCTGATCGTGGAGGGGGGCACCCGGCTCGCCGGCCAGGTGCGGCGCGGTGTGCTGCCGATGCCGGACGACGACGTGCTGGCCGACCGGTACCTGATGGCTGACGCGACCCTGTCCGCCGCGGGGCTGGAGTGGTACGAGGTGTCCAACTGGGCGGCGACGCCGCAGGCACGGTCGGCGCACAACCTCCTCTACTGGACCGGCGGCGACTGGTGGGGGATCGGCCCCGGCGCCCACTCCCACGTCGCCGGCACCCGCTGGTGGAACGTCAAGCACCCTGCTGCCTACGCCGCCGCTCTCGCTCGCGGTGACAGCCCTGCTGCTGGACGCGAGCTGCTGTCGGAGGAGGACCGCTACGTCGAGCGGGTGCTGCTGGAGCTGCGGCTGCGCGACGGACTGCCGCTGTCGGCGCTGCGACCCGAGGCGCGGTCGCGGGTGCCGCAGCTGGTGGCCGACGGGCTCGTGGAGCCCGACGCTCTCGGCATGGTGTCCGCGGCGGACCGGGTCACGCTCGTCGATGCCGCCGGTCACCCCGGCCCCGGTTCCGAGGGGCGACTGGTGCTGACGCTGCGCGGCCGGCTGCTGGCTGACGCCGTCGTGCGCGACCTGCTCGACTGAGGTTCCGTTTGCAGTTGTGACGGTCATAGCCGTCAAGAGCGCGCACGGAAGCCGTCACAAGCGCAAACAGACCACCGGAGCTCGAGCGCGTGGCTCGCGGCTGGCTCGGCACCAGGCCCGGGAGGGGTCACTCCGAGTCCTGGGACGCGCCTGCCTACTCCCGGTGCTGCGTGATGTTGAGGACGGCCCCGTTGGGGTCGCGCACAAAGAACCGCCGCAGCCCCCACTCCTCGTCGGTCAGGGGGTAGACGATGTCGGCTCCTGCGGCCACTGCTCGGGCGTGCACCTCGTCCACGTCGTCGACCTCGATGGACACGTCGGGATGCACTCCGGCCTTGATGTCCAGGCGCATGACGCTGAGCTGGACCTCACGCTGCTCGGTGCCGAAGAACAGGATCCAGTCGAGCCCGTCCCCGCCGCCCAGCCCGACGACGTCGTTGTAGAAGGCCCGGCTCTCCTCGAACCGGTCGGACAGGATGTTGGGCTTGATGCGCTTGACGGCCATGCCGTCAGCCAACCGCGGTAGCGGCCCCACCGCCAGGAGCACGGCGGTTCCTGGGAACTTCAGACCGGCTATAGGCGGGCGGAAGTTCCCAGGATGTCGGGCAGATGTCCCGAGGGGGCAGATGTCCCGAGGAGGCCGATGTCCCTAGCAGCCGCTAGGAGTCCCGCGGGTCGCCGGTCACGAAGTCCACCAGCTCCTCGACGCGGCCCAGCAGCTCGGGCTCGAGGTCGGTCCAGCCGTGCACGGCCGCGAGGATGCGGCGCCACCCGGCCGCCACGTCGGCCTGCGAGGAGTGCGCCCAGCCGAGACCGGCGAGGATGCCCTCCTTCCACGGCAGCCCCCGCGGCACCACCGGCCACGCCTCGATCCCCAGCGCGGCGGGACGCACCCCCTGCCACACGTCGACGAAGGGGTGGCCCACCACCAGCACGTGCTGTCCCCACGGGCCGCGGGCCACCTCCGCGGCGATGCGCGACTCCTTCGACCCACTCACCAGGTGGTCCACCAGCACCCCCAGGCGGCGACCGGGCCCGGGCTGGAACTCCGCCACGACCCCCGGCAGGTCGTCCACGCCGTCGAGCATCTCGACGACGACGCCCTCGACCCGCAGGTCGTCGCCCCAGACCTTCTCCACGAGCTCGGCGTCGTGCTTGCCCTCGACATACATGCGTCCGGCCCTGGCCACCCGTGCGCGGGCGCCCTCCACCGCGATCGAGCCCGAGGCCGTACGCCGGGGGCCAGCCGGTGCGGACGGCGTTCGGGACGGGGGGACGAGACGCACCGGCTCGCCCTCGAGCAGGAAGCCGGCGCCCAGCTGAAAACTCCGCGTGCGGCCGTGCCGGTCCTCCAGGACCACGACGTGCATGCCGCCGACCTTCTCCACGCGCACGATCGCGCCGCAGTAGCCGCTTCCGGTCTCCTCGACGACCAGGTCGAGATCAGCGGGGACCTCGGGCAGCTGCTTCTTGCGCTTCCAGGGCGGAGTCAGGTCAGGGGAGTAGTCGACGGAACGCACCGCCTCACCTTGGCATGTGTGGCGGCCCACTCCGGGGGAAGGCGCGCGGGCATGCCTGACTTCGAGCAGAGCCTCACCGTCGCCACCAGCCCCGACCGCGTCTACGCCTACGTCGCCGACGTGCGCAACCTGCCGCGCTACTTCGCCCACATGACCCAGGCCGAGCCACGGGGCGGTGATGTCGTCGAGGTGTCCGCCGACGTGCACGGCCAGACTGAGCAGAGCGAGGCGTGGTTCCGCACTGACGAGGCCGAGCGCCGCATCACCTGGGGGTCGCGCAACGACGACGGCTACGAGGGCTGGCTGCAGGTCTGCCCGGAGGGCCAGGACTACGCGACCGTGATCGTGCACCTGCACACCCCGGACGCCATGCCGTCGGACTCCATCGAGGGCGACCTGCGCCGCAGCCTGGAGGCGATCCGAACGGCGTCGCTGGGCTGACCCGCCGTCGCCGGCTGCACGGCGTTGCCCCTGGCGCCGACGTAGACTGGGTCACTGGCACTCAGGACGAGGGAGTGCCAGTGCCAACCGGTCGAGCGGAGGTGTCGCGTGCTGGAGGACCGCAGGCTCGAAGTCCTGCGCGCGATCGTCGAGGACTACGTCAGCACCAAGGAGCCCGTCGGCTCCAAGACGCTGGTCGAGAGGCACAACCTCGGGGTCAGCCCGGCCACGATCCGCAACGACATGGCGGCGCTGGAGGAGGAGGGCTACATCGCCCAGCCTCACACCAGTGCCGGCCGGGTGCCGACGGACAAGGGCTACCGGCTCTTCGTCGACCGGCTCTCGCAGGTCAAGCCGCTGACGCAGGCCGAGCGCCGGGCGATCGCGACCTTCCTCGACGACGCGGTGGACCTCGACGACGTCGTCGACCGGACGGTGCGGCTGCTGGCCCAGCTGACCCGGCAGGTCGCGGTCGTGCAGTACCCGAGCCTCAGCCGCTCCGCGGTGCGGCACGTCGAGGTCGTGCCGTTGTCGGAGACCCGGCTCATGCTGGTGCTGATCACCGACACCGGTCGGGTCGAGCAGCGCGTGATCGAGTGTGCTGGCGGCGTCGACCTGGGGCTGGCCGCTCGGCTGCGCGACGCTCTCAACGCTGCGGCTGCCGGGCACCCGCTGTCCGACGTGCCCACGACGCTTGCCGATCTGCCCGAGCGCTTCGACTCCGTGGAGCAGGCTGTCGCCAGCGCGGTGGTCAGCACGCTGCTCGAGATGCTCGTCGAGCAGCGGGAGGAGAGGATCGTGCTCGCGGGGACGGCCAACCTCGCCCGCTTCGGCACTGACTTCCCCCAGACCATCCGGCCGGTGCTCGAGGCCCTCGAGGAGCAGGTCGTGCTGCTGCGGCTGCTCGGCGAGGCGACCACCGATGAGGACATCACCGTCCGGATCGGGCTCGAGACCGGTCACGAGGGCCTGGTGGGGACCTCGATCGTCGCTGTCGGCTACGGCCGCGACGAGCACGTCGCCCGGCTCGGGGTGCTGGGGCCGACACGGATGGACTACCCGGGAACGATGGGGGCCGTGCGCGCTGTTGCGCGCTACGTCGGTCGCATCGTGGCCGGCTCGTGAGAGGACGGGACCGAAGGGATGCGCGTGGCGTCTGAGGATCATTACTCCGTGCTGGGAGTCTCCCGCGAGGCGACCCCGGAGGAGATCAAGCGTGCCTACCGCAAGCTCGCCCGCGAGCTGCACCCGGACGTCAACCCCGAGCCGGCGGCGCAGGAGCGGTTCAAGGAGGTCCAGCGGGCCTACGAGGTCCTGTCGGACCCGCAGAAGCGCGAGATGTACGACCTCGGTGGCGACTCCGCGATGGGCGCCGGCGGCTTCGGCGCGGGCTTCGGCTTCAGCGACATCATGGACGCCTTCTTCGGTGGGACGTCCAGCCGCGGCCCGCGACCACGACAGCGCCGCGGCCAGGATGCGCTGATCCGCCTCGAGCTCGACCTCGAGGAGGTGGCCTTCGGTGCGAACCGCGAGATCACCGTCGACACCGCCGTCGCGTGCACGCTCTGCCATGGGCAAGGTGCGGCGCCGGGCACCGAGCTGCGCGTCTGCGACGTGTGCAAGGGCCGCGGCGAGATCCAGCACGTCACCCGGTCGTTCCTCGGTCAGGTCATGACGACCCGGCCCTGCGCCGCGTGTCAGGGCTACGGCTCGGTCATCCCCGACCCCTGCCCGGAGTGCGGGGGCGATGGCCGCGTGCGCTCGCGCCGCACCCTGACCGTGCGCATCCCGGCCGGTGTCGATGACGGCACTCGCATCCAGCTCGCCGGTGAGGGCGAAGTGGGTCCGGGCGCCGGTCCGGCGGGCGACCTCTACGTCGAGGTCGTCGAGCGGCCCCACCCCACCCTCACCCGGCGCGGCGACGACCTGCACTGCTCCGTCTCACTGCCCATGACCGCCGCGGCCCTCGGCACGACCCTCGAGATCGAGACGCTGGACGGCCCGCAGCGGCTCGACATCCGGGCCGGCACCCAGCCCGGGCAGGTCATGACGCTGTCGGGTCAGGGGGTGACGCACCTGCGCGGCTCGGGCCGCGGCGACCTGCTGGTGCACGTCGACGTCCAGGTGCCGACCCGGCTCGACGACGAGCAGGAGGACCTGCTGCGTCGGCTGGCGGAGCTGCGCGGTGAGGAGCGCCTCACCGGTCAGCTCACGAGCAGCAGCCAGCACCAGTCGGGGCTGTTCGGCCGCCTGCGCGACGCCTTCCGCTGACGGTCGCGGCGCTTCCGCTCCACGTCTGACATGGCCTCCACCTCTGACATGGCCTCCACGTCTGACATGGCCTCCACGTCTGACACAGGCTCCGACGCACTCGACGACATCGGCTTGCCGGTGTTCCTGCTCGCGTCGGCGGCCTCCGCGGCGCGCGGTGACGAGCTCGTCCTCGACGGGCCCGAAGGTCACCATGCCGCCGCCGTCCGTCGCCTCACGCCGGGCCGTGGCCTGGTCCTGACGGATGGTCGCGGCACGCGGCTGGTCGGCACCGTCACCGAGGTCGTCGGCAAGTCAAGCCTTCGTGTCGTCGTCGAGCAGCGCGAGGACGTCCCGGCGCGCGAGCCCCGTCTCGTCGTGGTGCAGGCCCTCGTCAAGGGAGACCGCAGCGAGCTCGCGGTGGACCTGCTCACCGAGCTCGGCGTCGACGAGATCGTGCCCTGGGCAGCGGCCTGCTGCGTCGTGCAGTGGCGCGGAGACAAGGTGGCCAAGGGCGTCGACAAGTGGCGGTCGGTCGCGCTCGAGGCCGCGAAGCAGTCGCGTCGTCCCTGGCACCCCGTCGTCGCCGACCTCTCATCGACGAACGACGTCGCGCGCCGGCTCGCCGCCGTCCCTGCCGCCCTGGTCCTGCACGAGCAGGCGACGACGCCCCTCGCCTCCGTGGCGCTTCCGCAGGAGGGCGACGTCGTGCTGGTGGTCGGACCCGAGGGGGGCGTCAGCGACGAAGAGCTGGCGGTCTTCGAGGAGTCGGGCGCGAGGCTGGTGCGGCTGGGGCCCGAGGTGCTGCGCGCTTCGACTGCCGGTGCGGCGGCTCTAGCGGCGATCTCCTCGACCCTGCGATGGTCTGGGGTGTGACGACGACGCAGCCGCACGGCGGCGCGGGGCGGATGTGGTGGGGCGCCGTTCTGGAATGTCCGGACCCTCCCGCGCTCGCGGCGTTCTACGTCCGGTTGCTCGGATGGCAGGCCGGCAAGCTGGCGGACGATTGGTCAACGGTGTGGCCCGGGACGGGGGTCAGCTATCTCGGCTTCCAGCGGTCCGAGGGCTACGTGCCACCGGTGTGGCCGCCGCGGGAGGGGGAGCAGCGCATGACGATGCACCTCGATGTGGAGGTACAGGACGTGGAGGCCGCGGTCGCCCACGCCGTCGCCGCGGGTGCGACGGTGGCGGACTTTCAGCCACAGCAGGACGTGCGGGTCATGCTGGACCCTGCCGGGCATCCCTTCTGCCTGTACTTGACGTCAGACTGACGCTAAGAGGCTAGTGAATGAACGCCGGACGCCCGAGCCGCACGGCGGTCTTGGTGTGCCAGGGTCGAGCGGCGGCGGACGGTCGCCTCGGAGTGGGCTCCTTCGCTGATCCCGTGGCGCGCCAGCTGCTCGATGAGGACGAGCGCTGGCTGGTCGACGAGGCGCGCTCGGACGTGCTGCCAACGCGGCTGCACGAGCGTGTGGCTGTCGAGTCGGTCCGCGCGTGCGCGCAGCTGATGGTGGCTCGGACCGTCGCGATCGACCGGGCGGTGTGCGAGACGGTCCGGGGCCAGCAGCCGGGGCGGCAGGTCGTCATTCTCGGAGCGGGTCTCGACTCGCGGCCGTGGCGGTTGGACTGCCTGCGTGGCCACGACGTCTACCTCGTCGACCACGAGGCCTCACTCGCCGACGCTGCGAGGCGAGCGGCCGGCCTGATCCCCGTTACGCGGCTGACCCGCGTCGCCGTGGACCTGTCGACGGCCCGGCTCGACACGGTCCTCGAAGCCGCCGGGCACGCGCAGGCCACTCCGACGACCTGGCTGTGGGAGGGCGTCATCCCCTATCTCCGTCGCCGGGAGGTGGAGGCCACGGTGGCCGCGATCGCGCGGAGGTCGTGTCCCGGCAGCGTCCTGGTCGCGAACTACCAGCAGGCGACTCTCGTCACGACCTGGGGGCGGCGTCTCGGGCGCCTGCTGACCTGGGCCGCCCGGATCGACGACCCCCTGGCGGGCGAGCCGTGGCGCTCCCTCTGGCGGCCGGTGGAGGTGGCGGCGCTGCTCGCGGCGCACGGCTTCCGGGTCGACACCGATGAGAACCTCGCGGTCGCCGCCGCCCGGCTGGGGCTGCCGGCTCGCTCACCCCGCTCCCTGGAGTCGGGGCGGGTGCTGGTCGCACAGGCCCAGTTGGCGGCCACCTAGCGGGGGCAGGCGGGGGAGGTCGCCCGAGGTCTGGCGCTACCGCACGGTGAAGTCCTTGCTGTCCATCCGCACCGCGGTGGAGGCGCCACCGGAGGCGTCGGGCACCGACACCTCGAGACGGTACTGACCGCTCGGCAGCGTCAGGTCGAGTGACCACGTGCCGCGCTGGCCGATGTCGACCGGCTTCCCGTCGGATCCCACCACCCCAACCTGGCCGCTCGTGATCACCGACTGCCCCTGGATGACCTTCCACGACAGGGTGTTCTCGAAGGCGTTGAGACCGCTGCCGTGGGCGGTGAACGTCGGGTCTACGGTCGCCCCCTGCGCGGGGTCGTCGATCCACACGGCGGCGCGAGGGTCAGCGCTGCCGATCTGGCGGGTGAACGGCTGGGCGGTGCTGACGACACCGAAGAGGTCCCGCGCTGCGCCGTTCACGGTGATGCGCACGGGGAGGTTCTGCCCGACCGCCGCCGTGGCGGTCCACACCAGCTGTTGCACGGCGAGCGTGGCTGCCTGCGAGCCCAGCGACGTGGACGCCGCGGCTGAGTTGAGGTCGACGGTGATGAGGTCGGACGCGAGCTGCGTGGTCGCGGCCGAGCCGGGCGCCCACACTTGCTCGTAGTCCGGGTCCACGGGCTGGCCAGCGACCGCTGCCGTGACCGCTGCCTGCAGTCGCTGCTCCGCTTCGCTGGCAGTCGCCCGCGCGCTGGAGGGAATCGGCAGCCTCTGGAACTCGCGGAACAGCGCCAGGTCGCTGCCCTGCTGGCCGAGCCAGTAGACGGGGACGCCGGTGAGCGTCGCGACCGGCAGCGAGCCGGAGGAGGTGCTCGAACGGACAGGTGTGGCAGAGCCGCTCTGGGCAGGTGCGATGGCATGAGAGGTGTCGCTGCGGCCGAGAACCCCGAGACCGACCGCAGCCCCGCCCGCCACGATGACAGCGGCAGCGGCCGCCGCCACCCACGTGCGTGCCTGCCGCCAGGGGCCCACGACGACGCGTCCGCCGGAGCTGCTGTCCGGCCCGTCACCGGCGCCGCCCCTCGTGCGGGCGAGGATGCGGGTCAGGGCGTCGTCGCTGACCGGGACATGCTCGGCCTCGCGGTGCAGCCGCTCCCGCAGCAGCTCCCCGAGCCGCTCCTCCTGCTGCTCGCTCATCGGTCGGTTGTCGGGGCTCACGACTGCTCCAGGAGGACTCGCAGGGCGGCCAGGCCGCGGCTGGCGTGCGTCTTCACGGCGCCGGGCGTGACGCCCATGGTGTCGGCGATCTCCTGCTCGGAGAGGTCGCCGTAGTAGCGCAGGACGAGGGCCTCGCGCTGGCGGGCGGTGAGCTGGCGCAGCGCGAGCACCAGACGCTGCCGGTCGGCAACGTCCTCGGCGACATCGCGAGCCCCCCCGGCGCCGGGGGAGTCGTCAAGCGCGATCACGGGCGCGTACTTCGAGGCCGTCTGCCCGCGCCGCAGGCTGGAGCGCACGCCGTTCACCACGGACTGTCGCAGGTAGGCCAGCGCCCGATCGCGGTCGCGGAGCCGGCGCCAGCCCTGGTGCATCGCCACGAACGCGTCCTGCACGATCTCCTCCGCCAGCGGGGCGTCGTGCACCAGGAACCACGCGGTCCGCACGAGGGAGCGGTAGTGGGCGGTGTACAGGGCGCTGAGCTCCTCGTCGGCACTCAGCTCCCGCTCAGCCACCACCGTCTCCACACCAGCTAGGACGCATGCGGGGGGCTCCCGGTTGACAGGTAGCCCCCGGTCTCGAGCCCCGCCTCGCGCTCCCACCGGTTGCGTAGGGGGTCGCGACCGGCCGCGGCGTAACGGAGGGCGAAGGTCAGCCCGTAGCGCCGCCACTGCTCCACGTGGACCTTCTCGTGGGACACGACCTCGGGGCCGGGGCGGCGGCCGGTCAGATAGGTGTCGCCGATGGTGGTGCCGCCGCGGGCGTAGCCGCGACGCATTCCCCAGCACACCCGCAGCCCGTCGACGACCTCGAGGTGGCCCCCGTGCAGGAGGCCCCACAACTGGGCCAGCCGCCCGAGGAACGTCGTGACCGCGCGAGTCCATCGGAGGCGCGCGCGCTGCCATCGGCTCGTGACCACGTGTCTAGGATGCCCGCCATGAGCGAGTCAGCCGTGCCTTCCGCTGCTTCCGGCCCCGCCTCCGACCGCTCGTCCTGCCTCTTCTGCCGGATCGCCGACGGCGACCTGCCCGCCGATGTCGTCCTCGACAGCGGGCGCGTCATCGCCTTCCGCGACCTCAGCCCGCAGGCCCCCACGCATGTGCTCGTGATTCCCAAGACGCACTGGCCGACGGTCGGCGACATCGACGACGCAGGCGTGCTCGCCGAGCTCGTCTCGACTGCCAAGCAGGTCGCCGAGAGCGAAGGGCTCGCCGGGTACCGGCTCGTGTTCAACAGCGGCGAGGCCGCGCAGCAGACCGTCCACCACGTGCACGGCCACGTCCTGGGCGGCCGCCCCCTGACCTGGCCGCCGGGCTGATCCGCCGCCCCGCCGCCCGGGCACCAGCCCGTCCTGCGCCAGCCCACCCCTCGGCCCGCACCCCTGGAGGACCCGTGCCTCGCCCCCTGCCCGCACCCCTGGCAGCGTCGTTCGACAGGAAGGCACTCGAGGCCCAGCGCGCGGCGCGGACCCCCGCGCTCGCCGCCGTGGTCGTCCGGGACGGCGCGGAGGTCTGGCGGGCTGATGTCGGCCTGGCCGACGTCCAGGCAGGCACCCCGCCGCGGCCGGACACCCAGTTCCGGATGGGGTCGATCACCAAGACGTTCACGGCCGCGCTGGTGATGCAGTGCCGGGACGACGGCCTGCTCGACCTCGACGACCGGCTGGAGCAGCACCTCCCCGGCGTCGCCCACGGCCAGGTGACGCTGCGCCGGATGCTCAGCCACCTGTCCGGACTGCAGCGCGAGCCCGTCGGGGAGGTGTGGGAGACCCTCCAGGGCCCGAGCCGCGAGGAGCTGCTCGCCGGGGTGTCCGAGGCCGAGCTGGTCCTCCCGACCGGCCGCCGCTGGCACTACTCCAACCTCGCCTTCGCCCTCCTCGGCGAGGTGGTTGCGCGTCGTCGCAACCAGACGTGGAAGCAGGCGCTGCGCGAGCGGATCCTCGACCCCCTGGGGATGACCCGAACGACGCTGTCCCGCACCTTCCCCTATGCGGGCGGCTACCTGACCGATCCCTACGCCGACCGGGTGCTGCCGGAGCCGGAGTTCCCGGGGTACGGCTTCGCCCCGGCTGCCGAGCTCTGGTCCTCAGCGAGCGACCTCGGCCGGTGGGCCGACGTCCTCTCCGGTCGCCCTGGGTCGGGCGCGGACGCCATCCTGCGTAGCGAGACCTGGGACGAGATGGCGTCGGTCACGGTGATGGTCGACACCGAGAGCTGGACGCTCGGGTGGGGCCTCGGGTTGATGGTGCACCGTCGGGGCAACCGCCTCTTCGTGGGCCACGACGGTGCCATGCCGGGCTTCCTGGCCAGCCTCGTCGTGCGGCGACAGGAGGGCGTGGGTGCCGTCGTGATGGTCAACACCTCAGCGCGGGCCGACCCGACGTCGCTCGCGCTCGACCTGGTCGCGACCGTCGTGGACGAGGACCCCGAGCCGCTGCAGCCGTGGCAGCCCGGACGCGGCGTGCCGCCCGAGCTCGAGGACCTGCTGGGCGTGTGGTGGACCGAGGGCAACCAGTTCGTGTTCTCTGTCCGGGACGGGCGTCTCGAGGCGCGCGCGGCGGGGGCGCCTGCGTCGAAGGCTCCGGCCGTCTTCGCCCCGGTCGGCCCTGACGTCTGGCGGGTCGAGTCCGGCCGGGAGCACGGCGAGCTGCTGCGGGTCGTCCGCGACGACGACGGCCGGGTCGCCAAGCTCTACTGGGCGACCTACCCCGTGACCCGGGAGTGCCTGCCCTTCGGCGGCTGATCTTCACACCGTTCGGCCGGCCCCCGTCGCGGGTAGCATGGATGGGTCACAGCACCGAGACCGGAAGCAGGGCGAGCAAGGCCGCACGGCCGACCCATGGCGGACTCCACAGCACCGCAGGCACGCACGACGATCGTCGTGCCGCCGAGCCAGCCCATGGTGGCCCTCCTCGGGCCCCGCGACGAGCTCCTGCGCGTAGTCGAGGGAGCCTTCCCCGGCACCGACATCCTGGTGCGGGGCAACGAGATCACCGTCAGCGGCGAGCGGGGTGACATCGCCCTCGTCGAGCGGCTGCTGGACGAGCTCATCCTCGTCCTGCGCACCGGCCAGTCGCTGACTCCCGAGTCGGTCGAGCGATCGATCTCGATGATGCGGTCTGAGGGCGAGCGCCCCGCCGACGTCCTGACGTTGAACATCCTCAGCAGCCGCGGCCGGACCATCCGGCCCAAGACGCTGAACCAGAAGCGCTACGTCGACGCGATCGACAAGAACACCATCGTCTTCGGCATCGGCCCGGCCGGCACCGGCAAGACCTACCTGGCCGTCGCCAAGGCCGTGCAGGCCCTGCAGGCCAAGCAGGTCACCCGCATCCTGCTGACGCGTCCGGCAGTCGAGGCGGGGGAGCGCCTCGGCTTCCTGCCCGGCACGCTGTCCGAGAAGATCGACCCCTACCTGCGGCCGCTGTATGACGCCCTGCACGACATGCTCGACCCGGTGACGATCCCGCGACTGATGGCCGAGGGAACCATCGAGGTCGCACCGCTGGCCTACATGCGCGGTCGCACTCTCAACGACGCCTTCATCATCCTCGACGAGGCGCAGAACACCACGCCCGAGCAGATGAAGATGTTCCTCACCCGGCTCGGCTTCAACTCCAAGATGGTCGTCACCGGCGACGTCACTCAGGTCGACCTGCCCGGCGGCACCAAGAGCGGGCTGCGGGTGGTCCAGGAGATCCTCGAGGGGGTCGATGACGTCTCGTTCAACCGGCTGTCGAGCCAGGACGTCGTCCGTCACCGCCTAGTCAGCGACATCGTCGACGCCTACGCCCGCTACGACGCCGAAGCCACGTCCGAGCAGCGTCCACCCGCCCGCGGCCGTGCCCGCCGCGAGAACGGCTAGGGGACGGCGCGGCGTGAGCGTCGACGTTAACAACGAGTCCGGGGTCGATGCCGACCTCGACAGCATCGCGCGGCTCGCCCGCTTCGTCCTCGACGAGGTCCGCATCTCACCGCTGGCCGAGCTGTCGGTGCTGCTCGTCGACGAGGCGCAGATGACCGTGTTGCACGAGCAGTGGATGGACGAGCCCGGCCCGACCGACGTGCTGAGCTTCCCGATGGACGAGCTGCGCCCCGGCAAGGAGGGGGAGGACCTGCCCGAGGGACTGCTCGGCGACATCGTGCTGTGCCCCACGGTGGCTGAGCGCCAAGCGGTCACGGCGGGCCACGCGACCCTCGATGAGCTCCATCTGCTGACGACGCACGGGATCCTGCACCTGCTCGGCTACGACCACGCCGAGCCGGACGAGGAACGCGAGATGTTCGGCCTGCAGCGCGAGCTCCTGAAACGGTGGTCGGCGGCCAACGCCGACCGCCCGTGACCCCGAGAGGCCCCCTCCTGTGATCGCCCGGCATGCCTGGCTGATCGGCATCACCGTCCTACTGGTCGTCATCGCCGGTCTCGCTGCCGCCGGTGAGGCCGCCCTCGCCCGCGTGAGCCGCGCGCGTGCCGAGGAGCTCGTCCGGGAGGGCGCGCCCGGTGCTCCACGGCTTCTCAGCGTCGTCGCCGACTCCGCCTCCTACGTCAACCTGCTGACTCTCCTGCGGGTGGTGTGCGAGGTGCTGTCGACGGCCTTCGTCACGGTCGTGTGCCTCGACGCCCTTCCCGGACGGGCGCAGGCGGTCCTCGTCGCGGCTGTCGTGATGGTGCTGGTCTCCTTCGTCGCAGTCGGCGTATCGCCGCGCACCCTGGGGCGCCAGCACGCCGAACGCGTGGGCACCTTCACGGCGCGCCTTGTCTACCCCCTTGCGCGGGTGCTGGGCCCGCTGCCACGGCTGCTGATCCTGCTGGGCAATGCGCTGACTCCCGGGCGGGGGCTGCGCCAGGGACCCTTCGCAACCGAGGCCGAGCTGCGCGAGCTCGTCGACCTCGCCCAGGAGAACCGCGTCATCGAGCCCGCCGAGCGGGCGATGATCCACTCCGTCTTCGAGCTCGGCGACACCCTCGTCCGCGAGGTGATGGTGCCCCGCACGGACATGGTTTTCGTCGAGCGGACGAAAACCCTCCGCCAGGCCACCTCCCTCGCCCTGCGCTCGGGCTACTCCCGCATCCCCGTCATCGGCGACGGTGAGGACGATGTCCTCGGCATCGTCTACCTCAAGGACCTTGCCCGCCGGACGTACGAGCACCGCGATGCCGAAAGCGCCGAGCGGGTCGAGTCCGTCATGCGCCCGGCCGCCTTCGTGCCCGAGAGCAAGGACGCGGCCTCGCTGCTGCGCGAGATGCAGACGGACAACGTGCACATCGCGATCGTCGTCGACGAGTACGGCGGCACCGCGGGCCTAGTGACCATCGAGGACATCCTCGAGGAGATCGTCGGCGAGATCACCGACGAGTACGACGCCGCTGCCCCCGTGCTCGTCGAGCACCTGCACGAGGGTCAGCTGCGCGTCAGCACCCGCCTGCACCTCGACGAGCTCAGCGAGCTGGTCCGCGTCGACCTGCTCGACGAGGACGTCGACACCATCGGAGGCCTGATGGCCAAGCACTTGGGCCGGGTCCCGATTCCCGGCGCCGAGGTCGACGTCGCGGGCGTCCACCTCGTCGCCGAGACCGGGCAGGGGCGTCGCAACCGGCTGTCGACGATTCTCGTCACGCCGCCGCGGACTGCCGAGCGCGAGGGCAACGGCGCCGACGACACCGAGACGGAGCGAGTGGATGCCTGACAGCACGGGGAAGGCGACTTTGGGTCAGGAGGACGCGAAGCTGGTCACCCTCGCCCGCAGTGCCCGTGCGCGCGCCGGCGCGCCGGTTGCTGCCGCCGTCCGTGACCTCACCGGTCGCACCTACGTGGCCGTCCAGGTCGACCTTGCGACGCTGCAGCTGTCGGCGCTGGACGCCGCCGTCGTCATGGCTGTGGCCTCCGGTGCCGAGCCCGTTGAGGCCGCAGCCGTCGTCGGCGGCGAGGACGCGCTGGCGGCGTTCGGGCAGGGCGAGGGTCTCGGTGCCCTCGCCGAACGGCGCTCGACCACCCTCCGCCTCGCGCTCGCCGCCCCTGACGGCGTGGTGCGGGAGGTGAAGGAGCTGTGATGCCCGAGCACGAGGCAGGGGAGGCGTTCCGGTCGGGTTTCGCCTGCCTGGTCGGACGCCCCAACGCTGGCAAGTCGACGCTGACCAACGCGCTGGTCGGCGACAAGGTGGCGATCACGTCCAGCCGGCCGCAGACGACGCGCCACACGATCCGAGGCATCGTCCACCGGCCGGATGCACAGCTGGTGCTGGTGGACACCCCCGGCGTGCACCGGCCACGGACGCTGCTGGGGGAGCGGCTCAACGAGCTGGTGCGGGCGACGTGGGGCGAGGTCGACGTAATCGGCTTCTGCCTGCCGGCCGACCAGCCGATCGGCCCGGGAGACCGCTGGATCGCCAAAGAGATCGCCGCCGAGCGCCGGACGCCCAAGATCGCCATCGTCACCAAGACCGACCTGGTGTCGAAGGAGGCGTTGGCTAAGCAGCTGCTCGCCGTCGCCGAGCTGGCCGGCGAGGTCGGGACCGAGTGGGCTGACGTCGTGCCGGTCTCAGCGGTCGCGGGCGACCAGGTGCAGCTGCTCACCGACCTGCTGGTCGCGCAGCTGCCCGAGGGTTTCCCGCTCTATCCCGACGGTGAGCTCACCGACGAGCCCGAGCGGGTCACGGTGGCCGAGCTCATCCGCGAGGCGGCCCTCGAGGGCGTGCGGGACGAGCTTCCGCACAGCCTCGCCGTCGTCGTGGAGGAGATGGACTGGCGCGAGGGCCGGTCGGAGGACAACCAGCTGCTCGACGTCCACGCCGAGCTCTATGTCGAGCGTCCCAGCCAGAAGGCCATCGTTATCGGCGCCAAGGGCAGCCGGCTGCGCGAGGTCGGCACCAAGGCGCGGGGGTCGATCGAGGCGCTCTTCGGGACGTCGGTCTACCTCGACCTGCATGTCAAGGTCGCGAAGGACTGGCAGCGGGACCCTCGGCAGCTGCGCAAGCTGGGCTTCTGACGCGTCTCACCATCCGGGACGTCGCGACCGAAGGTTGCACCCGCCCAGCGCAGCGGGGTTACCGTGGGGACGTGCGGTTGCGTGCGCTCCTCCTCCTTAGCCGCCGCGGCGAGGCCAACTAGCCGGTCTCCTCGTCGCGGTGCTGCTGCGTGCCGGCTGTCCGCCCCCGCGACTTGAGGAGACTCCGATGACGATCGCCGCCCGACCCGCGAACCGCCAGCAGCCCAGCGGCATGCCGTTCCAGCGCTACCAGGCCTTCCGGCCCATCGATCTGCCCGACCGCACCTGGCCCTCGCGCCAGATCACGTCGGCTCCCCGGTGGCTCTCGACGGACCTGCGTGACGGCAACCAGGCGCTCATCGACCCAATGAGCCCCGCCCGCAAGCGGCGGATGTTCGACCTGCTGGTCGGCATCGGCTATAAGGAGATCGAGGTTGGGTTCCCCTCGGCCAGCCAGGCCGACTACGACTTCGTGCGGGAGCTCATCGAGACCGACGCGATTCCCGAGGACGTAACGATCTCGGTGCTGACCCAGGCCCGCGAGGACCTCATCGAGCGCACCGCCCAGAGCCTGGCCGGTGCCCACCGGGCCACCATTCACCTCTACAACGCCACGGCTCCGCTCTTCCGCCGCGTCGTCTTCGGCGTCGACCGCGACGAGTGCCGCTCGATCGCGGTGCGGGGGACCGAGCTGGTCATGAAGTACGCCGAGGAGCTGCTGCAGGGCACCGACGTCGGCTACGAGTACTCGCCGGAGGTCTTCACCGGCACCGAGCTCGAGTTTGCGCTGGACGTCTGCAGCGCGGTGATGGATGTCTGGCAGCCGGCCGCCGACCGCGAGATCGTGCTCAACCTGCCCGCCACCGTCGAGATGGCCACCGCCAACGTCTACGGCGACCAGATCGAGTGGATGCACCGTCACCTGCCCCACCGGGAGCACGTCTGCCTGTCGCTGCACCCGCACAACGACCGCGGCACGGCCGTGGCCGCCGCCGAGTTCGGTGTGATGGCCGGGGCTGACCGCGTCGAGGGATGCCTGTTCGGCAACGGCGAGCGCACCGGCAACGTCTGCCTGGTCACCCTCGGCATGAACCTCTTCAGCCAGGGCGTGGACCCGCAGATCGACTTCAGCGACATCGACGAGATCCGCCGCACCGTCGAGTACTGCACACAGCTGCCGGTACACCCGCGTCACCCCTATGGCGGTGACCTGGTCTACACGGCCTTCTCTGGCAGCCACCAGGACGCCATCAACAAGGGCTTCGCGTCAATCGAACGCGATGCGGCGGCCGCGGGCGTGCCCCTGGCGCAGTACCAGTGGGAGGTGCCCTACCTGCCCATCGACCCCAAGGACGTCGGCCGCGGGTACGAGGCGGTCGTGCGCGTCAACTCCCAGTCGGGCAAGGGTGGTGTCGCCTACATCATGAAGAGCGAGCACCACCTCGAGCTGCCCCGCCGCCTGCAGATGGAGTTCAGCGGCGTCGTGCAGGCCTACACCGACGCCGAAGGGGGCGAGGTCACCCCGGACCAGATGTGGGCGGCGTTCCAGAGCGAGTACCTCACCCGCGAGGCTCCGCTGCGTCTGAACTCGGTCCACACCTCGGCCGCCGAGGGTCGACGTGACGCGCTGCGCGTCGCGGTGTACCACGACGGCGAGCGCCGCGAGCTCGACGGTGAGGGCAACGGCCCCATCGCGGCCTTCTGCGACGCCCTGTCCAAGGTCGACCTCGACGTGCGCGTGCTCGACTACTCCGAGCACGCCCTGTCCGCGGGTGGCGACGCCACGGCGGCCGCCTACGTGGAGTGCGCCGTGGGCGGCTCGGTGGTCTGGGGCGTCGGCCTCGACGCCAACATCGTCACGGCATCCCTCAAGGCCGTGGTGAGCGCGGTCAACCGCGCGATCCCTGCACGCTAGGCCGGAGGTCGGTCACGGCAGCGGCATCCGCCGCCGCTGCGGTCCTCCCGTTGGCTACTCAGGGGCGGGCAGTCGCAGCTGCCACTGGGTCCAGACCTGGGTGGGGCGGAAGCCCACCGCCTCGTTGATCCGGATCATGTGCTCGTTGCTCGCCGCGTTCCACGTGTGGACGCGGCGGGTGGCTGGCGAGGCGTCGCGCAGCGCGCGGGTGTTGGCGAGTTTCAGTCGCAACCCCAGCCGGTGTCCGCGGTGCTCGGGCAGCACGATCGTCTCCCACTGGTAGCCGACCTCGGGCCGGGACCGCGAGATGCCCATGTCGCTGTAGCCGGCGACCGCCCCGGTCGTGTCGTGGACGAGCGCGGCGGCCACCCGCAGCCGGCCCCGGTCCTGGGCCTGCCGCTCCTCGCTGCGCACCCGCTCGACGTCGTAGTGCTCCGGCTCCAGGTCGAGCTCACCCATGGGGGCGTCGGTCACCATCCGTCCGAGCAGCGTGGCCACGCCGGCCACCAGGTCGTCCGGGGCGCGGTCCACCCACTGCACCAGCCGGTAGCCCGCGGAGGCGGCCGAGGCCTCCTGCTCCAGGCGGGCGAGGGTTGACCAGTCCAGTTCGTCGAGGTGCTGCGTCCTCCGCACCTCCACGAGGGCCGCCTCCGCCCCGGCTGCCCCGGCGAAGCGGTCGCCGGCCGACGGCGTGTCCGACGCGTGGTCACGGCAGCTCTGGGCCGCGACGACCGTGCGTCCCACCTGGCGCGCGTGCTCCAGCACAAAGGCGAGCACCTGCTGCCCGACGCCGCGGTGCCGCCAGGCCGGCGTCACCCGCAGGTGGTCGACCTCTACCAGGTGACGGTTGTCCTGCAGCGGCAGGTAGGCCGAGGCCATCGCGACCGGCTCACCGTCGACCGACCACAGCCAGGCCCGTACGTCCTCGTGTGCGGTCGACCGGAGCGCGCCGCGGACATCCTCCGGCGGGTCGTCGGGCGTCTGCGGGTCGTCGTGCTCGACCGCCGCGACCCGAACGGCGTACAGCGCGGCGAACGCCTCGTCGTCGTCGGGATCGACGCGCGTGGGCGGATCGAGCCGGACCTCGGATGGCCTCACCGCGACAGGACAGCAGCGACGCCGGGTCGGCGGCAAGCGATATTCACGGCGGCCGGCAGGAGCAGCGCCGTTCGGGCCACGGGGGGAAGAGCGGCCGACGCGCGGGGGCGGGACAGCGCCGTTCGGGCCGGGGACAGGAAACAATGGGCACGTGAGGCTGTACCGGGACGAGGGCGTCGTGCTGCGCACCCAGAAGCTGGGTGAGGCCGACCGCATCGTCACGGTGCTCACCCGCTACCACGGCCGCGTCCGCGCGTCGGCCAAGGGTGTGCGGCGGACGAAGTCGAAGTTCGGCGCCCGGCTCGAGCCGGGCATGCTCGTGGACCTGCAGCTTTACGAGGGCCGGTCGCTCGACATCGTCACGCAGGTCGAGACGCTCGCGCCGTTCGGGGCGCAGCTCGCCTCGGACTACGGGCGGTGGACTACAGCGGTGGCGATGCTCGAGACGGCCGAGCGGTTCACCGAGTCGGAGCGGGAGCCAGCGACCCAGCAGTTCCTGCTGCTCGTGGGAGCGCTGCGTTCGTTGGCGCGCGCGGAGCACGACGCCGGGCTGGTCCTCGACGCGTTCCTCCTGCGCTCGCTGTCGGTGGCGGGCTACGCGCCGTCCTTCGACGAGTGTGCGTTGTGCGGCGACCCCGGGCCGCATCGGTTCTTCGGCATCTCCCAGGGCGGCGCGCTCTGCCCGAGTTGCCGCACGCCGGGTGTCGCCACGCCGGCGCCGGAGACGATGGAGCTGCTCGGCTCCCTGCTGACAGGGGACTGGGAGGTCGCCGACGCCAGCGTCGACCGTCACCGCCGCGAGGCCACCGGCCTGGTCGCGGCGTTTCTGCAGTGGCACCTGGAACGGGGCCTGCGCTCCCTGCGCCTCGTCGAGCGCGGATGATCCGCCTGTGAGCCGTCGCCACCGCACCTACCTGCCGCCTGACCCGCACCCGTCGGGCGCTCGGCCGCCGGACATTCCGCGCGACCTCGTGCCGCAGCACGTCGCGATCGTGATGGACGGCAACGGCCGCTGGGCGAAGCAGCGGGGCTGGCCCCGCACCCGTGGGCACGAAGCCGGTGAGGCCGCCCTGCTCGACACCATCAAGGGCGCCATCGAGATCGGCGTCAAGCACCTGTCGGCCTACGCCTTCTCCACGGAGAACTGGCGCCGATCGCCCGACGAGGTGCGCTTCCTCATGGGCTTCAACCGGGACGTCATCCATCGACGGCGGGACGAGCTGGACGCCATGGGCGTGCGTGTGCGCTGGTCCGGCCGGCACCGCCGGCTCTGGCGCAGCGTCATCAGCGAGCTCCAGGACGCGGAGGAGCGCACCCGCGACAACGACGTCATCACGCTGCAGTTCTGCGTCAACTACGGGGGTCGTGCCGAGATCGCCGATGCCACTGCGGCGATCGCAGCCGACGTCGCTGCGGGTCGGTTGAAGGCCGACAAGGTCGACGAGCGCACGATCGCCCGCTACCTCTACGCCCCAGACCTGCCCGATGTGGACCTCTTCGTCCGCTCGTCAGGGGAGCAGCGCACCAGCAACTTCCTGCTCTGGCAGTCGGCTTACGCTGAGATGGTCTTTCTCGACCGGCTGTGGCCCGACTTCGACCGGCGTGACCTCTGGCACGCGATCGAGCTCTACGCCAGCCGCGACCGCCGCTACGGTGGCGCGGTCCCCAACGAGGAGTCGAGCCCGTCCTGACCTGTGGATGACGCACGTCGTGGCACGCGCCGTCGGCTCTACCGTCGGGACGGTGTTGACGAGGGGACGACAGGCAGCGGTGCGCGCCGTGCTGCCCGATGGCGGCGAGGTGAGCGTGTGCGTCCGCTGGCGACGCGACTCGCGAGTGTCCGACCTTGCGGCGAGCCTGACCGCTGAGCTGCTCCCCCCGGCGCGGCCAGCGTCTGCACCTGCGTCGCCCGCCGAGGACCCGCTGCTCGACGACTGGGGTCTGGGATCGGGCGACGTCGTGCAGCTCGACGGCATGCGCAAGGAGCCTCGGCGAGTGCTGCCCGCGCTGGCAGTGCCGCCGCGGCCAGCGCCGGCCGCCGGAGAGGCGCCGCCT
The DNA here is from genome assembly GCA_051960855.1 of Actinomycetales bacterium. GTDB lineage: Bacteria > Actinomycetota > Actinomycetes > JAJZTN01 > JAJZTN01 > JBQCDV01. The sequence goes on from JBQCDV010000091.1 coordinate 24,650, forward strand.
CCCGTCGGCGACCTGCCCCAGCCCGGTGCGCTCCCGCTCTGGCCGATGGGGCTCGCCCTGTTGCCTGCCGTGGGCATGCTGCTGCTGGTCCGCGACCCCCGACTGCTCGTCCTCGTCCTCGCCGCCCCGCTCGCGACGGTCGGAGTGCAGCTGGCGCAGCGGGCGAGTTCTCGTCGTAGTGACACGAAACGGCGCGCTGCCAGGGTGCAGGCCGAGGAAGAGGCGCTGCGAGTCGCGGCTGCGGTCGAGCTCGCTGCCGCCGTCTGGGTCCGCGCAGTCTGGCCCGGGCCTGCGTGGAGGGGTCGTGCGGGGCGGCGGCAGGTCCAGGCTTGGTGCGAGCTGCACCCCGGCATGGCTCCGCCGCTCGCGGCCCTTCGCGTCGGCGTCCCAACCGGCGCCGCCCTGACCGAGCCGGCCCCCGTGGTGGTCCCGGTCTACGAGGAGACGGTGCTCGTCCTCACCATCACCGACGAACGCCGTCGCGCACTGCTGCTCGCCGTCGCTCGGTGGCTGCTGGTCCAGCTGGTCGACCAGCGACCGGCCCCGATCCTCGTACGGTCCTCCTCGTCAGGCGATCGCCGGTCGACGGCTCCATCTGACTGGGCGTGGGCTCTGCCCGCGCTGGCCCGGCACGCCGACCGTGCCGTGTCGTCCGGTCCCGTGTGGCATGTGGAGGACGGTCACAGCCGCCTCGTCATCAGCGCGCGGAGAACGAGCGACGTCCCTCGCCCGGCCGAGGTGCAGGACATCCAGGTCGTCGTCGCCGACGTCGGCGATGCGCAGCTTCACACAGGGGGACACGTCGACGGCACCACCCTGGGCACGACCGGGACCACGTCGATCGGTCCCGAGATCCTCCCTGACCCGGAGGCCTGGCGTCGCCTCGCGGCGCTGGTGCGAGAGGAGGTGGGCGAGAGCAGTCAGCCACCGGAGCGACTGTCGCTGGAAGACCTCGGGCGGATCCTGACCGCCGCCGAGGTGGTGGCCGCGTGGCGAACTCACCACCGCGACCTCCGGCTTCAATGGCTCGTGGGCGGGGGCAGTCAGGGACCGGTTATCGTCGACTTGACGAAAACTCCGCACGTGCTCGTCGCCGGCACGACGGGAGCAGGCAAGAGCGGCGCGCTGCAGGCGATGCTCCTTGACCTGGCCCAGCGCTATCCACCTGATCGACTCGCCGCTGTGGTGGTGGACTGCAAGGGCGGTACCTCTCTGCAGGCTGTTGCCCACCTGCCTCACATCGCCGACCTTGTCACCGATTTGGACGGGGCGGTCCTCGAGCGCGCCCTGGCCAGCCTGTCGGCCGAGCTCCGGCGACGCGCCCGTCTGCTCCGGGATGCCGGGCAGGAGGACCTCAGCGCCTGGCGCCACCAAGGCAGCGAGGTGGTGCCTCCGGACCTGCTGGTGGTCGTAGACGAGTTCGCCGTGCTCGCCGACCAGCGGCCGGACCTGCTCGACCGGCTGGTCGACGTCGGACGGCGTGGCCGCAGCCTGGGCGTCCACCTCGTGCTGGCGAGCCAGTCGGTCAGCGGCGTCGTCTCCGGGCGGCTCCTGGACAACGTCGACGTGGTGCTGGCGATGAGACTGACTGACCCCGCGCAGAGCCGCCAGCTTGTCGGTCACGACGGTGCCTCGCGGATCTCGCCGCACCAACCCGGCCGCGCGGTGCTCGCGATCGGGGGAGCCGCGTCGCCCGTCCAGCTGCCGTGGGTCGGCGCGAATGCCGACTCCCGCGGCCGGTTGGTCGACGTCTCGGCGGCTGGCCGCGTCGAGGATCTCGACGCTGTCGAGGCTGCGCCGGATGGCCCGCCCCAGCGAGATCTCGTGCTTCGTGAGGTGGCCCTCGCCTTCTCGGCCACCGGCGGCGGCCGGGCCGCTCCACCCTGGTGCCCGCTGTTGCCCGAGCTGTGGCACAGCTCCGTCCCTGCCGTGGGCGACTGCGTCGCTCTCGGACTCCTGGACCTGCCGGAGCAGCAGGCGCAGATCGTCCTGACCGCGGAGCTCGATGCTCCTGTCGGGCTCGCGCTCGTGGGGCCGGCGCGCTCCGGTCGTTCGCACGCCCTGCGGTCACTGGTCCTGCAGGCTGCCGCCGCTCGGTCGCCGGCCGAGCTGCGCATCGTCGTCGTGGACGGCCGCGGCCGTCCGCATGCGGATCTCGGGATGCTGCCGCACGTGGCCGCTGTCGTGGACCCCTCCGACGAGGACCATCTGGCCGCGCTGCTCGACCTCCTCGATGAGCCGTTCGCGGGGGCGGGTCAGGGACGCATGCACACGCTGCTCGTCATCGACGACCTGGGACTGCTGCAGGCGCAGCTGGACCGACCGGCAGGCGCCGCCCTGCAGCGCCGCCTCGCGTCCGTGCTCACGACCGGACGCCAGGATGGCATCGGCGTCGCTGTGTCGGCCGCGGGCGAGCAGGAGCTGGGAAGGTCCGTCCGGGCTGGCCTCGACCGGGTCGTCCATCTCCGAACGGCACGTGTGCCCGGCCGCGCCCACGCGGATGGCCTCGAGGTGCAGCTGGCAGTTGCGGCCCCGGAGCTGCCTTCCGCGGTCATCGAGCGGTGGCAAGGAGTTTCGGGGCCGCCGGCTCTCGAGCCACTGCCCCGACTGGTGCTACTGGACGAGCTGGCCCAGCCCCCTCGCCTGGCGGCCGTCGGATCGACCGTGACACGCGACCTGCACCCGGCGCCTCCTCTGCGCGTGGGCCGGACGGCGACCGGAATCCTCGAGCTCGATCTCACCCGAGACGGTCCCCTGTTGGTCGTCGGGCCACCGCGGTCCGGCCGGACCTCCACGCTGGCGTGCGTTGCAGCGGCGGCCGCGCGGACCGGCCGCCGTATCGCCGTTGTGTCCGACCCGGCCGATCTGCTGGCCCTCGCGGAGACGGCCGAGCCGGCCGAGGTCCCCCTCCTGGCCGTCGTGGATGACGCGGACCGGTTCCTTGAGGCCCTGTCCCCGGGCTACGCGGCGATGGGGCACCTGCTCGCCCGGCCGAACGTCGATGTCGTGGTCGCGGTGTCCGAGCATCGCGCGGCACGCGCACTCTCGGGCTGGCTGGCATCGCTGCGGTCGGCGCATCACGCCCTGCTGCTCGCGCCCTCGCCGCTGGCCCGGGAGGCCTTTCCGGAGGCCGACCTGCGCCAGCTTCCGGCTTCCCTCCCCGGACGGGCGCTCGTGCTGCGACCGGGGCGGCGTCCCGTGGCTGCTCAGCTCGCCCGCTCAGCAGAGCCCGGTCAGCCCGACCAGCCACCCGCGACGACCCGGGCGTTCCGCAGCGCCGTTCGTCGATCGTGGCCCTGTGGACAGCCCCAGCAGCCGGACAGCAGATCGGCCTAACGTCGAGGCCAGTGGGTCCTCGCACCCCCACCCTCACCAGCCCCAGCATCACCAAGGAGCCAGATGTTCATCCGAGTCGATACCGACGCTCTCGCCGCGGCGTTCGGCACGTTCCAGCAGCAGTTGACGGCGGTCGAGGGGACCAGGTCCTCGCTGACCACGGCGCTCACGAGCGTCGACTGGCAGGGACCAGCTGCCGCCGAGTTCCGCGAGCAGTGGCACAGCGTCCACGAGCCGGCGCTGCGGCACCTGCACGAGGCGCTGGCGACCTTCAGCCAGGCCATGCGGGTGCAGAACGAGCGCTACGAGACGGTCCGCTGACCGGCTGCGGCACGATGACGGCATGAGCGATGGCTGTCATGTCGTGACGAGGTACCGGGTGGCGGACGGGCCGGCTTTCCGGGACCGCGCGGAGGCGGCGCTGGCGGCGTTCGCGGCGTGTCGTGGCTTCGTGTCCGGCCGGCTCGGTCGCAGCGTGGACGACGCCGGTCTGTGGTCGCTGAGTCTGGAGTTCGAGGACGTTGGCTCCTACCGGCGCGCGCTGGGCAGCTACGCGGTCAAGGTCGCCGCCGTTCCGGTCATGTACGAGGCGATCGACGAGCCCTCGGCTTATGAGGTCCTGGTCCGCAGCACCGCCGGAACCGGCAGACAGGGCAGTGACCGTGCCGCCGACGCCGACAGTGTGGGACTGGGGGAGGCGTCGGCCCCGGTCGTGCCCAGCGACCTCGAGCCGTAGCCCGGCGGCCGCCGCCCGATAGCCTGAGGTCTCCACTCGCTACGACAGCCAGCCGCAGGAGACCTTGTGCCCGTCGACACCATTGATGCCGTTGTCAGCCTCTGCAAGCGCCGCGGCTTCGTCTACCCCTCCGGCGAGATCTACGGCGGGACGCGCTCGGCATGGGACTACGGCCCCCTCGGCGTCGAGCTCAAGGACAACATCAAGCGCGCCTGGTGGCGGGCGATGGTGCAGAGCCGGGACGACATCGTCGGCCTGGACTCCTCGGTGATCCTGCCGCGCGACGTCTGGGTCGCCTCCGGCCACGTCACCGCCTTCGTCGACCCGCTCGTGGAGTGCCAGTCCTGCCATCGACGCTTCCGCGAGGACCACCTCAAGGAGTCCTTCGCCGAGCGGAAGAAGCTCGACGACCCTGACGCCGTCTCGATGACGGACGTGGCCTGCCCCAACTGCGGCACCCGCGGCCAATGGACCGAGCCGCGGATGTTCAACGGGCTTCTGAAGACCTTCCTCGGCCCTGTCGAGGACGAGTCCGGCATGCACTATCTGCGCCCCGAGACCGCGCAGGGCATCTTCGTCAACTTCGCCAACGTGATGCAGAGCGCACGCAAGAAGCCTCCGTTTGGCATCGGGCAGATCGGCAAGAGCTTCCGCAACGAGATCACCCCTGGCAACTTCATCTTCCGCACGCGCGAGTTCGAGCAGATGGAGATGGAGTTCTTCGTCGAGCCGGGCACGGATGAGGAGTGGCACCAGTACTGGATCGACACCCGCACGCAGTGGTACGTCGACCTCGGCATCTCCCGCGACAACCTGCGGCACTACGAGCACCCGAAGGAGAAGCTCTCCCACTACTCGAAGCGCACGGTTGACATCGAGTACCGCTTCCACTTTGCGGGCTCAGAGTGGGGCGAGCTGGAGGGCATCGCCAACCGGACCGACTTCGACCTGACTACCCATGGCGAGCACTCGGGCGTGGACCTCAGCTACTTCGACCAGGACAAGGGCGAGCGCTGGATCCCCTACGTCATCGAGCCAGCAGCCGGTGTGGGGCGCCCGATGATGGCGTTCCTCCTCGAGGCCTACGCCGAGGACGAAGCGCCCAACGCGAAGGGCGGCGTCGACAAGCGCACCGTGCTGCGCCTCGACCCGCGGCTGGCACCGGTCAAGGTGGCTGTGCTCCCGCTGTCTCGCAACGCCGACCTCACACCGAAGGCGAAGGACCTCGCCACCCAGCTGCGGCAGCGGTGGAATGTCGACTTCGACGATGCCGGAGCGATCGGCCGTCGTTATCGTCGCCAGGACGAGATCGGCACACCGTTCTGTGTGACCGTCGACTTCGACACCCTCGACGACCAGGCTGTGACGGTGCGCGAGCGCGACACGATGACGCAGGAGCGCATCGGCCTCGACGCGCTCGAGGGCTGGCTGGCTACGCGCCTGCCTGGCTGCTGACGCCGGATTTGCTGGGCTGCCCCGGCTAGCAGCTCGGGACGCTGTGCCAACCGCCCATGACAAACGTCATGGGCGGTTGGTGACGGACGGCCGAGGACACGGCCCTCCGCCGCTGCCAGTCTTGCGGCATGCCAACAACTCTCGCGACGTCTCCGACCTCGGGTGCGCAGACGCCCGCGGTCCCGGCCCTGGAGCTGCTCGGCGTCACCAAGTCCTTCGGTGCGGTACGTGCGGTCCGCGGCATCGACCTGCGGGTCGAGCAGGGCGAGGTCGTCGCGTTCCTCGGTCCCAACGGTGCCGGCAAGACCACCGCCATGGACCTGATGCTGGGACTCGGGCGCCCCGACACCGGTGCAGTCCGAGTCCTGGGCCGCACACCGGCCGAGGCGATCGCGCGAGGGGAGATCAGCGCCGTCCTGCAGACGGGCGGCCTGCTCAAGGACCTGACCGTCGCTGAGACCGTGCGCCTGACCGCCAGTCTCTTCGCCACGGCCCGTCCGCTCGAGGAGGTCCTGCAGCGCGCCGGGCTGGTCGAGATTGCCGACCGCAAGGTGGGCTCCTGCTCTGGGGGCCAGCAGCAGCGGCTGCGCTTCGCCCTGGCCCTGCTGCCCGACCCCCGGCTGCTTCTGCTCGACGAGCCCACCGCCGGCATGGACGTCGAGGCGCGCCGCGAGTTCTGGTCGGCCATCCGTGCCGACGCCAGCCGCGGACGCACGGTCATCTTCGCCACCCACTACCTCGAGGAGGCCGACGCCCACGCCGACCGGGTGGTTCTCGTGCGGGCTGGGGAGGTCGTGGCCGACGGCTCGGCTGCCGAGATCAAGAACCTCGCCTCCGGCCGGCTCGTGAGCGCACACCTGCCGGGTGCAGACGCCGACGTGCTGCGGACACTGCACGCTCTGCCTGGTGTGACCGACGTGGAACTCCGCGGCGACCGCGTCCTGGTCCAGTGCACGGACTCCGACACCGTGGCCCGGCATCTGCTCACCCAGACCGCGGCAAGTTCGCTCGAGGTCACCGCGCGCGGTCTCGAAGAAGCCTTCCTCACCCTGACTACTGGGAGCACCCGATGAGCGGCAGTCTCACCACCCCCGCCCTCACCACCCCCGCCCTCACCGGCGCGGTCGCGCGCCCGCTGCCGCGCTGGGGCGGTGCCTCGCCCACGTACCTGGCCATCGAGCTGCGTCGGCTGTTGCGCAACCGGCGGACGATGGTCTTCACCCTCGTGATGCCGGTCGTGTTCTTCCTCATCTTCGGCACGTCTGGGGACTACGCGACCCAGCGCGTCGGGCACGGCAACGTCGTCGCCTACATCGCGATCAGCATGGCGGTGTACGGCGCGATGCTCGCCTGCACCAGCGGTGCCGCGACCGTCTCGATCGAGCGCGCGGCCGGCTGGAGCCGGCAGCTGCGCCTGACCCCGCTGCGGCCAGCGGCCTACATCGCCACCAAGCTCGCGGTCGCGATGGTCCTCGGGCTGCTCAGCGTGGTGGCCGTGCTCGCCGTCGGGGTCGCGAGGGGCGCGGACCTCTCGGTGGGCCGCCTGCTGACGGCCGGTCTCATCGCGTGGCTGGGTTCCCTGGTGTTTGCCGCGTTCGGGTTGTTCATGGGCTACCTGCTGCCCTCGGAGAACGTCATGCAGATCCTCGGCCCGGTGCTCGCGATCCTCGCCTTCGCCGGCGGCCTCTTCGTGCCGCTGCAGGACGGCTCGCTGTTCGCGCAGATCGCTCAGTTCACGCCGATGTACGGCCTGGCGAGGCTCAGCCGCGCGCCGCTCACCGGTGACGGCTTCACGCTGGTCGCCGTCGCGAACGTCGTTGTCTGGGCGGCCGTCTTCAGCCTGGGTGCGGCGTGGCGCTTCCGCCGCGACACGCAGCGGGTCTGATCGGGCAGTGGCAGACGTGCCGCGGGCACGAGGATGGCGACGGAGAATGGCGCCGTGAGGCAGCCGGACCCGCAGCTGGCGGGCGCAGCGACGTTCAGCGAGCGCATGGGTCCCAGGGCGGCCCTGCTCTACGCCGCCGTATGGCTCATCTTCCTGGTGTCGCCACTGTCGGAGGTGCTGCAGCACGGGCAGGGCGCCTGGCGTGCTGTCGGTGCCGTAGCCCTGGTCGCCTTCGCCGTCGTCTACCTGTGGGCCTTCGGCGACGCCCGCAGCAGACGCCGCGCTGGCCGCCCCCTTGGCGTGCCGCGGTCGGTGGGGATCCTGGTGGTCCTCGCGGGCCTGGGAGCGCTGTCGGTCCCGGCGGCGGGACAGCAGTCCCTCGCCGTCCTCGTCTACCTGACGGTCGGCGCCATGGTCATGCTGCCCACCCGGGCGGCGTGGGTAGTCGCGGGCGTCCTCGCGGCCGCCGGAGCGCTGCTGCCCTCGGTTGTGCCGGGGTGGGACGGCGACCACGGCATCGCGATCTCCGTGCTGCTCGCGGCGTTCGTGCTCTCGGGCATCGTCGGGATCGTTGAGCGCAACGCCGCGCTCACCGCGCTCAATCAGGCCCGCGAGGAGCTGGCGCGCCTGGCCGTCGAGGAGGAGCGAGCCCGGTTCGCGCGCGACCTGCACGACATCCTCGGTCACTCCCTCACCGTGATCGCCGTGAAGAGCGAGCTCGCCGGACGGTTGATGGAGGGCGGACGCGTCGACGGCGCCCAGGAACAGCTACACCAGGTGCAGGCACTCGCGCGGTCCGCCCTCGCCGACATCCGCGCGACCGTCTCCGGCGTCCGCCAGCTCAGCCTGGCCGGTGAGCTCGCCACTGCGCGTTCCGCCCTGACCGACGCCGGAATAGCCGCCGAGCTGCCGACCGCCGTGGACGACGTCCCCGAGGCGAAGCGGGAGTTGTTCGCGTGGGCTCTGCGCGAGGGGGTGACCAACGTGATCCGCCACAGCCGTGCGCGCCGCTGCACTGTGACGCTGTCTGACACCTTCCTCGAGGTGAGCGACGACGGCGACGGCGTGGACCAGGCCGGCCGCTCTGCCGAGAGCGGTCACGGTCTGACCGGCCTTCGCGAGCGGGCGCGACGGCACGGGGGAGAGGTCACCACCTCCTGCCCTCCAGCAGGGGGATTTCGACTGCGGGTGACCGCGTGACAAGCCCTCCGATTCGGCTGCTGCTGGCCGACGACCAGGCCCTGGTGCGAGGTGCGATCGCCGCCCTGCTGGACCTCGAGCCGGACCTGGAGGTGGTCGCAGAGGTCGGCCGGGGCGACGATGTCGTGCCTGCTGCTCGCAGCACCGGACCTGACGTCGCCCTCCTGGACGTTGAGATGCCGGGCATGGACGGCATCGCCGCGACTGCGATCCTGCGCTCGGCGGTCCCGCAGTGCCGGGTCATCGTGGTGACGACCTTCGGGCGACCGGGATACCTGCGACGGGCGATGGAGGCCGGGGCGAGCGGGTTCGTCGTCAAGGACACTCCCGCACGGGAGCTGGCCGACGCCGTGCGCCGCGTCCGGCAGGGCCTTCGTGTGGTCGACCCCTCGCTGGCCGCTGAGTCCCTGGTGAGCGGCACGAACCCCCTGACGGGCCGGGAGGTCGAGGTGCTGCGTGCGGCGCGGGGCGGCGCACCGGTGGCCGACGTCGCGGCCGCGCTGCACCTGTCCGAAGGGACCGTGCGCAACCACCTGTCCTCAGCGATCGGCAAGACCGGCGCTCGCACCCGCGCCGAGGCGGTGCAGGTGGCCGATGGCAACGGCTGGCTGGTCTCCTGACGGCCCCAGCTCAGCTGATGTCGCGCCGCCGGAAGGTCCATGCGGCCACGGCCGCGACGACAGCGATGACGCCCAGCAGCACCAGCCCGGCATGCAGGTGAGTTATGTGCACGGCCGTCGACATGACGCTGCCGTCGAGCTGCGGCTCCGGGAGGTACACCTCGAAGCCGCCCGGCGTGAGCCACGCCGCGACCTCGTTGCTCAGCAGGTGCTGCTGCACCGACCAGCCGAATCCCCGAACGGCGGACTCGACCAGCGCGACGTAGGCGAAGGCGACTCCCAGCACAGCCGCCGTGCTGCGCAGCAGCAGCGCGGCCGCGCAGCCCGCCAGTCCGAGGCCTCCGGTGAGAACGACGCCGCGCAGGCTCAGCCACAGGGCATCCGCGACGGGCGTCAGGTCCGGCGCCGACGGCCCTTGCGTCTCCACGCCGGGCGGGAGGGGGTTGGAGAAGTCGCCTCGGACGGCGGCCACGAGGGCTGCGAGCCCGATCGCGAGAGCCAGGGCGAGCAGCGCGAGGGCGACGGTCGCTGCGACGACGGCGAGCGCCTTGGCCGCGAAGACGCGCAGCCGTCGCGGCTCCCACACCAGCAGGCCCGCCATCGTCTTGGCGTGCCACTCGGCTCCGATGGAGGTCGCGCCGAGAGTGAGTGCCAGCAGCAGGCAGGCGGCGACCACGCCAAGGGCGACGTTGGGCAGCTCGCGGGGGAAGTGGTAGCGCGGGTCCTGGAGGAAGTTGCTGACCGGCCCGACGGCCTCGTCGACGGGCGGCTGCTGCGCGCGCTCCTCGGCGCTCATGTGGTCGAGCATGTTCTGGTAGGACGCGCGATTGTCTTCCCACGCCTGCTGGGCAGCGACCCGGGCGCCGGCGTCGTCACGGCTGTGGGTCACGAACGCGCCGACCATCGTCGCCATGACTCCCGCCAGCAGCAGCGCGGCGAGGACGCGGGTGGCGCGGCGAGAGGTCAACCGGCGCCACTCGCCGCGGAAGAGGCCGCCGAAGGTGGGCCGATCCGGCAGCGTCAGGTCCCCACGGTGACCGAGCGCCGTGAGCCGGCTCGACTCGCGCGGCGCGGGAGCTGGGATGGTGGCGCTCATCGGGTGACCCCGCCTGTGAGTGTGAGGAAGGCCGACTCCAGGTCGGCGCCGACCGGAGTGAGCTCGGAGAGATAGAGCCCGCTGTCGGCCAGCAGCCGGGTGACGTGCGCGGGCTGGTCGACGTCGTCCACCCAGACGGTCCCGTCCGCCTCCCCGTCGGCGCGCAGGCCGGCCGCGTGCAGGACGCTGAGAGCGCGCGGGGCGTCGTCGATGCGCAGCCTCAGCCGGGCGGGGCCGCCACCGGCGAGCAGCTCGGCGACGGTGCCGGCGGCCAGGGTCCGTCCGGAGTCGACGATGGCGACGCGGTCGCACATCTGCTCGACCTCGGCCAGCAGGTGCGACGAGACGAAGACCGTGCAGTGCGTCGTGGCGCCGATCGCACGCACGAGCTCGCGCACCTCTCGGATGCCGGCAGGGTCGAGTCCGTTGCTCGGCTCGTCGAGGATCAGCAAGGGCGGGTCTTTGAGCAGGGCCGCAGCGATGGCAAGCCGCTGGCGCATGCCCAGGGAGAATCCCTTGTAGCGGTCGCGGGCCCGCTCCCGCAGCCCCACGACCTCCAGGCACTCTTCGACGCGGCGCTTGGGCACGCCCGCGGTGTCCGCCAGGACCTGCAGGTTGGTGCGCGCGGACAGGCCCGGCAGGAAGAGCGGCACCTCCACCAGCGCGCCGACCCGCTGGGTGACGCCGGCGATGCCGTCGCCGACCGGCTGCCCCAGGAGCCGGAACTGGCCGGCGTCAGGGCGCACGAGCCCGAGGAGCACCCGGATCGTCGTGGTCTTGCCCGAGCCGTTGGGGCCGAGGAAGCCGAAGACGCCGCCCTCGGGAACCGACAGCTCGAGTCCGTCGAGTGCGGCGTGCGGAGGGCGCCGCCATCGCCGGTAGGTCTTCCGGCCGCCCTCGACCTCGATGACTGCTGGCACGGGTACCCCCTCGCTGGTGGAGGCTTTACCGTTCCATGACCTCGCAGCCGCTGGCCAGAGCGACACGGGGAAGCAGGGGCGGGATCAGGGACAATTCAGGGGTGAGCGCGCCCACCTTGACCGCCGAGCGCGGCGACGACAACGACGTTCGGGACGAACGCCGGGCGCACGCGCCGTTGCACCTCGGGTCCCACCGCGTGTGGCCGCCCGTCGTGCTGGCCCCGATGGCGGGCATCACGAACAGCGCCTACCGCCGGCTGTGTCGGGAGCACGGCGCCGGGTTGTTCGTCTCGGAGATGATCACCTCCCGGGCGCTCGTGGAGCGAGACGCCGAGACGCTGCGGATGATCTCGTTCGCACCGTCGGAGTCGCCGCGCAGCGTCCAGCTCTTCGGTGTCGACCCCGACATCGTCGCGGCGGCCGTGCGCCTGCTCGTGGACGAGGACCGGGCCGACCACGTCGACCTCAACTTCGGCTGCCCGGTGCCGAAGGTGACGCGCAAGGGGGGCGGGTCGGCGCTGCCCTGGAAGCGGCAGCTGTTCCGGCGCATCGTCGGTGCCGCGGTCGCGGCTGCGGACGGCCGGGTCCCGGTGACCGTCAAGATGCGCAAGGGTATCGACGACGAGCACCTGACGTATCTGGACGCCGGGCGCATCGCGCAGGAGGAGGGGGTCACCTGGGTGGCCCTGCACGGCCGCACCGCCGACCAGTTCTATGGCGGAGAGGCCGACTGGGAGGCGATCGCCCGGCTCAAGGGCGAGCTGTCGATCCCGGTGCTCGGCAACGGCGACGTCTGGGAGGGCGAGGACGCCCTGCGAATGGTCGAGCACACCGGCGCCGACGGCGTCGTGGTCGGACGAGGGTGTCTGGGCCGCCCCTGGCTCTTCGGCGACCTGCAGGCCGCCTTCGAGGGGCGGGGACAGCGCGCATTGCCGAACCTCAAGGAGGTGGCGGCGGTCATGCGGCGTCATGCCGAGCTGCTCGTCGAGCACTTCGATGACGAGGGCAAGGGCTGCCGCGAGCTGCGCAAGCACATCGCCTGGTACACCAAGGGCTTCGCCGTCGGCTCCGACCTCCGGCAGCGTCTGGCGATGGTCTCCAGCCTCGCCGAGCTCGACCGCCTGCTGGGCGAGCTCGACCTCGACCAGCCCTTCCCGACCGACGTGCTGGGACGTCCACGAGGCCGCACCACCGGGGCTCGCCGGGTCGCGTTGCCGGAGGGATGGCTCGACGACGACCAGGACGCCGTCGTCGACCGCGAGGCGGAGCGGGCCGACTCCGGCGGATAGGTCGTCGTACATGTGTACGAGGCGAAGGGGCCGGGTAGCAGGCTCGTCATGACCAGCGACGAGCAGAGCTACGACGTCAACCAGCAGGCGAACGAGTCGGACGTGCCGGACCCGTCCACCTGGCGCACCGGGGACGAGCCTCCGACGCACCGGCAGGCGGCCTACCTCGAGACCCTCGCTCATGAGGCGGGCGAGGAGCTGCCCGACCATCTGACCAAGGCCGAGGCGTCGGAGAAGATCGACGAGCTGCGCGGCGAGACGGGTCGGGACTAGCGGCGAGACGGGTCGGGACTAGCGGCGAGACGGGACCGACGCGTGGAGACCCTGCGGCCGACGCGTGCCCAAACGCAAAGGTTTGGACAAATTACGCCGGGAAACCGTGACCGCCGTCACCTCGCCTCGTTGCGAGGGGCACGAGGGCCTGCGTCGCAGGTCCCAGGACTCCTCAAGGGGTATCCGTGCACCTTCGTCACCCACGGCGCGCTGGCGTCCTGCTCACGGCAGGGACGCTGACGCTCGGGGGGCTCATCGCGCTCCCCGCTGACGCGGCGACACCCGCGTCCGGCTCCATCTCGGACACCAGCACGTCCACGACCTGGACGGGTGGTCCGTTCCTCGTCCCCAACGTCACCGGCACCGCCGGCGACGTCCAGTGCACGGCGGCCACCCCGTGCGACGACTTCGGTCTGACCGTCACCGTGCCTTCGGGCTACGACGCGACACACCAGGTCAAGGTCAACATTGCTTGGGCCAACTCGGCCGCCGACTACGACCTGTACGTCCTCGACGCCGCCGGCAACATCATCACCTCCTCGGCGTCGTCCTCGGACCCGGAGGCGGTGCTGCTGCCTGCGGTCACCGGCACCTACACGGTGCGTACCGTGCCCTACACCCCGCTCGGCGACACGGTGACCGGCACCGCGGCCGTCGTCGACATCCCGGCCAACCCGGCTCCGAGCACGGCGACTCCGCCCACCTACGGCAACTCCGCGGCCCCCGACTCCATCAAGGACGCCCACAACGCAGGGGAGCCCTCGATCGGCGTCGACCGCAAGACCGGTGCCGTCCTCTACCAGGCCTACCTCTCGACGCTCAAGGTCAGCTACGACTCGACGGGTGCCGCGACCTGGGCAGACAAGAGCGCGACGGCCACCAACGGCTGTCCGCAGGGCAGCACCGAGTCGCTGGACCCGATCCTCTACACAGACAAGGCCACGGGCCGCACCTTCGAGTCGCAGCTCGCGGGCAAGGCCGCGCTGACCTGCTACACCGACGACGATGGCGAGACCTGGCACCCGACGCAGGGCTCGGGCATCAACTCCGGTGTCGACCACCAGACCCTCGGCGGCGGCCCCTACTCGCCCAACGGTCTCGGCGCCCTGGCGACCTCGAGCTACCCCAACGCCGTCTACTACTGCTCACAGGACATCGCCGACGCCTCCTGCGCGATCAGCCGCGACGGCGGCGTCACGTACGGCCCCGCCGTTCCGATGTACTCGCTGCTCGACTGCGGGGGTCTCCACGGCCACGTGAAGGTCGCGCCCGACGGCACGGTCTACGTCCCCAACAAGGGCTGCGGCGGCAATCAGGCCGTCGCCGTGTCGGAGGACAACGGCGCCTCCTGGACGGTCCGGAAGGTCCCGACCAGCACCCCTGGTGACAGCGACCCGAGTGTCGGCATCGGAGCCAACGGCACGGTCTACTTCGGCTACCAGAACTCCGACGGCACGCCGCGCATCGCGGTGAGCCACGACAAGGGCAAGACCTGGGACTACGACCAGAACGTCGGCGCGAGCCTGGGCATCAAGAATGTCGTCTTCCCCGTCGTGACCGCGGGCGACGACAACCGCGCCGCCTTCGCCTTCCTGGGGACCACCACCGGCGGCAACTACCAGGACAGCGCGAACTTCACCGGCGTGTGGCACCTGTACATCGCCACGACATACGACGGCGGCGCGAGCTGGGTGACCGTCGACGCCACGCCCAACGACCCGGTCCAGAAGGGCTCGATCTGCACCGGAGGCACCACCTGCGGCAACGACCGCAACCTGCTCGACTTCATGGACGTCACCACCGACGCCCAGGGTCGTGTCCTCGTCGGCTACGCCGATGGCTGCACCGGTGCCTGCGCCACCGGCGGGGCGCAGAACTTCGACGCCCTCGCCACCATCGCCCGCCAGTCGTCCGGGAACACCCTCTACGGCGCCTACGACGCCGTCGTGACCGGCAAGCACGGCAAGGGCAACGGGGGCGGCAACGGCGGCGGCAAGGGCAAGGGGAAGTAGTCGTGCGCCGGTCAGCCCGTCCCTCCGTGCTCGGGCTGGCTCTGGCCCTCAGCGCCGCCCTGCTCACGTCCTGTGGGCAGGGTGGCGCGGTGGCCGGTGCCGCCGACGACGGAGGCCCTTCCCGAACGACGCAGCTGGCGTCCCCGTCGTCGTCGGCTGCGGGAGACCCCGACGCCTCCGACCCCGATGCCTCCGACCCTGACGTCGACCCCGATGCCGTCGTCGGCTGCCCCGACGCTGACGTCTCGCTGGACCGACCTGAGGCGCTGGCCGCCGACTTCCCTCTGCCCACCGGGCTGCGGATCACGGACGTGGAGTCCCGCAGCGAGGGCCGGCTGGTGATCCAGGGTGTGACCCAGCAGGACTTCACCGCGGTGCTGCACGAGCTGCAGCAGGCGCTGCCGAAGGCGGGCTACCAGCTCAGCGAAGGTGAGGTGGAGCCGCACGACGCCGAGTCCAACTTCGCCTCGTCGACCACGAAGGGCCGGTGGGCCATCCGCGAGGTGGAGGGCTGCGGGACGCTCGTCAGCCTCGTGACGGCTGACGCCTGACGCCCGCGGCTTCTCGCAACACGCCCCCACCTGCTCCAAAGCGCCGGTCGGCAACTCGGAAGAATGGACGGGTGCCCCGAGCTGTGCGTGTCGTCCTGCGCCTGCTCGGGGCTCTCGTCGTCGTCGCCGTGGCGGTCGTCGCGGTCACGGCGGGCCGCGTCTGGTGGACCGCGCGACAGGACGACCGGCCGCGCAGCGACGCGATCGTGGTGCTGGGCGCGAGCCAGTACAACGGCCGGCCGTCGGCGGTGCTGCGCTCCCGCCTCGAGCACGCCCTCCAGTTGTGGCAGGACAAGGTCGCGCCGGTCATCGTGACTGTCGGCGGACGTCAGCCGGGGGACCAGTACACCGAGGCCGGGGCGGGTCGGCAGTGGCTGCACGAGCACGGCGTCCCCACCGACGATCTCGTCGCCGTCGAGACTGGCGACGACACCCTCGCGAGCATGAAGGCCGTCGCCGCGGCGATGCGGCAGCGCTCGTGGGACACCGCCGTCCTTGTCACCGACCCTTGGCACAGCCTGCGCGCGGCGGCCATGGCCCGCGATCAGGGTCTCGACGTCGCCACCTCTCCCACGCGCTCGGGGCCGGCCAACGCCAGCCGCGAGACAGAGCTGCGCTACATCGTCCGGGAGACCGGGGCCTACCTCTACTACCGGATCTTCGGGGAGAGTGGGGACAGCGGCGTCAGTGCGGTGTGAGGCAGTCCGGCCTCCAACCGGCCTCCAACCGGCGTCCAACCGGCCCCCAACCGGCACGGCCAGGGACCCGCCGGAGGCCTCAGCGGTAGCGGAAGCCGTCGAGGAAGCGGCGGAAGACCCCGCCCTCCTTTGGCAGGGGAGCGGCCACCGGTGCTGGCGTCGTTCGGCGGGTGGCGATGGGCGCGTCGTAGTCGGTCTGCAGGATTGCCTCGACCGTTTGGGCCTCGTCGAAGTCCTCGGACCCGGGCAGCTGCGGGACGAACCCGACCAGAACGCCGTCGCGCATCACCTGCGCTTCGAGCCCTGCCGTGCCGTCGGTGTCCCAGACCGCCTCCCGGCCATCCGGCAGCGCGACGCGCACACCGAACTGGTAGACCCCGGCCTGCGACAGGCGGGCGTTGACCCCACGCGCGCGCAGCGCGTCGACGACGTTGCGTGCCTCGTTCTCCTGCATCGAACCCTTCAGCGATCAAGGGGTCGGGAGAGTTCCCGACGCGGGGCGAGCGGTCAGCGACTGGGTCAGCGCCGGCGAGGGCTGTCGATGCCGCGAGGCAGCTGCGCCGGCTCCCAGTCCAGCTCGGCGACTGCCGTCCGGAACGCGAACCGGTCGGTCATGCCCGCCACGTAGGCCACCGCCGCGCGCACTGCCTCCGGTGAGCCGGGCGCGGCGTCGGCGGGGTCAGGCAGGGCTCGTGGCCGGTCGGCGAAGTGCTCGACGAGGGCATGAAGGACTCGCACCACCCCCTGGGTCTGCGCCACCGCTTCGGGGCGGGTGTAGATCCGCTCGTAGTTGAAGGCGCGCAGAGTGGCCAGAGCGCCAGCGAGGTGGGGTGGGAGCCCGATCACCCCGGTCGTGCTGGCGCTTGCCACCAGCCCACGGATGAACGTCTCCAACTGCTCCCCGCGCGACCGGCCGCAGACCTCGGCGGCCTCGGGCGGAAGATCGGCGACGCTGACGATCCCGGCGTGTGCGGCGTCCTCGAGGTCGTGCGCGCAGTAGGCGATCCGGTCGGCCCAGCTGACGACGACGCCCTCCGGGGTGCTCGGGGCCGGACGTGACCAGGAGTGGTTGCGGATCCCGTCGAGAGTCTCTGCGCACAGGTTCAGCGGCGCGACCGCGACGTCCGCGCCCCAGACGGCGTGGTTGTAGCCCTCGGGAAGGAAGGCGTCGAAAGCCTCCTCGCTGGCGTGGCCCCCCGGCCCGTGGCCGCAGTCGTGCCCGAGCGCGATGGCGTCGGTCAGGGCGACATTGAGCCCGATCGCACGCGCCACCGACGTGGCCACCTGGGCGACCTCGATCGCGTGCGTCAGGCGCGTGCGCTGGTGGTCGTCGGGATAGACGAACACCTGGGTCTTGCCAGCCAGACGCCGGAACGACGTCGAGTGCACGATGCGGTCGCGGTCGCGCTCGAAGCAGGTGCGCTCGGCATCCGGCTCCTCCGGCACCGTCCGGTGGCCGGCTCCGCGGGCGCGGGTCGCACCGGGCACGAGCAACTGGTCCTCCAGCGCCTCGCGCTGCTCGCGACCACGTGGCGGGCTGGCGCCGATCCTCGGCTCGTCGCCCGCATGCGCGCGGATGAGCCCGCTGCCGTCGGGGTGGCCCGCCATCGTCGCGGCCCACGCCCTCGTCCGTGACGGGACCGTGACGCCGTTGGCCTCCGGGGCGCCGGCGTCCGGCCGGGGGAGGTCGTGCCGGTCGGGGTAGCTCACGCCGCCATGGTGCCGCAGCCGACTGACAGCGCCGTTCGGGACAGCTCGGGACAGCGCCGTTCAAGACAGCGCCGTTCGGACGTCTGGGGTGTGGACGACGCCCCTGGCCGGCGCCCCTCGCGACATAGACTGCGGCGGTGACGGGCGGCGGTGTCGGGCGAGGTCGGATCCTCGACGAGGACGTCGCACTGGTCAAGGAGCGCACGGACATCGCGGATGTCGTCGGGGAGCACGTCACCCTGCGCAATGCGGGGGGTGGCAACCTCAAGGGACTGTGTCCCTTCCACGACGAGAAGTCGCCGTCGTTCAGCGTGCGCCCGTCGGTCGGGACCTTCCACTGCTTCGGCTGCGGGGTGGGTGGGGACGCCATCTCGTTCGTCATGCAGCTCGAGCACCTCAGCTTCGCGGAGACCATCGAGCGGCTGGCGGGCAAGGCCGGCATCACCCTCCGCTACTCGGACGAGGGTCGCCGGTCGGGGCCGCCCGCGGGGCAGCGGCAGCGGCTCATCGCCGCCCACCGCAGCGCGGCGGAGTACTACGTCGAGCAGCTCGCGACCCCTGGTGCGGCCGCCGGTCGAGAGTTCCTGCTCGAGCGCGGCTTCGACGCTGACGCGGCCGCCCACTTCGGAGTGGGCTACGCACCCCAGGGCTGGGACCACCTCGTGCGCCATCTACGCGGACGCGGCTACACCGAGGACGAGCTCGTCACCGGGGGACTGGCGCGGCGGGGCCCTCGCGGGCTGATCGACGCCTTCCGAGGCCGCCTGGTCTGGCCCATCCGCGACATCGGTGGCGACACGGTCGGCTTCGGCGCACGCCGGCTCTACGACGACGACCCGATGGCCAAGTACGTCAACACCATCGAGACGCCGATTTACCGCAAGTCCGAGATCCTCTACGGGCTCGATCTGGCCAAGCGGGAGATCGCCAAGGACCGCCGCGCGGTCGTGGTCGAGGGCTACACCGACGTCATGGCCTGTCATCTCGCGGGCGTCACGCACGCCGTGGCCACGTGTGGCACTGCCTTCGGCGCTGGCCACATCAAGGTGCTGCGGCGGCTGCTGCTCGACGAGGGTCTCGGCGGCGAAGTCGTCTTCACCTTCGACGGCGACGAGGCGGGCCGCAAGGCCGCGCTGCGGGCCTTCCAAGACGACCAGCGCTTCGTCGCGCAGACGTTCGTCGCCGTCCAGCCCGACGGCCTCGACCCGTGCGAGCTCAGACAGCAGCGCAGCGACGCCGCCGTGCGTGAGCTCGTGGCCGCGCGGGTGCCGCTGTTCGAGTTCGCGATCCGCAGCACCCTCGCAGGGCTCGACCTGGACACCGCCGAAGGCCGCGTCGCCGGGCTGCGCGCCGCCGCCCCCGTCGTGGCCGCCATCCGCGACCGCGCCCTGCGTCCGGAGTACGCCCGGCAGCTCGCGGGCTGGCTGGGCATGGAGGTGGCTCCCGTCATGCAGGCGGTGACCGAGGCGGGTCGCGGAGCAACGTCATCGACGAACGCCGCAGCGTCGGTCCCCCTGGCGCGCTCGGCCGCGGCCGCCGGGGGCGCGGCTGCCGGGGGCACGGCCGACGAGCCGGCCCCCGACCCGATCCGCCAGGGTCTGCATCCCCGCGACCCGCGCGTCGCCGTCGAGCGCGAGCTGCTCAAGGTCGCTCTGCAGGCGCCGCTGCTGGTGCCCGACCTGGACCAGCTCGAGCCGTCGGTGTTCCTGGTGCGGGCCTTCGCCGAGCTGCTCGCCGCTCTCCGCGCCGCCGGAGGGGTGGCTGCGGTCGTCGCCGGCCGCGTCGCGCCCGGGCAGGCGTGGGTGGACGCCGTGCGCGCCGCAGCCACCCATCCCCTCGTGACCGAGCTGGTCACCGAGCTCGCCGTCGAGCCCATCCGGGCCGAAGGACCGCCCGATGCCCGCTATGCAGTCTCCGTGCTGAGCCGGGTCGAAGAGCTCGCGCTGCAGCGCCAGCAGAGCGAGCTGCACTCGCGGCTGCAGCGGATGAGCCCCGAGGACGGGGAGGACTACACCGCGGTCTTCGCCTCCCTGATCGAGCTCGAGAACCGTCGCCGCACCCTGCAGCAGCGCGTCCTCGACCACCACGCGTAAGGGCTCGGTCATCTCAACGCCGCGCCGGTGGATAACGCCTGCACCGCTTCAGTCGGACACGCACACTGGAGGGGTGGGAGCGCGAATGAGGCGAAGCGAGGCTGCGGCGATCCCGGGCCAGCGAGACGAGGAGCGTCCCACGTCCCCTTCCGACAGCGTCGTGATCACGCTCGACTTCGCCGGCGTACCGTCCCAGTCGCCCGCCCTTGGTGATGCTGCTGCGGAGCTGGAGGACTCCGGTCCGGATGTCGAGGAGCTCGCGGAGCTCGCGGGCCTCGAGGCCGAGGTGGGTGACAGTGACCTCGCCGCTGACCTCGCGGCTGGCCTAGACGCTGACCTCGACGCTGGCCTAGACGCTGACCTCGACGCTGAGCCTGTGGCCAAGCTGCCGGGCGAGGCGATGACGGCCGACCTCGTCAAGGTCTACCTCCGTGAGATCGGGCGCGTGAAGCTGCTGACCGCCGAGGAGGAGGTCAGCCTCGCCCGTCGCATCGAAGCCGGGGTGTTCGCCGAGGAGCTGCTGCGACGCGGCGACCGGTCCTATGACCGATGCGAGCTGGAGAGCATCCGAGCCGACGGGGCCCGAGCACGCGACCACCTGGTGACGGCGAACCTGCGGCTGGTCGTCTCCATCGCCAAGAGGTACGCCGGGCGCGGGCTGGGGCTGCTCGACCTCGTCCAGGAGGGCAACCTCGGCCTCATGCGGGCGGTCGAGAAGTTCGACTATGCCCGCGGCTACAAGTTCTCCACGTACGCCTCGTGGTGGATCCGGCAAGCCATCTCGCGCGCCGTCGCCGACCAGTCCCGCACCATCCGGGTGCCCGTCCATATGGCGGAGCTGGTCGGCCGGATGCAGCGCACCTCGCGGGAGCTCTTGCAGCAGCTCGGGCGCGAGCCCTCCGACGAGGAGCTCGCTGGTGTCCTCGACGTCGCCGTCGACCGCATTGCCGAGCTGCGGCGCCTCGCGCTCGAGCCGGTCTCGCTCCATGTCCCCGTCGGGGAGTCCGACGGGGCCGAGCTGGGCGATCTCATCGAGGACGACTCGGCCGTCGAGCCGGGTGAGACCGTGCTGCGCGGCATGCTGGGCGAGCAGCTGGAGGCCGTGCTCGCGATCCTCAACGAGCGCGAGCTCGGAGTGCTCAAGATGCGCTACGGCCTCGTGGACGGCACCCCTCGGACTCTCGAGGAGGTGGGGGCGGCTTTCGGTGTCACTCGCGAGCGGGTGCGCCAGATCGAGGCCAAGTCGCTGAGCAAGCTGCGGCGACCGGGAATGTCGGAGCAGCTGCGCGACTTCCTCGCCTGACTCCCGAAGCCCTGACACGAGGCGACCCCTCGTTACCGTGGTGGTGTGAAGTTCTTCGGGCGCGGCCACGACGACATGCCCGCGCTGCCGCTACAGCAGGGTGAACGCGTCCTCGCCGTGGCCCGCGACCACGGTGCCGTCGCGGCTGTCGCAACGACCCGCGCGCTCTACTACGGCGGGGAGCTCTCGCCAACGCCGTTCGTGTCGGTCCTGGGTGCACGCTGGCTGCCGGAGACCACGACGCTCGTGCTCGAGCTCGTGGGGGAGGCAGCGCCGCAGTTCGTCGAGCTCGACGATCCGGGGCTGCTGCCGGAGACCGTGCGCGAGCGGGTTCAGGCGAGCATCGTCGTCACCTCCCGGGTCGCCGTGCAGGGGCGGCGGGGCGTGACGCTGGGCGGTCGGCGCCCCCCGGACGGCAGTGGCCCGATCACCTGGCAGGTGAGCTACGACGCCGGTCTCGACCCCGACGACCCTCGCGTGGATGAGGTCGTCCAGACCACCCTGCGGCAGTTGCAGGAGCAGGTCGGCCCGGTCGGGGAGTGAGACCTGGCGACCCGCCTCGGGGGCCGGCAGCGGTGCGGTAAGGTTTCTCCCCGGTGCGGACCTCTTCGGAGCGCTCGCCCTCTTTCCCGCGTAGCTCAACGGCAGAGCGTCCGGCTGTTAACCGGCAGGTTCCTGGTTCGAATCCAGGCGCGGGAGCTTCCTTTCTCGCTCGGCCTGCCAGGAGCCGACAGCCGCGTCGGTAGGGTGACGGCGTCGGGGGCGGTAGCTCAGCCGGTCAGAGCAGAGGACTCATAATCCTTGGGTCGTGGGTTCGAGCCCCACCCGCCCCACACAGGTCGACAGCCCCGCACAGGTCGTGATCGCTGGCCCTGGGTCTCACGCGTCTGCGTCGTCGTCGGTGGGTGGCTCCGGCTCGTCGTCGAAGGTGAGGGCGAGCCGATCCGGGTCGCGCGCGAGAGTGGTGAGGATGGGTCCCACGGCTTCGGGTGACACCGTGAACGTGTACCCGCCAGGTGTCGTCCAGTAGTAGACGTCGCCCTCGCGTCGGAGGCGCCAGGCCGGATGCTGCTTGCGGCGGTGTCCGTGACGCTCGAGCGGGGCGAGGTTGACGGTGGACGTCGGGCCGTCGGGAAACGGCACGGTGTGGTCGAGATCGCACGACCGGGCCGGCTGTCCGCAGCCACACCGGCAGGTGCGGTCGCGAGCTGTGACGAAGGCGGCGATGGCTGCTGTCGGCTTGTACCGGGTGGTGCCGACGTCGAGGACCGCTCCCGTGGCGGGATCGGTGAGCAGACGACGCCAGGTCGTCTCCGCTGCAATCTGAGCAGCCAGCGCCGGCGGGATGGGCCCGTAGCCGGCGATGACACCGGCGGCCTCCGCTTGGCCGGTGAGCGTGGTGACCGGGACGGTCACATCCAGCAGGAGCCGCTTGGAGCGCCACAGCGGCGAGGGCGCGTCGAGGAGGCGTGTCACATCCGCGTCGTCGACATTGCTATCCATCGACGACGTGGCCCCCTCAGGTGCCGGGACGCCGGGATCGAGCACGTGCAGCGGAAAGTGCTCGCCCGTGACGAGGGGATGGGTGGTCAGCAGGAACCGGAGGGCGTCCATCCGCTTGGCAGCAAGGGTTCGGCAGTCGTGGGAGGCGTCGGGGGCAGCCGCGTGATGTCGCCGTTCGCAGTCGATGGCTGGGTCGGCGCCGGCGCGGGGTGCGGCGGTGCGTGCAAGCTGGTCGACGATGGCCCAGCTGACGAGGGCGCGGTCGGCGCGGTCGACAACGTCGAGCCTCGCCATGGCGTCAGCCTCCGTCCGCAGGTAGACGCCCCGGGCGGCCTGTGCCTCCCGGGCCTTGCGGTTGGCCGCCTCCGGGTCGAGCTCGATCACGGCTGCTCGCGCCCACTGCGCGAGGCGGCCGGGCGTGACGAGCCCGTTGGCCGCCGCTACGGTCCGCGCATGTGCCAGCACGATGTCGACCGCGGCCGCCCGCTGCGCGGTCTCGAGCAGGGAGCCGATCTCGGTCGTGACGGCGCGGGCTCCCGCACTCGGGATGAGACCTTCGCTGACGGCCCGAAGCAGCGCCGGCGTCTCTGTCGCCATCGTGGTCGCCTCGATCATGCGGCTTGCCGCCGTCCGCCCATGGACTTCGAGCAGGGCGGCGGCCTCGTCACCGGCGAACTCCGAGACCTCGGGTTCCCACGACGCACCGACATCAGTCTTGTCGCCCACACAGGGTCGGGCGGCGGCGAGGCCTGCGACAAGCAGCGTGTGCAGGGCCGTTACGGCGCGCAGCAGCAGCTCGCACTCCCGCAGCGCCTGCGCTGGCACGGGATAGACCCCTGAGCGGAAGAGCTCGGTGGCTGGTGGGGCGGCGGCGTCGTCGGTGGCTGCGACGCCGAGCTCGGTGAGGGGGTGGCTCTCGCAGCGCTGGGCGAGCTGAGCCCCCGCGGCCGCCAGAGCCGCCGTCTGCGTCTGGACCGCGACGGTGAGCTGCTCCAGCTCGGGCAGCGAGACGGGGTCCAGGGGGAGGCCCGGGGGCAGCACCGTCAGCTGGGCCCCGAAATGGCGGCGCTCGGGACTGGCGAGGGTCTCGTGCAGGAGCAGCGGTGGACCCAGGAGGCTCCGGAGAAGTTGTTCGAACATACGTCCGAAACTAGCTCCTGGCACTGACAGAGTCAGGACCTGCGAGACCTCGGGAGGCAGAGTCGGGCCACAGAGTCAGGAGGTGGTGTCAGGAGGCAGCGTCACAAGGTCGAGTCACGAGACGTACGCCGCGAGATGCTCGCCGGTCACCGTCGAGGCCGCGGCCGCGAGGTCGGCAGGTGTGCCCTCGAAGACGACGCGACCTCCGTCGTGGCCGGCGCCCGGTCCGAGGTCGATGATCCAGTCCGCGTGGGCCCACACCGCTGGGTGGTGCTCAACGACGATGACGGAGCGCCCGGAGTCGACCAGCCGGTCCAGCAGCCCGAGCAGGTGCTCGACATCGGCGAGGTGCAGTCCTGTGGTGGGCTCGTCGAGGACGAAGATCTCCGCCTTCTCGCCGAGGTGGCTGGCGAGCTTCAGGCGCTGTCGCTCGCCGCCTGACAGCGTCGTGAGCGGCTGCCCGAGGGTGAGGTAGCCCAGACCGACGTCGGACAGCCGCTGCAGGATCACGTGCGCAGCCGGCACCTTTGCCTCGCCATCGGCGAAGAACTCCGCCGCCTCGGCAACCGACATGTCCAGCACCTGGCTGATGTCGCGGCCACCCAGGCGGTACTCCAGCACCGCGCTCTGGAACCGCCGTCCCTCGCACTCCTCACAGGGCGCGGCCACACCGGCCATCATCGCCAGGTCGGTGTAGATGACCCCACTACCGTTGCAGACCGGGCAGGCGCCCTCGGAGTTGGCGCTGAACAGGGCCGGCTTGACGCCGTTGGCCTTGGCGAACGCCTTGCGGATCGGCTCCAGCGCTCCGGTGTAGGTCGCCGGGTTGCTCCGTCGGGAGCCGCGAATCGCTCCCTGGTCCACGATCGCCGTGTCCTCCCGCTTGGCAAACGCCCCTTCGATGAGCGAGCTCTTGCCCGAGCCGGCCACGCCCGTGACGGCCACCAGGACGCCGAGCGGGACGTCGACATCGACGTTCTGCAGGTTGTGGGTGGCGGCGCCGCGGATGGCGACGGCGCCGGTGGGGGTGCGGACGCCGTTCTTGAGATGGGCCCGGTAGTCGAGGTGACGCCCGGTGACGGTCCCGCTCGACCGCAGCCCCGCGACGCTGCCCTCGAAGCAGACCTGTCCTCCCGCCGACCCGGCACCTGGGCCGAGGTCCACGACGTGGTCGGCGACCGCGATTGTCTGGGGCTTGTGCTCGACGACGAGGACCGTGTTGCCGCGGTCGCGCAGCCGCAGCAGCAGGTCGTTCATCCGTGCGATGTCGTGCGGGTGCAGGCCCGCTGTCGGCTCGTCGAAGACGTAGGTCACGTCGGTCAGCGCCGACCCCAGCGCCTTCACCATCTTGACCCGCTGCGCCTCACCGCCGGAGAGAGAGCCCGGTGCTCGGTCCAGGGACAGGTAGCCGAGCCCGATCTCGACGAAGGAGTCGAGCGTCTGCTGCAGTGAGTTCACCAGTGGTGCGACCGACGGCTCGTCGAGCTCACGTAGCCACTCCGCGAGGTCGGTCACCTGCATCGCGCTGACCTCGGCGATGTTGAGTCCCCGGACGCGCGACGAGCGCGCCTCCGGTGCCAGGCGCGTCCCGTCACACTCCGGGCAGACCGCGAACGTCACGGCTCGTTCTACAAAGGCGCGCACGTGCGGCTGCACGGTGTCGAGGTCCTTGGACAGCATGGACTTCTGGATCTTCGGGATCAGACCCTCGTAGGTGAGGTTGATCCCGTCCACCTTGATCTTGGTCGGCTCCTTGTGCAGCAGGTCGTGCAGCTCGCGCTTGGAGTACTTCGCGATCGGCTTGTCAGGGTCGAAGAACCCGGAGCCCTTGAAGATGCGCCCGTACCAGCCGTCCATGCTGTAACCGGGCACCACGATGGCGTTGTCGTTGAGGGACTTGGTCTCGTCGTAGACCTGCGTCAGGTCGATGTCGCTGACGGCGCCGGTGCCCTCGCAGCGGGGACACATGCCGCCGAGGCGGGAGAAGGTCGCCTTCACCGCTCGCCGGTTGCCGCGCTCGACCGTGATGGCGCCGCTGGCGCTGACCGACGGGACATTGAACGAGTACGCGCTGGGAGAGCCGATCCGCGGCTCGGCGAGGCGGCTGAAGAGGATTCGCAGCATCGCGTTGGTGTCCGTCGCGGTGCCCACCGTGGAGCGCGGGTCGGAGCCGATGCGCTGCTGGTCGACGATGATCGCGGTCGTCAGGCCTTCGAGAACGTCGACGTCGGGGCGTGCGAGCGTCGGCATGAAGCCCTGCACGAAGGCGCTGTAGGTCTCGTTGATGAGCCGCTGCGACTCCGCGGCGATCGTCCCGAAGACCAGGGAGCTCTTGCCGGAGCCGGAGACGCCGGTGAAGACCGTCAGCCGTCGCTTGGGGATCTCGACGCTGATGTCCTTCAGGTTGTTCTCCCGCGCGCCGTGCACGCGGATGACCTCGTGGGTGTCGGCGAGCGGCTGCGGTGCGGTGCGCGTGTTCATCGCGGTCACGGTAGCCCCGGCGCTGCGTGCGGGGCTTCTTCATTCCTGCGGTGCGGTCTGGTCCGGTGCGTCGCGGCGGTCCCGCCCGGCTGAGGCAGGACGATGACCGTGTGGCCACATCCCACCCCACCCCTTCGTGAACGCCGCAGCGCAGCCGTCCGGCCGGCCCGTCCCGGCGTGGAAGCGCGTCACCGAAGGCGAGACGCGCCTCGCGGTGACGGTGGCTATCGTCGTGATGATCGCCCTCCAGGTGGCGCTGCCCGAGCGGCTCACGCTGACCCGCACCTGGGCGTTGCCGGCGTTCGAGGGTGCCATGCTCGTCGTGCTGGTAGCCGCCAACCCGGCTCGGCTGACCCGCCGCACGCGTCCCATCCGACTGCTCAGCCTGGCGCTGATCGCAGTCGCGAGCATCGGCAACGGCTGGTCCGCGGCTCAGCTCATCGACGAGCTGCTGTCCGGCGGGCAGCAGTGGGGCACCCCGACAGGCCTCCTCGCGAACGGCGCTGTCATCTGGCTGACCAACGTGCTCGTCTTCGCCCTCTGGTACTGGGAGCTGGACCGGGGCGGACCCAGTGACCGGGCGCAGGGACGCGGGGCCGACCGCCCCGACTTCCTCTTCGCGCAGATGAGCGCCGATGTCGGGCATCACGACTGGGAGCCCGGCTTCGTCGACTACCTCTACGTGGCCTTCACGAACGCGACGGCCTTCAGCCCTACGGACACGCTGCCGCTGAGCAGGTGGGCGAAGCTCACGATGATGCTGCAGTCGGCCATCTCGCTGGTGACGGTCGCCCTCGTCATCGCGCGGGCCGTCAACATCCTCCGCTAGCGCAGGCTCAGCGCGGCCTCAGCTCCTGCGGGTGAGGACCTCGGAGGCGAGGACGACGGCCGCAGTGACGGTGAGGACGGACCGCCAGGCACCGAGTTTCTTCGCAAGCGGGTGCGAGACACCCATTGCGCCCGCGTAGCCGAGGCCCAAGCCGACGGCAGGAACGCGCCCGGTCGTGCGCAGCCACTGCCGCTCGGCGAGGGCACCGCCGGCGGCGAAGGCAGCACCACCGAGCTCGCGACGACCGGTCGACTGCGCCAGCGCGAAGCCGCCGAGCAGTCCGGTTGCGGCGGCCAGGGAGGCGGGGGACAGCGGGAGGGAGGCCATGTCTCCGACGCTACCGCTGCTGCCCCCGACCCACCGGTCGGCTCAGAGCCGCCGCCACATCACGTGCAGCCCGACGAGGCCGTGCACCGGGTGGTCGAACGCCTCGGGGACAGTGCCGATGATCTCGAAGCCGAGCGAGCGCCAGAGCGCGACCGCGGCAGTGTTGGTCTCGACCACGGCGTTGAACTGCATGCTGCGGTAGCCAGCCTGCGCCGCCCACGCGAGCACGTACTCGCCGAGCGCACGCCCCACGCCCCGTCGTGCGTAAGCGGGGTTGACCATGAAGCTTGCCGTCGCCACGTGGGAACCGCGGCCTGGACGGTTGGGACCGGTCTTCGCCGTGCCCATGACGGCGCCATCGTCGTCGACGGCGACCACCGCGTGACCCGGTGCGGGCTCGAGCCAGAGGTCCTGTGCGGCGCGCGACGTGAGATCGAGGGGGTAGGCATAGGACTCCCCGGTCGCGACGATCGCCCGGAAGAACGGCCAGATCGCCGGCCAGTCCGCTTCGGTAGCAGTGCGAATCTCCACGCTGGGCTCAGAGCTCGATCCAGTAGCGACGGGTCAGCCCCAGGTCGGTCTCGCGCTTGTCCTCCAGCCGGCCCCCGGCGCCCTCAATCGTGCGTGCCGAGGCGACGTTGTCGTCCTTGCACGTCACCAGGACTCGACCCATCCCGCGCGCTCGCGCCACGTCGAGGACGTGGCCGAGCGCCCAGGAGGCGAGGCCCTGGCGACGAGCGCTGGGCCGCACGCTGTAGCCGATGTGGCCGCCCGCGTTGAGTAGGAAGTCGTTGAGCTCCCGCCGCAGCGTGATCGCCCCGAGGTACTCGGTGGCGGACTCGTCGACGATCCACCAGTAGTCCGCGTGCACGCGCCCCTCCGCGACCGGGACGGTCTCGTCGCCCTGCACGAGCAGGCGGCCCACCCAGGCGGCGAAGCCGGCAGGGGAGTCCACCTCGTCGTCGGGACCGAGCCCGGAGCCGTCGAGGTGCACCCCCCGGCCGAACTCGTCGCGAGCCCGCAGCCAGGAGTCGTGCAGGTCCGGGGTGGGAGTCAGGAGGCGAGGGCGAAGGGATGGCAGCTGAGGCGGCAGCTGGGGTGGCAGATGGGGTGACAGATGGGGTGGCAGATGGGGTGACACCGCGCCACCGTACGACGCGGTGCCACCCGATCTCCTCCGACTTTCCCTAGGACGTGCGCGCCTTCTCGGCGGTGAGGTCGACGACGGCGGGAGGCGTCGCATCGGCGTTCGGAACGTCGTTGTCGCCGGGTTGCCCGTCGACGCCGTCGCTGCCGTCGATCCCGGCGCGCGCCGAGACGGACAGCTCGCCGTCCTCGACGTCGACGACCGCGGTCTGGCCCTCGACGAGGTCGCCCCTGAGGAGGAGGGTCGCGAGCTTGCGGTCCAGGGTGCGCTGGATCGTCCGCCGCAGCGGTCGCGCTCCGAACTCCGGCTGGTAGCCGGTGTTGGCCAGCCAGTCCTCGGCGCGGTCACTGACGTCGAGGGCGATGCCCTGGGCGTGCAGCCGACGTCGGGTGTTGTCCAGCATCAGCTCGACAATGCTGCGCAGCTGGGCGCGGTCGAGCCCCTGGAACAGGATGATGTCGTCGATCCGGTTGAGGAACTCCGGCCGGAAGTGGGCCCGCAGCGCCTCCATCACGCGGTCGCGCACGCTCTCGACGTCGCCCTTCGCGGCGAGGATGAGGTCGGCGGCGATGTTGCTGGTCATGATGACGACGGTGTTGGAGAAGTCGACCGTGCGGCCCTGCGCGTCGGTCAGCCGGCCGTCGTCGAGCAGCTGCAGCAGGGTGGTGAAGACGTCCGGGTGGGCCTTCTCCACCTCGTCGAACAGCAGGACGGCGTAGGGAGTGCGGCGCACGGCCTCGGTCAGCTGGCCCGCTTCGTCGTAGCCGACATATCCGGGAGGGGCGCCCACGAGGCGGCTGACGGTCTGCCGCTCCTGGAACTCGCTCATGTCGAAACGCACCATGCGGTCCTCGTCGCCGAAGAGCGCGTCGGCCAGCGCCCGCGCCAGCTCGGTCTTGCCGACGCCGGTGGGGCCGAGGAAGAGGAAGGAGCCGACGGGCCGACCCGGGTCGCCGAGCCCCGCACGCGCCCGGCGCACCGCCTCCGCGACCACCTGCACCGCTTCGTCCTGCCCGACGACGCGCTCGTGCAGGTGCTCCTCGAGGCGCAGCAGCCGCTCGCGCTCCTCTTCGGTGAGCTGCGAGACGGGGATGCCGGTCGCGCGCGACACCACCTCGGCGATGTCCTCCGCGGTCACCTCGGGCACGGGTCCCGGTCCCGACCGGACGGCGTCGAGCTCGGCCTGAGCCGACTCGCACTCGTCCTTGAGGGACCGGGCCCGCTCGTAGTCCTCACCGGCGACGGCGCTGTCCTTCTCCCTCGTCAGCCGCGCCAGCCGCTCCTCGAGCTCGCGGGTGTCCGGGGCGGGGGTCTTGGCCCGCAGCCGCACCCTCGCTCCGGCCTGGTCCATCAGGTCGATCGCCTTGTCGGGCAGGAAGCGGTTGGTGACGTAGCGGTCGGACAGCTCGGCAGCCGCGACGAGCGCCTCATCGGTGAAGCGCACCTGGTGGTGGGCCTCGTAGCGGTCGCGGAGCCCTCGCAGGATCTCGATCGTGTCCTCGACGCTGGGCTCGGGGACGAGGATCGGCTGGAACCGACGCTCCAGCGCTGGGTCCTTCTCGACGTTCTTGCGGTACTCGTCGATCGTCGTGGCGCCGATGACGTGCAGCTCGCCGCGCGCGAGGGCTGGCTTGAGCATGTTGCCGGCGTCCATCGAGCCTTCGGCCGAGCCCGCTCCGACGACGGTGTGAAGCTCGTCGATGAAGAGCACGACATCGCCCTCCGCCGCGCGGACCTCGTCGATGACCTTCTTCAGCCGCTCCTCGAACTCGCCGCGGTACTTGCTGCCCGCGACCATGCCGGCGAGGTCCAGAGAGATGACGCGCTTGTCCGCCAGGGTCTGCGGCACGTCGTTGTTGACGATGCGCTGAGCGATCCCCTCGACGATCGCGGTCTTCCCGACGCCCGGGTCGCCGATCAGGACCGGGTTGTTCTTGCTGCGCCGCGAGAGCACCTCGATGGTCTGCTCGACCTCCTGCTCGCGACCGACGACGGGATCGAGGCGGCCCTCTCGCGCCTCCGCCGTGAGGTCGCGGCCGTACTCGTCGAGCGTCGGCGTCGTGCTCGGCTCAGCGGCAGCAGCGCCGGTGCCCGGCTGGCCCGTCGCGCCGGGGGCGGTTGTCGCAAGCCGTCGGAGGACCTGCCCCGCGGCGGTGTCGCGGTTGGCGGCCAGGCCGAGCAGCACGTGCTCCGGACCGATGTAGCTGGACCCCGCCTGCTGGGACTGCGTGTGGGCGTCCAGCAGGGCCCGCTTGGCCGCGGGCGTCAGGGCAGGGGACTCCTCCCGCGGCTCGCCGTGCTCGATGAGGCCGTCCATCTGCTGGGCGATGCGTTCGGGGTCGGCTCCGGCTCGCTGCAGCAGCCGACGCGTCGCGTCGAGCTGAGTGGCTGCCCACAGCAGGTGTGTCGTGTCGAGGTCGGCGCTGCCGCTCTCGGCGGCGTGGTCGGCCGCCAGGGCGATCAGCTCCCGGGCCTGGTCGCTGAGCAGCCGGCTCACATCGACCCGCTGCACCTGGCGGGTGCGCGAGAAGGGGTCGCCGCCGAAGAAGCGGCTCATGATGTCGTCGAACGGCGACCCGAAGCCCTGTCCGAAGGCGTCGATGCTCAAGGGGTCCCTCCCATGCTGGGGATCGGTCGGCTGGTGAGTCGTGTCCGCGTCTGGGGCGTCCTCGTTGCAGGCGCCATTCCCGCGCGCGGCGGCGCCTCACGTGAACGGGCGAAGAAACCTGCCGAATGGCATTGACTTTGCCTGCCCTTGGTTGTCGGCCCGGCGGCAGCGGTTGCTCGCGCGGCGCCACGGGTAGTCGCCGGTTATGACTGAGCCCAGCCGCAGTTCGACGAACGAGAGCCACGCTGACGTGCCCGACTGGCAGGCCGTGGACCTCACCGAGACCGCGAGTGACGTCCCGGAGACCGCCGACGACAACGACCCGGAGGACAAGCACGTCCCGGATCCCAACCTGGCCGGCTTGCCCGGTGACCACGCGATCGGCGTCGACAAGTGGGGGACCACGGGCGAGGAGGAGCTCGAAGGTGAGCCCCTGGCGCTGAAGCTCGACCGCGAGGTGCCGGACACCGGCCCTGGCGGTGCCGACCAGCCTGTCTACGAAACCTCGCGGGAGGAGGCGCTCGCCGACGCGGAGGACGAGGGGGAGACCCTCGACCCCGCGGACGAC
The DNA here is from genome assembly GCA_051960855.1 of Actinomycetales bacterium. Lineage (GTDB taxonomy): Bacteria > Actinomycetota > Actinomycetes > JAJZTN01 > JAJZTN01 > JBQCDV01. The sequence continues at coordinate 56,430 of JBQCDV010000091.1, forward strand.
TGAGCACCGCCGGATGCCGCGACTACGCCGTTCGGATACGGGGGGTGCCGGGTTCACGCGCCGGCGCGCCGGCAAGGGGTGGACCTACCTCGACCCCGACGGCGCCAAGGTGACCGATCCAGCTCAGCTGCAGCGTTTCCAGGACCTGGCGATTCCGCCAGCGTGGAAGGACGTCTGGATCTGCCCCTGGCCCAACGGTCACATCCAGGCGCTCGGCACGGACGCGGCCGGGAGGCGGCAGTACCTGTACCACCCGCAGTGGCGGGCACAACGCGACGCGGCCAAGCACGACCGCGTGCTCGAGGTGGCCGCGTGCCTGCCTCGCGCGCGGGAGCGGGTCGCTGCCGCGCTCGCAAGCGAGGGGCTCACGCGTGAGCGGGTGCTGGCCGCGGCCTTTCGGTTGCTCGACCTTGGCTTCTTCCGCGTTGGCAGCGAGAGCTACGCGGAGGACAACGGCACCTTCGGCCTCGCCACCATGCGCCGCGAGCACGTCACCGTCGACGGCGACGTGGTGGTGTTCGACTACATCGCGAAGCACGGCAAGCAGCGGGTGCAAGCCGTTGTGGACCCCGCGGTCCGGCAGGTCGTGCGGGAGCTGTGCGAGCGCGACGACCCAGCGCCCGAGCTGCTGGCGTGGTGGGACGACGCCCACCAGACGTGGCGCGACGTGAAGAGCAGCGACGTCAACGACTACGTGCGCGAGGCGCTGGGCGTCGATGCTTCCGCGAAGGACTTCCGCACCTGGCACGCCACGGTGCTGATGGCCGTGGCGCTCGCGGTGTCGACGGAGGTCCCGGCCTCGGTGACCGCGCGCAAGCGGGCGGTGTCGCGAGGCGTCACTGAGGTCTCCTCGTATCTCGGCAACACCGCGGCGGTGTGCCGCAAGTCCTACATCGACCCGCGCGTGATCGACCTGTACGACGACGGGATCACCGTGCGGCCCGCGCTGGACCGGCTGGCCGAGGGGCAGAGCTTCGGCGACCCGGCGACTCACGGTGCGATCGAGGCTGCGGTGCTGCAGATCCTGCGGGAGGACCCGGACGCCGCCGCGCGCAAGAAGGGCACCAGACGCGCGCCCAAAGTGCGCCGTTCGGTCGGGGCGGCCGCCTGACGGCAACGGCCGGCGCCCTCCTGGGTGCCGGCCGCTGCGGTCGTGCAGGGTCTCTGCCGATGGCTGCTAGGCCGTCTTGCTCTCGTGCTCGTTCGGCACGCAGTGGGTCATCGTGATGCCGGTGACGTCACGCGGCCCGTTCTTGCCGAGGTTGTCCAGCCGCGCGCGCTCCTCATCGGAGAGCGTCTGGTGCGGCAGTGGGGGCAGGTCACGGACGTCCTCGACGCTGATGCCCAGCCCGTCGCCGACGCGCTGCCCCAGCTCGTCCTCACAGAGGAAGAAGTGCCAGACCATCCGCTCCTGGATGCGGCGGTCGCACTGGCTGAGCGCCCCGACGAGGTTGGCGACCAGGTCGTCCTTCTCCCACTGCTCGCTGAGCAGGTAGCGCTCGCCGGCCTGCTTGTAGTCGTTGGTGCGCGGCAGCGGCTGGCGCGTCAGCCGGCCGGTGATCTGCGGTCCCTGCTCCTCGTGTGCCGGACGCTGCGCCTCCGCGAGGCCGCCGAGGATCGACGGCTCGTAGTTAACGTGCGGGTTCTCTCCGCCGTTGTCGACGTAGTAGGCCATCTGTCCGTCGCGCTGGTTGGTGGCGACGGTGGTGCCCTTCGGCTGGTTGACGGGCAGCTGCAGGTAGTTCGGGCCGACGCGGTAGCGCTGGGTGTCGCTGTAGGAGAAGGTGCGCCCCACCAGCATCTTGTCGTCGGAGAAGTCGAGACCGTCGACCAGCACGCCGGTGCCGAAGGCGATCTGCTCGTTCTCGGCAAAGAAGTTGCTGACGTTCCGGTCGAGGACCATCCGGCCGACCGGCTTCGGCGGGAACAGCTCCTCCGGCCACACCTTCGTGTCGTCCAGCGGGTCGAAGTCGAGCTCGGGGTGGTCGTGGTCGTCCATCAGCTGCACGCGCAGCTCCCAGGCTGGGTAGTCGCCACGCTCGATGGCCTCGTAGAGGTCCTTGGTGTGGTACCCGAGCTCCTGCGCCTGGACAGCGGCGGCGTCAGCGGCGGTCCAGGAGCGCACCGGCTGCTCCGGGACCCAGTGGTACTTCACGAGCTTCGTCTCGCCCTCGGCATTGACCCACTTGTAGGTGTTGACGCCGAAGCCCTGCTGGTGTCGGTAGCTGGCCGGGATGCCGCGAGGACTGAAGAGGATCGTGACCATGTGCATGGCCTCGGGGGTCTGGCTGAGGAAGTCGAAGACGCGGTTGGGGTCCTGCCGGTTGAAGCTGACGGGGTCCGGCTTCTGCGAGTGGATGAGGTCGGGGAACTTGATGGCATCGCGGATAAAGAAGACCGCGAGGTTGTTCCCCACGAGGTCCCAGTTGCCATCCTCGGTGTAGAACTTCACGGCGAAGCCACGCGGGTCACGCACGGCCTCCGAGGAGTCCCGCCCGCCCGCGACGGTCGAGAAGCGCACCGCCACCTCGGTCCGCTTGCCCTTGTCCTGGAAGAGCTTCGCGCGCGTGAACTGCGAGATCGGGGCGTCTCCCCACGTGCCATAGGCCTCGAAATACCCGAACGCCGTTGTCCCTCGCGCGTGCACGACGCGCTCCGGCACGCGCTCCCGGTCGAAGTGGCTGATCTTCTCGAGGAACTGGTAGTTCTCGAGCGTGGCAGGTCCCCTGGCTCCGATCGTCCGCTGGTTCTGGTTGTCGTAGACCGGGTGTCCCTGCCGGGTGGTCAGCGTCGTGCGCTGCGTGTCGGCTGGGGTGTCCTTCTTCGCGTCCGTCATGCGGTGGTCTCCCTCTCATGGGTGACTGCTGGTTCGGCTTGGGGTGTGTGGTCTTGGCAGGCGGGGCAGAGGCCCCACCAGGTGACCTCCGCCTCGACGAGCACGAAGCCCGCCGGTGCCGAGGGGGTCACGCAGGGTGCCTCGCCGACCGCGCAGTCCACGTCGACGGTCAGGCCGCAGGCGCGGCAGATGACGTGGTGGTGGTTGTCGGCGACGCGGCGCTCGTAGCGGGCGGGTGACCCGGCCGGTTCGATGCGACGGAGCAGACCGGCACCGGTGAGCGCGTGCAGGCTGTCGTACACCGCCTGCACCGACACCCGGCCCAGTGTCTGCTGCACGTGGTCGACGACCTGGGCCGCCGAGGCATGAGGTGTCGACTCGAGGGCATCGAGGATGGCGAGCCGCACCGCCGTGACGCGCAGGCCTGCCGCGCGGAGTCCTGCCGCTCGCAGGTCGGCAGCCCGCAGGTCGGCAGCCCGCAGGTCGGCCGTCGGCCGGTCCGCGCGGGACCGGTCGGGGACCGGTGCTGCTGCCGTCACCGGGGCCTCGACGTTCATCGCCCACCTCCCCTCTTTCTGGAACTATTCCAGTTTTGGTCGCGCGCGCCACCCTAGCGGGCTGGCGTCGGGAGAGGTCAACTCGCAAGGTGACGGGCAGGGTGAGGTCGACAGCACAACGACGGGCGACATCTCGGAGGCACGATGGGTGAGCGGATCGCCTTTCTCGGCACCGGCATCATGGGAGGGGCCATGGCGCGGCGGCTGGCGGACGCCGGGCAGGACATCGCGGTGTGGAACCGCACCCTGGACAAGGCCAGACCGTTGGCCGACGCCGGCGCCACCGTCGCGGCCAGCGTCGCTGACGCCGTTCGCGGTCGCACCCTGCTGGTCACGATGCTCGCGGATGCCGACGTCACCGCCGCCGCCCTCGGCAACGGGGACGCGCTCGCTGGCCTCGCGCCCGACGCTCTGTGGCTGCAGATGGCGACCGTCGGGGTCGCTGGAGAGCAGCGGCTGCGCGGTCTCGCGGAGGCCGCGGGTGTGGGCTACCTGGACGCGCCCGTCTCCGGCACGAAGCAGCCCGCCGAGCAGGGCGCCCTCACGGTGCTCGCCTCCGGGCCCGAGGACCTTCGCGCCCGCGCCGAGACGGTCTTCTCGGTCGTGGGTTCGACGACCGTGTGGGCCGGGGAGGCCGGGGCCGGCAGCCGTCTCAAGCTGGTCGTCAACACCTGGCTGCTCGGCCTCCTCGGGGCGCTGGCCGACAGCATCCGGCTCAGTGAGCTGCTCGGCCTCGACCCTGCCGGCTTCCTGGCTGCCATCGAGGGCGGCCCGCTGTTCACGCCGTACGCGAAGCTCAAGGGTGGCGCAATGATCGCGGGGGAGTATCCGGCGGCGTTCCCGCTCTCGATGGCGAGCAAGGACGCCCAGCTGGTGGTGGAGGCCGCGCACGACGCCGGCGGCGACCTCCCGGTGGCCGATGCCCTGGCCGGGCTCTTCCAGCGTGCGGCTGCCCTGGATGGCGGCGAGCTGGGCCGTGCCGACATGGCCGCTGTGGTCGAGGCCCTGCGCCGCGCGTAGGCCGGTCGCCGCCTATCCGCGGAACGGCGGAGGCGGTGGTGCCAGTCGTGCGCGCGGGCAGTCCGCCAGCGTCAGCCCCCCGAAGCCGAGGGCCTCGTCGCACAGCGTCTCGACGGTCCAGCCGTGCTCGCTGCCGAACCTCGTGACGGTCGCCCGGTAGATCGTGATCTCGTACCGGGTCGGTGTGCCGTACGCGACCTGCATGGTGCCGATGAGCTCGGCGCCGCTGTCGTCGGACGGCCCGTGAAAGGGCCGGTCGTAGCGGCTCCACAGCGACGGCTCGGACTGCCAGCAGCCGCCGTTGTGCACGTCTCGCAGCGCGAGCTCCACGAGGACCGCCCGCGCAGCCTCCTCGGGCAGGACGGCGGCCGGGCGGATCACCTGCGTGAGCACGGCCTCGTCGTACGCCGCCGCGATCAGGTCTGCGTCGTTGCTCGCCACCCTCTGCGCATCGACATCGCCGCGGCGCGCCTTGAGTCCACGGGTTGCGGGCGACCGGCTGGTCACCCTTCCGACGGGAAGGGCTGGTCACGAGCCGTCTCGTCGGGCACAATGCCTGCAGCAGCTCCGCTGGCTCATCCGAGCGACGGTGCCGAGGCCGCTGGGGAAGGCGCACCTCGCACCTGCAAGGAGGACCAGCGATGACCGCTGCCAGTTCGACGTCGCGCGCCCGCGGCGTCGTTTTCGTGCATTCGGTGAGCCCAGCAGTGGCGCCGCATGTCGAGTTTGCGCTGACGCATGTCCTCGGCAGCCCCGTCTCGCTGGAGTGGACGGCGCAGCCCGTCGTGCCCCGCGCGCTGCGAGCGGAGCTGTCATGGCAAGGGCGTCCCATGACGGCCGCCCGGCTGACCTCGGCACTGCGGACGCTCGAAAAGGTGCTCTTCGAGGTGACCGAGGACGCCTCACTGGGTGGCGAGGGCGAGAGGTACAGCTATACGCCGAGCCTCGGAGTCTTCCACGCACTGGTCGGGACCCACGGCGACATCCTGCTGCCCGAGGACCGGGTCCGTGCCGCCGTCGTGCGGGCCCAGGCCGGAGAGTGCCAGCTGGACTCCGAGCTCGACCGCCTGCTCGGCAAGCCGTGGGACGACGAGCTCGAGGCCTACCGGCACGCCGGAGAGGGCGCTCCCGTCCGCTGGCTGCACGCCGTCGTCTGACCCGCGGCGAATGGGTCAGTTGCCGCAACCCGTGGGCTCTTTCAGTTGCGGCACGTGACCCGATGCCGAGTCCCCCGACGTGCTGCCCCCCGGACCGGCCGAACCGTGCTGAGGAGGCTGCTCGTCGTCGCCGCGCTGCCCCCGTGACTACAGCGGGATGTTGCCGTGCTGCCCGCGCAGCCCCGGCCGGTCGGCCTCGGCGATGGCGCGGGCGATCGCCGAGCGGGTCTGAGTGGGGTCGATGACCTCGTCGATCACGCCGATCTCGACGGCACGGGGCAGGCCGCCGGCGAGCTTCTCGTGCTCCGCCGCCAGCTCCAGCTCGACCTGCGCGCGCTGCTCGTCCGGCACTTCCGCCAGCCGGCGTCGGTGCAGGATGCGGATGGCAGCGACCGCTCCCATGACCGCCAGCTCCGCCGTCGGCCACGCGAAGACCTTGGTCGCTCCGAGAGCGCGGGAGTTCATCGCGATATACGCGCCGCCGTAGGACTTGCGGGTGACGAGGGTGACGCGCGGGACGACGGTCTCGGCGAAGGCGTGCAGCAGCTTGGCGCCGCGACGGACCACCCCGTCCCACTCCTGCCCGACACCGGGCAGGTAGCCGGGGACGTCGACGATGACGGCCAAGGGGACCCCGAGGGCGTCGCACATGCGGACGAAGCGGGCTGCCTTCTCCGCGCTCGAGGAGTCGAGGCAGCCGCCGAGCCGGAGCGGGTTGTTGGCAATGACGCCGATGGTGCGGCCGCCGAGACGGCCGAGAGCGGTGACGATGTTCGGCGCCCAGCGTGGGTGCAGCTCGAGCGGCTCGTCGTCGAGGAGGGCGGCGACGAGCGGGTGCACGTCGTAGGCCCGCTTCGCCGACTCGGGCAGGTTCGCCCCCAGGTCGACGTCCTCGACGGAGTCGACGTCGAGCGTGCCCTGGCTGCCCAGCAGCGAGCACAGCCGGCGCGCCTCGTCGAAGGCCGCGTCGGTGGTCTCGGTGACGACGTGCACGACGCCGCTGCGGCGGCCGTGGGGCTCGGGACCGCCGAGGCGGAGCGCGTCGACGTTCTCGCCGGTGACCGACCGGACGACGTCCGGGCCGGTGACGAAGACGCGTCCCTCGGGTCCGAGGATGACGATGTCGGTCAGGGCGGGGCCGTAGGCCGCTCCTCCCGCGGCGGGGCCGAGCACGACGGAGATCTGCGCGATCTTGCCGGAGGCCCGCGTCATGATGGCGAAGACCTCGCCGACGGCGTGCAGTGACACGACGCCCTCAGGGAGCCGGGCGCCGCCGCTGTGCCAGAGCCCCACGATCGGGGTGCCATCTGCGAGGGCGCGCTGGTAGGCGGCGAGGATCACCTTGCAGCCGTCCACGCCCATCGCGCCGCCCATCACGGTGGCGTCCGAGACGAAGGCCGTGACAGGGGTGCCGTCGACGTGCCCGCGGGCGGCGAGCATGCCGCTGCGGTCGCGCTCGGTGAGCAGCTCGACCGTGCCGGGGTCGAAGAACCGCTCCAGGCGCAGGACGGGGTCGCGCGGGTCGACCTCGACGGTGAGACCAGGTGCCGCTGTCGTCGTCACGAGGCGCTCCGGACAGCGAGGGCGACGTTGTGGCCGCCGAAGCCGAAGGAGTTGTTCAGGGCGAGCAGCTCTCCCTCGGGCAGCGCCCGCGGCTCCCCTCGCGCCACATCGAGACGAACGTCGTCGTCGGGGTCCTCGAGGTTGGCTGTCGGCGGCACCTGGCGGTGGTAGAGCGCGAGGATCGTGGCGATGGTCTCGACCGCGCCGGCCGCACCGAGCAGGTGGCCGGTCATGGACTTGGTCGAGGTGACGACGACCTTGTCGGCTGCGTCGCCGAGCGCTTCATGGATGGCCGCGGACTCCGCGACGTCGCCGACGGGCGTGGAGGTGGCGTGCGCGTTGATGTGCACGACCTGGTCGGGCGTGGCGCCGGCGTCGGCCAGTGCCAGCCCCATAGCGCGGGCCGCACCGGCGCCCGTGGGGTCGGGGGCCGCGATGTGATGGGCATCGGAGGTGATGCCCGCCCCGGCGATTACGCCGTACACCCGGGCGCCGCGAGCCGTGGCCGACGACAGCCGCTCGAGGACGAGCACGCCCGCGCCCTCGCCGAGGACGAAGCCGTCTCGGCCCTTGTCGTAGGGCCGCGACGCGCGCTCCGGCTCGTCGTTGCGGGTCGACAGTGCCTGCATCGCGGCGAAGCCCGCGACGGGCAGCGGGTGGATCGCGGCCTCGGTGCCGCCGGCCAGGACGACGTCGGCGCGGCCGCTGCGGATCATGTCGGCGGCGTAGGCAATCGCCTCGGCGCCGCTGGAGCAGGCGCTGACCGTCGTGTGGGAGCCGGCGCGGGCCTGGAACTCGATGCTCACCCATGCTGCGGGCGAGTTGGGCATCAGCATCGGCACCGTCATCGGCAGCACCCGTCGCGCGCCGCGCTCCTTGAGCGTGTCGTAGGCGTCGAGCAGGGTCGTGACCCCACCGATGCCGCTGGCGATCACCACGCCGAGGCGCTCAGGGTCCACCTCGGGTGTGCCCGCGTCCTGCCACGCCTCCCGCGCCGCGATCATCGCGAACTGCCCGGCGCGGTCCATGCGCTTGCGCTCGGGGACCGGGAGCACCTCGGCAGGCTCGACGGCGATCGTGCAGGCGAACTGCACGGGCACCATGTCGACCCAGTCGTAGGTCAGGGGCCGGGCGCCACTGCGGCCCGCGAGCATGGCCTCCCAGGTGGACGGGACATCTCCGCCGAGCGGGGTCGTCGCGCCGAGCCCGGTGACGACGATCGGGTCGTCAGCTCCGCTGCCGCGGCCGGCAGTCGCGTCGCTGCTCATGTCTGGCCTTCCTGGATCGGAAAATCGGTGGCCGGTTGATCGGTAAATCGGTGGGCCGGTTGTTCGGTGGGCCGCTTGTTCGGTTGGCCGGTGGCCGCTTGTTCGGGGACGCCGCAGCCGGGGCGAGACGCTCGCCCCCGCTACGTCGTTCGGGACGTACTAGCTCTGGGCGCGCTGGATGAAGGCGACGGCGTCGCCGACGGTGCGCAGGTTCTTGACCTCGTCGTCCGGGATCTTCACGCCGAACTTGTCCTCGGCGTTGACGACGATCGTCATCATCGACAGCGAGTCGATGTCGAGGTCGTCGGTGAAGGACTTGTCGGGCTGGACGTCCGAGGCGGGGATGCCGGTCTCTTCGTTGACGATCTCGGCGAGGCCGTCAAGGATGTCCTGCTCGGTGCTGGCCATAGGGTCTGCTCCTCCTGTTGTGTGGGGTCGAAGGTCGGTCGGATGTCACGGCGGGAGCGCCGCGCGGTCAGGGTAGGCGCACCACCTGGGCGGCGAACACCAGCCCGGCGCCGAAGCCGATCAGGAGGGCGAGGTCGCCGCTCTTGGCCTCGCCCGCCTCGAGCATCCGCTCCATGGCGAGCGGAATCGAGGCAGCCGAGGTGTTGCCCTGGTCGGCGATGTCGCGGGCGACGGGCACGTCAGCGGGCAGCTTGAGTGCCTTGATCATCGCGTCGGTGATGCGCATGTTGGCCTGGTGGGGGATGAAGGCGTCGAGGTCGGAGGCTTCGATGCCGGCGGCGTCCAGCGCCTGCTGGGCGACCTTGGCCATCTCCCACACTGCCCACCGGAAAACCGTCTGGCCCTGCATCGTCAGGGGAATCCACTCGGTGCGGCCCTCGCGGACGTCGATCCACGTGCCGGTGTGGTTGATCGCCTCGTACTTCGAGCCGTCCGAGCCCCACACGGTCGGGCCGATGGCGGGGGTGTCGCTCGGGCCGACCACGACAGCGCCCGCGCCGTCGCCGAAGAGGAACGCCGTCGAGCGGTCGTGCTTGTCGGTGAAGTCGGAGAGCTTCTCGCACCCCACCACGACGACGTACTGCGCCGACCCGCCCCGCACCATGTCATGGGCGAGGGAGACGCCGTAGCAGAAGCCGGCGCAGGCCGCGGAGATGTCGAAGGCGGGCACACCGTGGGCGCCGAGGCGCTCGGCGAGCAGGGCGGCGCCGCTGGGCGTCTGCAGCGGGTGGGTCACGGTGGCGAGCAGGACCGCACCGACCTGCTCCGGGGAGATCCCGGCCTGGGCCAGCGCCTTGCCGGCAGCCGCCGTGGCCATGTCCACGACGGTCTCGTCCTCGGCGGCCCAACGCCGCGTGACGATCCCCGAACGCTCCCGGATCCACTCATCGGAGGAGTCGATGTACTGGCAGATCTCCTCGTTGGTCACCACGCGGGACGGGCGGTAGCCGCCCACTCCGAGGATGCGGGCGTGGCGGGCGCCGGCAGGGACGGCGAGCTCGACGGTGCGGTCGCTGGGCATGGGGGCCTCCTGTCGGCGGGGTCAGTGGGGGCTGAGCTCGGGGTGCAGCCGGACGAGCGGCTGGCCGGGTGCGACCGGATCGCCGTCCTCGACGAGCCACTCGACGACCGTGCCGCCGTGCGGTGCCAGGACGTCGCGGTCGTCGCGGCGCGTGCGGACCGCCCCGACCCGGCTGCCCGGCTCGAGAGCGCTGCCGACGGGGGCGCCGTCGGAGACGAACGTGCCCGAGGCCGGCGCCACCAGCAGGCGCCAGGTGGGGGAGTCGTCCATGGGGCTGGCGCTGCCGTGACGCGCGATCAGGTCGCGGGCGGCGTCGAGGTCGTCGGGCGTCTTGAGGGCCAGCGTCTCCACACCCGGCAGCGCCCGCTTGATCAGCCCGGTGAGCGTGCCGGCCGGAGGCATCTCGATGACGGCGGTGACGCCCAGGTCCTGCATCGACTGCATGCACAGGTCCCAGCGGACCGGTGAGCTGACCTGCGTGACGAGGCGCCGCAGCACGTCGCGGCCGTCGTGGACGACCGACCCGTCGGCGTTGGACAGCAGGCGCGTGCGGGGGTCGTGCACGCTGATGGCCCGGGCCAGCTTGCCGAGCACCTCCACCGCGGAGGCCATGTGCTGGGTGTGGAACGCCCCCGCCACCTGCAGGGGGATGAGGCGGGCCTTCGCCGGCGGGTCGGACTTCAGCGCCTCGAGCTGCTCAAGAGTCCCGGCTGCCACGACCTGGCCGGCTCCGTTGATGTTGGCCGGGGTGAGCCCGTGCCGCTCGAGAGCAGCCAGAACGTCGTCCGCGTCGCCCCCCAGGACGGCCGTCATCCCGGTCGGGGTGCGGCGGCTGGCCTCCGCCATCGCCTTGCCGCGCTCACGCACGAAGACCATCGCCTGCTCGGCACTGATCACCCGGGCGCCGGCAGCGGCCGCGATTTCACCGACACTGTGGCCGGCGATCGCCCCGATGGAGCGGAACGCATCCGCCGGATGCGGGAAGAGCGCGAGCGCCGACACCATCGCCGAGGCGACCAGCAGGGGCTGGGCCACGGCGGTGTCGCGGATGGTCTCGGCGTCGGAGGTGGTGCCGTGCTCGACGAGGTCGATGCCGGCGACGGCGGAGAGCCAGTGGAGCCGGTCGGCGAAGCCGGGGAGCTCGAGCCAGGGAGTGAGGAAGCCGGGGGTCTGCGCACCCTGTCCCGGGGCCACGACGACGAGCATGGGTCCACTCTGGACCGTCGAAGGGTGCCAACAGGCAACCGGCACCGACGAACTTCGGCCATGATCTTTTGTAGGAACCCCACAAAAGCTACGGCGGAAGCAGCCGCCCGAGGGTGAGGGCCAGCTGCAGGATGTAGGCGTCCCGCGGGTGGGTGGCGGTCAGGCCGGTGATCTCCGCCACGCGCCGCAGCCGGTAGCGGACGGTGTTGGGGTGCACGAACAGCAGTCGGCCCGTGGCCTCGACCGACCCGCCGTGCTCGAGGAAAGCCGCGAGGGTCTCGAGCAGAGCCGATCCCGCGTCGGCGACGGGAGCGTAGACCTCGGTGACCAGGGAACGGCGGGCATGTCCATCTCCGGACAGCGCACGTTCAGGCAGCAGCTCGTCGGCGCGGACGGGGCGGGGAGCGTCCGGCCAGCCGGCCACCGACCGGAGGCCGGCGACGGCGGCCCGGGCCGAGGCGGCCGCGTGCAGCAGGTCGGGCACGACCGGGCCGACCACGACGGGTCCGGGCCCGAAGGCGGCAGTCACCGCTCGGGCGCCGTCGGTGGCGTCACCGACCCCTCCGAGGACTGCGACCAGCCGGTCGCCCTGCACTCCGGTGAGCACGTCGAGCCCCACGAGCCGGGCGCGCCGCCGGACGTCCTCGACGACGGTCTCGGCCTCAGTTGCGGAGTGCTCGGCGCGCGCCGGGGCGTGCCCCACCACGACGGCGACGCCGCTGCCGCTGGTCCAGCCCAAGGCGGCCGCCCGGGAGCGCACCGACTCATCGGCCTCGCCGCGCAGCACGGAGTCGACGACGAGGGCCTCCAGGCGGGCGTCCCACGCCCCGCGTGCCTCGGCGGCCTTGGCGTAGATGTCGGCCGCTGCGAAGGCGACCTCGCGGGAGTAGCGCAGCACCGCTTCGCGCAGCAGCGGCTGCTCGTCGGCAGGAACGATGACCTCGATCTGCGACTCGACCACGTCGATCGTCGCCCGGACCAGCTCGACGGTCTGCTGCAGCGTCACTGCCCGAGTGAGCTCGCGCGGTGCCGTGCCGAAGACGTCGGCAGTGATGGTCGGAGACTGCGTCGGGTCCCGGAACCAGGCGACGAAGGCGGCGATGCCCGCCTGCGCCACCAGTCCCACCCAGGACCGCTCGGCTGGTCCCATGGCGCGGTACCAGCCGAGCTGGGCGTCCATCCGCTCCAACGCCGCCGCGGCCAGCAGACTGGTCGACTGCTCGACGCGTCGGACCGTCTCCGGCGCTGGTGCGGGAAGCGCCGGAGCCGGAAGCGGCTGCGCGACCTCAGGCCTCGCCACCCTCGCTGCCCGTCGTTCCGGCGCGGACGTCGTCGAGCTGGTACTTCTCGATGGCCTCGCGCACGGCCTCCGGCTTGACCTCCCCGTTGCGGGCCAGCTCGGCGAGGGTCTGGACGACGATCGAAGGCCCGTCGACCTTGAAGTACCGCCGGGCGGCCATGCGGGTGTCGGAGAAGCCGAACCCGTCGGCGCCGAGGCTGACGAAGCGACCCGGCATCCACGGCAGGATCTGGTCGGGAACGGCGCGCATCCAGTCGCTGACGGCGATGCGCGGGCCGGGCTGGTCACCGAACGTGGCGGTCAGGTAGGGCGTCCGCTGCTCCTCGGGGTGCATGAGGTTCCACTCGTCGCACTCGAGGCCGTCGCGACGAAGCTCGGTCCACGAGGTCACCGACCAGACGTCGGCGGCGACTCCCCAGTCGCGCAGCAGCAGCTCCTGGGCCTCGAACGCCCACGGCACCGCCACACCGCTGGCGAGCAGCTGGGCCCGCGGCCGGTCCTCGTGGGCAGCCTCGCTGCGGGAGAGCAGGTAGATGCCCTTGAGCAGACCGTTGACGTCGAGGTGCTCCGGCGCCTGCGGCTGCAGCATCGGCTCGTTGTAGACCGTCAGGTAGTAGTAGATGTTCTCCGGGTTGTCGCCGTACATCCGCCGCAGCCCGTCGCGCACGATGTGCCCGATCTCGTAGGCGTACGCGGGGTCGTAGGCGACGACCGCGGGGTTGGTCGAGGCCAGCAGCAGGGAGTGCCCGTCGGCGTGCTGCAGGCCCTCACCGGTCAAAGTGGTGCGCCCGGCGGTCGCGCCGAGCAGGAAACCGCGGGCCATCTGGTCCGAGGCCGCCCAGAGGAAGTCGCCGGTGCGCTGGAAGCCGAACATCGAGTAGAAGATGTAGATCGGCACCATCGGCTCGCCGTGCGTGGCGTAGGACGTAGCCGCCGCCGTCCAGGACGAGACCGAGCCGGACTCGTTGATCCCCTCGTGCAGGATCTGCCCGTTGGTGGCCTCCTTGTAGGCCAGCATCAGCTCGCGGTCGACCGACATGTAGTTCTGCCCGTGCGGCGAGTAGATCTTCGCGGTCGGGAAGAGCGAGTCCATGCCGAAGGTGCGGGCCTCGTCGGGGATGACCGGCACGAAGCGCTTGCCGAGCTCGGGGTCCTTCATGAGCTCCTTGACGAGGCGCACGAAGGCCATGGTGGTGGCGACCGGCTGCTTGCCCGATCCCCGGTTGACCACCTCGAACGGCTTGTCGCTGGGCTGCGGCAGCGGCTTGGTCCAGTCCGTGCGCCGCTTCGGCAGCGAGCCACCGAGCTGCCGGCGCCGTTCGAGGAGGTACTGGATCTCCTCGTTGTCCGGGCCCGGGTTGATGTACGGCGGCATCTTCGGGTTGCGCTCGAGCTCCTCGTCCGTGATGGGGAGAAAGAGCCGGTCGCGGAAGGCCTTGAGGTCCTCGAGGGTCAGCTTCTTCATCTGGTGCGTCGCGTTGCGCGCCTCGAAGTGGCTGCCCAGCGTCCAGCCCTTGATCGTCTTCGCAAGGATGACCGTCGGCTGGCCGGTGTGCTTCATGGCCGCGTCGTAGGCGGCATAGAGCTTGCGGTAGTCGTGGCCGCCGCGCTTGAGCGCCCAGATCTCGTCGTCGCTCAGGTGCTCGACCATCTTGCGTGTGCGCGGGTCGCGGCCGAAGAAGTGCTCGCGGACGAAGGCGCCGGACTCAGCCTTGTAGGTCTGGTAGTCGCCGTCGTTGGTGACGTTCATCAGGTTGACCAGCGCGCCGTCGACGTCGCCTGCGAGCAGGGCATCCCACTCGCGCCCCCAGATGACCTTGATGACGTTCCAGCCGGCTCCGCGGAAGAACGACTCCAGCTCCTGGATCACCTTGCCGTTGCCGCGGACGGGCCCGTCGAGCCGCTGCAGATTGCAGTTGATGACGAAGGTGAGGTTGTCGAGCTCCTCACGAGCCGCGACACCGATCGCGCCCAGGCTCTCCGGCTCGTCCATCTCGCCGTCGCCGAGGAACGCCCAGACGTGCTGCTGGCTGGTGTCCTTGATGCCGCGGTGCTGGAGGTACTTGTTGAAGCGGGCCTGGTAGATCGCGTTCATGGGCCCGATGCCCATGGAGACGGTGGGGAACTCCCAGAAGTGCGGCATCAGCCGCGGGTGCGGGTAGGACGGCAGGCCGCCACCGGGGTGGGACTTCTCCTGCCGGAACCCGTCCAGGTCGTTCTCGGTGAGCCGGCCCTCGAGGAAGGCACGGGCGTAGATCCCGGGGGAGGCGTGGCCCTGGATGAAGATCTGGTCGCCGCCGCCGGGGTGGTCCTTGCCGCGGAAGAAGTGGTTGAAGCCGACCTCGTACATGCTGGCGCTGGAGGCGTAGGTCGAGATGTGGCCACCGACGCCGATGCCGGGCCGCTGGGCGCGGTGCACCATCACGGCGGCGTTCCAGCGCATGTACGCGCGCAGCCGGCGCTCGACGTACTCGTCGCCGGGGAACCACGGCTCCGCCTCAGGCGGGATCGTGTTGATGTAGTCGGTGCTGCGCAGCGACGGGACCCCGACTTGGTCTTCGCGCGCACGCTTCAGCAGGCTCAGCATCAGGTAGCGCGCCCGGGTGCGACCGCGCTGCTCGACGACCTGGTCGAGCGACTCGAGCCACTCCGAGGTCTCGTCGGGGTCGATGTCGGGAAGCTGGCTGGGCAGACCGTTACTGATGATCCGACCGGTGTCAGACACGGGCGTCCTCCTGTTAGTAGCGACTCCACGCTATCTCTCGTCCGGGCGACCGTGACGACCACGGCAGGCACGAAAGGGGCCGGATGGAGACCACGGTGATCGACATCACCACCGGAGGCAGTCAGCGGGTCGTTGACCTGACCGACCGCTGCGCGCGATGGCTTCGCGAGACGAACGCCGGAGACGGGCTGCTGCACGTCTGGGTGCCGCACGCCACGGCCGGGCTGGCCGTCCTCGAGACCGGCGCCGGCAGCGACGCCGACCTGCTGGCGGCGCTGGAGGACCTGCTGCCACGAGACGACCGGTGGCGGCACCGCCACGGCTCGCCGGGCCACGGCCGCGACCACGTGCTGCCGGCGTTCCTTGCGCCGTTCCTGGTCGTGCCGGTGCTGCACGGGCGCCTGGCTCTCGGCACGTGGCAGAGCCTGTGCCTGGTCGACACCAACGGGGACAACCCGCAGCGGCAGCTGCGGGTGTCGTTCCTGCCCGGGTGACCGTCGCTACGCCGTTCGGTGATGGGCGATGCTCTCGTGCTCGGCTCCGGCTGGCTCGGCGTGCACGACCGCCGATGACAGCCGCCGGACCTCGTGCAGCAGCTGGTGCTCCGCCTCGTGGGCCAGGTCGTGCCCCTGCGCCACGGACAGCGAGGCATCGACGACGATCTCGCACTCGGCGAGCAGCGAGTGCCCGATCCACCGCAGGCGCACCAATCCGACGTCGAGCACGCCGGGCGTGGCCCGCAGCGTGGACTCGACGAGGTCAACGAGGGCAGGGTCCACCGCATCCATGAGGCGCCGGTAGACATCCCGGACGGCGCCGCGCAGGACGGCGAGGATCGCCACCGTGATGAGCAGCCCCACCAGCGGGTCCGCCCAGCGCCAGCCCACCGCGACCCCGGCAGCGCCGACGACGACGGCCAGTGACGTGAACCCGTCGGTGCGAGCGTGCAGCCCGTCGGCGACCAGCGCCGCGGATCCGATCTCGCGGCCGACCGCGATCCGGTAGCGCGCGACGACCTCGTTGCCGAGGAAGCCGACGACGCCCGCGGCCGCCACCGCCCAAAGCGCGGACACCTCGCTGGGGTGGCGCAGCCGGTCCACCGACTCCCACGCGGCGATGACGGCTGACACCGCGATGACCACGACGATGGCCAGCCCGGCCAGGTCCTCGGCCCGTCCGTAGCCGTAGGTGTAGCGGCGCGTCGGCTGGCGCCGACCGATCCAGAAGGCGATGCCGAGCGGCACTGCCGTCAGAGCGTCGCCGAGGTTGTGCAGCGTGTCGGACAGCAGCGCCACCGAGCCGGAGAACGCCACGACGACGGCCTGCACCACGGCGGTGAGCGCGAGACCGGCCAGCGACACCCACAGCGCCCGCAGCCCGCGCGAGCTGGCTTCGAGCTCGGCGTCGACGGAGTCGGACGGGTCATGGCTGTGCGGGGCGACGAGCTCGCGCAGCCAACCCAGCGCCCCACCGTGCCCGTGGCCGTGTTCTTCGTGGCCGTGCTCTTCGTGGCCGTGCGCCTCGTGCCCGTGCGCCTCGTGCCCGTGCTCCTCGTGCCCGTGCTCCTCGTGCGCGTGCTCCTCGTGCGCGTGCTCACCGACCGCCATGAGCCGCAGTGTGGCAGCACAAAGTGGGATCTCGTGGGCGCGAGACGGGCCGAAACGCTTGCGTGCGCCGCCCGACTCCGCTGGACTACGCGGGAAGAGCAGTCTCGATCGACAGCAGGAGGGCTTCCGTGAGCGCGACCGCGGGTCCCGCGGAGGGCAACGCCCTTGCCGCGCGGCTTGGCATCAAGCCGGGGCAGGTGGTGCAGGAGCTCGGCTGGGACGAGGACTGCGACGACACGCTGCGGGACGCCATCGAGCAGGCGTCCGGCACCGCCCTGGTCGACGAGGAGTTTGACGACGTCGCCGATGTCGTCCTGCTCTGGTGGCGTGACGGGGACGGCGACCTCGTCGACGCCCTGGTCGACAGCCTCGTCAGCCTCGGGGACGGGGGCGTGGTCTGGCTGCTCACGCCGAAGTCGGGCCGTGAGGGCCATGTGCCGTCCAGCGAGATCAGCGATGCCGCCCCCACCGCTGGACTGGCCGCTACGTCGACGGTCAGCGCAGCCGCGGAGTGGACCGGCACGCGCCTGGCTTCACCGAGGTCCAAGCGCTCCTGACTGTTGCCCCTTCAGGGGAAGGTGGATAAAGCCACTTCCGTCCGCCGGTGGCTGCTAGCGCAGCCCGGGCACCCACCGCGCCAGCCGACCCACTCCCGCCAGGTACCGCGCCGCCGTTCGGAGAGCGGGACCGCCGGGCAGCCCGGGGACGTTCTCGAGGATCGGCGCGAGCTCCAGCAGGGCCGGCACGTGCCGGGTGCGCAGCTCCCGGGTGACCAGCAGCGGCGGCACGGCTACGCGACCGGCCGAGGCATCCAGGACGGTGCCCGCCTGGCCCTCCACCGCCGCCCAGCCAGGGTCGGCTTCGACGACCGAGATGGTCGTCCAGTCCGGCCCCACGACGCCGCTGACCCACACCGCCGCATCGGTCACGAGCGCGAACGTCGTGGTCAGCCGGCTGCGGGCCGCGAGCGCTCCGGTGGCGTCGGCGAGAGCGGCCAGTCCGGCGTTGGCCAGCGCGGGCGTCAGCTCGGCAGGCGCTCCTGACGGGACGAGGTCGCGAGCGTGCACCGCCAGCTCGTAGCCGATGGTCGCGGCGACGCCGAGCAGCGGGAGCGGCCCGATGGCCGAGGGCACCTCGACGGTGGCGAGGGACTGCGCCTCGGGGTCGTCGAGGACTCGCAGCACCTCGGCACGCGAGCGGGTGAGGGCCGCCAGCAGCTCCTCGCGGGAGGCGTCGCCGTGAGCGGCGACGACCCGGGCGTTGCGGGCGTCGTTGCTCTCGTACGCCGCGTCGGGGTCGACCGGGAGGCCCGTCCGAGCCTCGTCGACCGCGCCTGCGAGGCCGACCGCCCCCTCCCACAGCCCCAGATGGGCCAGCAGCGCTCGCGCGTCCCACCCCTGGCACCGGGTGGGCGCCGTCAGGTCCACACCCTCCGCGAGCTCGAGGAAGTCATCCCACGCGGCGGACACGAGCCCTCGCAGGTGGTCGGGCTCGCCCGAGGACAGGCCCCTCTCACCGGGCAGGGGGAGCAGCGGCTGGGCATGATCGGGCACGGAGGGAATCCTCTCCCGGCTGCCGAAGTTTCTGCACCCGAGGGGCGGTGCGTCTCTCGCCCGCCCAGTGCCGTTGCTACCGATCCCCTTGTCGTCACCGGAGGTCCTATGTCCGCGCCCGCCCTGCCCACCGTCGACGCCCCCCTCGAGGTGGGTCAGCCCGCGCCGGACTTCACGCTGCGCGACCAGCACGGGGCCGAGGTGAGCCTGGCGGACTACCGCGGCAAGGCGGTGGTGGTCGTCTTCTACCCCTTCGCCTTCACCGGCACCTGCACCGGCGAGCTCTGCGCGATCCGCGACTCGATCGGTGACTTCGCGAACGACGATGTCCAGGTCCTCGCCGTCTCCTGCGACCCCTCGTCGGCGCTGCGCGTCTTCGGCGACCAGGAGGGCTACACCTTCCCGCTGCTGTCGGACTTCTGGCCGCACGGCGAGGTCGCGCGGCGCTACGGCGTCTTCCTCGAGGAGAGGGGGATGGCGACGCGGGGCACCTTCCTCGTCGACCGTGAGGGCGTGCTCCGGTGGAGCGTCGTCAACGGCCCCGGTCAGGCGCGCAGCCTGGACGAGTACCGCGCCGCGCTCGCCGACGTGCTCGGGCGGTAGCACCGGGGGCTAGGCTCGTCGCCCTACGACGGGCGTATAGCTCAGCGGTAGAGCTCCGGTCTTACACACCGGCGGTCGGCGGTTCGAATCCGTCTGCGCCCACGTGAGCCCTTCGTCGCAGGACCCGAGCGCCGGGACGGCCCGACTGGCGCGATGGAACGGTGGGAGCGTCGCGGTCTTCGCGACGTGCCTCAACGACACGCTCTTCCCTGGTGTCGCGGAGGACACCGTTGCGCTCTTGCGGCGCCTCGGGCTGCGTGTGGTGGTGCCGCCGGCCCAGACCTGCTGCGGGCAGATGCACGTCAACTCCGGCTACCCGCGCGAGGCGGCTGGCATCGTGCGCAGCTTCGTCGACGCCTTCGAGTCCGCCGACCTCGCCGTCGTCGTCGCACCGAGTGCCTCCTGTGTCGCCTCGGTGCGGCACCAGCAGGGCCTCGTGGCTCGCGCGGTGGGGGACGCGGGACTCGAACGCGCTGTCGGGGACGTCGCCCCTCGAGTGCGCGAGCTCACCGAGTTCCTCGTCGACGATCTCGGACTCGAGGACGTGGGCGCCTACTTCCCGCACCCGGTCGCCTACCACCCGACCTGCCACTCCCTCCGGATGCTGCGGGTCGGGGACCGGCCGCTGCGGCTGCTGCGCGGCGTGGACGGGATCGAGCTGCGGGAGCTCGAGCGGGCCCAGGAGTGCTGCGGCTTCGGCGGCACCTTCTCGGTCAAGAACGCCGACACCTCCGTCGCCATGGGCAGGGACAAGGTCGCGAACGTCGTCGCCTCGGGTGCCGACGTGCTCGTCGCCGCCGACTCGTCGTGCCTCATGCATCTGGGTGGACTGATGTCGCGCCAGCAGCTGGCGGTGCGGCCCGTCCACCTGGCCACCGTGCTCGCCAGCACCCGGCAGCGGCCCTGGCCCGGTCCGGCGGTCGCCACCCCCGGCCCGACCGCGATCGCGGGGAGGACGTCCTCGTGAGCGTGACGTGGCTGGGCGTCCCAGCCTTTCCCGAGGCGGCGCACGAACAGCTCGGCAACGAGCAGCTGCGCGCGAACCTGCGGCACGCCACCACCACCATCCGGGCCAAGCGGGCTGCGGTCGTCGCCGAGGTGCCGGACTGGCAGGAGGTCCGGCACCGGGCCGCCACCACCAAGGACGACGTTCTGCAGTCGCTTGACGAGCACCTGCTGCGCTTCGAGGAGGCGGCCACCGCGGCGGGTGCGACCGTGCACTGGGCCCGCGACGCCGCCGAGGCCAACGAGGTGGTGCTCGGTCTGGTGCAGGCGACCGGGCAGCGCGAGGTCGTCAAGGTCAAGTCGATGGCCACGCAGGAGATCGGCCTGGACGAGGCCCTCGAGGCGGCGGGGATCGCCGCGCTCGAGACCGACCTCGCCGAGCTCATCGTGCAGCTGGCCGACGACCGCCCAAGCCACATCCTCGTGCCGGCGATCCACCGCAACCGTGAGGAGATCCGGCAGATCTTCGTCGAGCACATGGGGGAGCGTGGCGTGCCCGCCCCGCAGGGCCTCACGGCCGACCCACCCGCACTGGCCGAGGCCGCCCGACGCCACCTGCGGCAGAAGTTCCTCTCCGCCAAGGTCGGCATCTCAGGAGCCAACTTCGCCGTCGCCGAGACGGGCAGCCTCGTGGTCGTCGAGTCCGAAGGCAACGGGCGGATGTGCCTGACCCTGCCCGAGACGCTGATCTCGGTCGTCGGCATCGAGAAGATCGTGCCGCGCTGGTCGGACCTCGCCGACTTCCTCACCCTCCTGCCGCGGTCGTCGACGGGGGAGCGGATGAACCCCTACACGTCGGTGTGGACCGGCGTCACGCCTGGCGACGGTCCGCAGGACGTCCACATCGTGCTCGTCGACAACGGCCGCACCCGCGTCCTCGCCGACCCGGTGGGCCGCCAGGCGCTGCGCTGCATCCGCTGCTCGGCCTGCCTCAACGTCTGCCCGGTCTACGAGCGGGTTGGCGGCCACGCCTACGGCAGCGTCTACCCTGGCCCCATCGGCGCGATCCTCACTCCTCAGCTCGGCGGGATGGCCAACGAGGTCGAGCGGTCGCTGCCCTTCGCCTCCTCGCTCTGCGGCGCCTGCTACGAGGTCTGCCCGGTGGAGATCGACATCCCCTCGGTGCTCGTGCACTTGCGGGCCACGGCCGTTGACGCGGAGCGTTCGGACTCGACTCACCGCGCCGAACGCACCGTGATGCGGCTCGCCGCCGCCGTCCTGTCGCGGCCCCGGCTGCTCGCCGCGGCGCAGCGGGCCAGTGGCCTGCTGGGCCAGCTGCCCGGCGTGGGGCCGCGGCTGCGATGGGCGCCGGGTCCCGGCCGGGACTGGACACGGTCGCGTGACCTGCCGGTGCCGCCCGCGGAGTCGTTCCGAGCGGCAGAGGGCAGCGAGGGGCGGTGGCCGTGAACGCCCGCGACGAGGTCCTGTCACGCGTGCGACACGCGACCCGAACGCCGTCCGCCCCGCTGACCTCCGACGTCGGCATCCCCTCGTCGCCGGCGCCGACCAGCGCGCCGTCTCCGGCGACCGCCGCCTCGGTCGCGGGTGCCGCGGCTGCCGAGCGTGACGGCGCTCGCTCTCGGGTCACCATCGAGCTGTTCGTCGAGCGGGTGCGTGACTACCGGGCGCAGGTGGTGGAGGTACCGGCCTCGGAGGTGGCCGGTGCGGTGGCACGCCTGCTCGACGAGAGTCACGAGGGGCACGAGGGGCAGCAGGTGCACGAGGGGCAGCAGGCTCAGCGGAGCCGCGTGGTGGCCCCGCCGGGAGTGCCGGATGAGTGGCTGGCCGCACTCGATCCGGATCGGCTGCACCGGGACCAGCCCGTGCTGAGCGTGGACGAGCTGGACGCGGCGGCAGCGGTCATCACGGGGGCCGCAGTCGGTATCGCCGAGACCGGCACCATCGTCCTCGACGGCTCATCGGACCAGGGGCGGCGAGCTCTCACGCTCGTGCCCGATCACCACATCGTCGTCATCTCGCAGGCGCAGGTGGTGCGCGACGTGCGTGCTGCGATCGCGGCGCTGTCGCCGACCCGGCCGCTCACCTTCATCAGCGGACCGTCCGCGACCAGCGACATCGAGCTCTCCCGTGTCGAAGGCGTGCACGGCCCCCGCCGCCTCGATGTCGTCGTGCTGACGAAAACTACTTAACGTGAGTCTGACGAAAAGGAGTGACGCGGTGCCAGATGAGCGCGTGCGACTCGTGCAGCGGATGCGGAGCTTCGGTGCGACGATCTTCGCCGAGATGTCCGCGCTGGCGGTGCAGCACGACGCGGTGAACCTGGGCCAGGGTTTCCCCGACACCGACGGGCCGGCGGTGGTGCTGGAGGCGGCGAAGGCCGCGATCGACAGCGGTCGCAACCAGTACCCGCCGGGCCGCGGCATCCCCGAGCTGCTGCAGGCGGTGTCGCACCACCAGAAGCGCTTCTACGGCATCGACCTCGACCCGCAGCGTGAGGTCCTCGTGACCGCCGGTGCCACCGAGGCGATCGCTGCCGCCGTGCTCGCGCTCGCAGGCCCCGGTGACGACGTCGTGGTGCTCGAGCCGTTCTACGACTCCTACGCCGCGGTGGTCGCGCTCGCCGGGGCCCGGCTGCGGCCGGTCACGCTGCACGCCCCGGAGTTCGAGCTCACCCGCGAGGCGCTCGAGGCGGCGGTCACCCCGCAGACGCGCGTGCTGCTGCTCAACACCCCGCACAATCCGACGGGTCGAGTCCTGACGCGCGAGGAGCTGCAGCTCGTCGCCGACGTCTGCGTCGCCCACGACCTGGTCGCGGTCGTCGACGAGGTCTACGAGCACCTCGTGTACGACGGCGAGCACCACGCGCTGGCGACGTTCGGGGGGATGTGGGAGCGGACGCTGAAGATCTCGAGCGCCGCCAAGACCTTCTCGGTCACCGGCTGGAAGGTCGGGTGGGTCACCGGGCCCCGGGACCTCGTCGACGCGGTGCTGACGGTCAAGCAGTTCCTCACCTTCGTCAACGCCGCGCCGCTGCAGCCGGCGGTGGCCGTCGCCCTTGCCCTGCCGGAGGCCTACTTCGACGAGCTGCGCGAGTCGCACCGGGCACGGCGAGACCTGCTTGCCAGCGGGCTACGCCAGGTCGGGCTCACGCCGCTGCGCGCGGAGGGCACCTACTTCCAGTGCGTCGACGTGGCCGAGCTCGGTGAGACGGACGCGCTCGACTTCTGCCGGCGGCTGCCGGGGGAGGTGGGGGTCGCCGCCGTCCCGGTGTCGGTCTTCTACCAGACGCAGGGGGTGGGCCGGACTCTGGTGCGCTTCGCCTTCTGCAAGCGCGAGGAGGTCATCGCGGAGGCGGTCCGGCGGCTGGAGGCTGCTGTCTCATCTCGAACTACGCTGCCTGCGTGACCCACGCGCAGACTCCTCCCACGCTGCGGCAGGTCGTGGGGCTGATGGACGCGCTCTGGCCTCCGTCGACGGCGGAGAGCTGGGATGCCGTCGGTCTGACGGTAGGTGACCCTGACGCTTCCGTCAGGCGCGTGATGTTCGCGGTCGACCCGGTCGACGACGTCATCGAGGAGGCCGTCGACTGGGGCGCCGACCTGCTGGTCACCCACCATCCGCTGCTGCTGCGTCCGGTGTCCTCGGTCGCCGCCGTGACTCCCAAGGGCCGCATGGTTACCCGGCTGCTGCGGCACGGGATGGCGCTGTACACCGCCCACACCAACGCCGACAAGGCTTCCCCCGGGGTCAGCGACGCCCTCGCCGCTGCTCTCGGCGTGGTGGACACCGTCCCGCTGCGGCCCGACGCGGGCAGCGACGCCACGGGCATCGGCCGCGTCGGACGGCTGGAGGGGAACGAGACGCTGGAGTCGTTCGCCGAGCGGGTCGCCTCGGCGCTGCCCGTCGGCCCCGGCGGCGTCCGCGTGGCCGGGGACCCACGTCGTCCGGTGCGCCGGGTCGCCGTGAGCGGCGGCGCCGGCGACGACCTCTTCTCGGAGGTGCGAGCCGCTGACGTGGATGCCTTCGTGACGGCCGACCTGCGTCACCATCCGGCGTCGGAGGCACTCGCCCACGGCGGGCCGGCCCTGCTCGACGCCGGGCACTTCGCGACCGAGTGGCCCTGGCTGCCGGTCGCGGCGGCGCAGATCGAGGCGGAGGTGCGCACGCTCGGCGATACCGTGGGGGCTGTGGAGACCCGGGTGTCGACGGTCTGCACGGACCCCTGGACGGCCCTCGCGCTGCCGTCCGGACTGCCTCGACCGTCAAGGAGCACGCCCTGAAAGCCGCACCGCACGACCAGCTCCGCCTGCTCGACCTGCAGAGCCTCGACACCCGCCTCGACCAGCTGGCCCACCGGCGTCGTGCCCTGCCCGAGCACGCCCAGGTGGACGCGCTGACGAGCCGGCTCGCTGCGCTGCGCGATCTCCTCGTTGCCGCCCGCACGGTCGTGTCGGACACCGAGCGCGAGCAGGGCAAGGCCGAGACCGACGTCGCCCAGGTGCGGGAGCGGGCCGCTCGCGACCAGCAGCGGCTGGACTCCGGTGCCGTCACCTCCCCGAAGGAGCTGGAGAACCTTCAGCACGAGATCGCCTCCCTGCAGCGACGCCAGAGCACCCTCGAGGACGTCGAGCTCGAGGTCATGGAGCGCTTGGAGGCTGCGCAGTCGCGGGTCACCGAGCTCGAGGCCGAGCAGTCGGACCTCGAGGCGGAGCTGGCCCAGGTGCAGGCGCGGCGCGACGCTGCCCAGGCCGACATCGACGACGAGGCCGCCACCACGACCTCCCTGCGCACCACGCTCGCCGGCCAGATCCAGCCGGACCTGGTGACGCTCTACGAGAAGGTGCGGTCCTCCTCCGGCGGCGTCGGCGCGGCGCCGATCAAGCACCGCCAGTGCCAGGGCTGCCGCCTCGAGCTCAACCCGGTCGACCTCGGGCGCTTCCGGGACGCTCCGGCGGACGAGGTGCTGCGCTGCGAGGAGTGCCGCCGGATCCTGGTGCGCACGGAGGAGTCCGGGCTGTGAGCCGCCGCCTCATCATCGAGGCCGACGGCGGGTCGAGGGGGAATCCTGGCCCTGCTGCCTATGGGGCGCTGGTGCGCGACGCCGAGACGGGCGTCGTACTGGCCGAGCGCAACGAGCACATCGGCCGCGCCACCAACAACGTGGCGGAGTACCGGGGCCTCATCGCCGGTCTCGAGGCGGTCCGCGCCCTCGACCCGACGGCCACCCTCGAGGTCCGCATGGACTCCAAGCTCGTCATCGAGCAGATGGCCGGGCGGTGGAAGGTCAAGCACCCCGACATGATCCCGCTCGCGCTGCGGGCGCAGCGGCTGCTGCCGTCAGGCGAGGTGCGCTGGCAGTGGGTCCCACGCGAGCGCAACAAGGACGCCGACCGGCTGGTCAACCAGGCGCTGGACGAGGCGCTGTCGACGGGGGCCGGGGCACGGCGTGCCGGTGCAGCGTCCCGCGCCCGCGAAGCCCAGCAGCAGGTGCTGCTCGACCCCCCCGACCCGGAGGTCACCGCCCGCGGGGCAGCCGCCGCCCGCGAGGCGCTACGTCGAAGCACCCGTCCGTCGCCGGCCGCCCTCGTCGCGGAGTTCCACGAGCGGTTCGAGCTCGTGACCCAGACCTCGCCGAGCGCGAGCGACATCCCGGGTGACCTCGCCGAGCTGCGGCAGCGGCTGCTGGAGGAGGAGGTGGCCCAGCTGCGCACCGCGGTCGGCGCCGTCGACGTTGCAGGGGTGGCCCGCGAGCTCGCCGACGTCGTCTACGTCGCCTACGGCACGGCCCTCACCTACGGCATCGACCTCGACGCCGTCCTCGCCGAGGTCCACCGCGCCGCCCTCGCCGGCGCGGCCGACCGGCCGGTCGAGCCCGACGTCGCCGGGGTGCTGGGGCTGCAACCGCGCGAGGACTAGAAGGGCACGACCAGGCTCGGCAGCCAGAGCGCGAGCACGCACGCCACGAGGGTGACCGGCACGCTGAGCGCCCCGAGTGCGTGGAAGGTCGAGGCCCGCACCTGCTCGTCGCGCTGGCCCAGCACCCGCCGCCAGAGCAGCACCGCGAGCGAGCCGACGTAGGTGAGGTTCGGGCCGACGTTGACCCCGATGAGCGCGGCCAGGACAGCGGGGACAGCGGGGGCGCCAGCCGGCGCGACCAGGGGGAGCAGCAGGAGGATCGCCGGCAGGTTGTTGAGCAGGTTCGAGGCGACCGCGGCGACCACGGCGATCCCGAGTAGCGCGGGCAGGGAGGCGCCGGCCGGCACGAGGTGCCCGAGGAGCCGGCCGAGCGGGCCGGAGGCGACGGCCGCGACGACGACCCCCAGCGCGAGGACGAACACGGCAAAGCCGACGTTGGCCGACCGGATCGCCGCGCGGGTGTCCAGCCGCCGGCGACGCACGGTGTGCACCGCCAGGACGACCGCGCCCGCGGCGGCCACCCAGACCGGGGCGACCCCGAGCGGCTCTCCGGCGATGAAACCCGCGAGCACACACACCACGACGATCAGCGCTGCGCGCGGGTAGGGCCGCGGCGGACGCTGCGACCGCACGGGGACTGCGCGCAGGTCCGTCCGGAACCAGGTGCGCAGCACCGCCCACTCGACGACGACGGCGACCAGCCACGGCAGCGCCATTCGGGCCGTGAATCCTCTGAAGGACAGGCCGGTCGCGGCGACGGCGAGCAGGTTGGTGAGGTTCGAGACCGGCAGCAGCAGCGAGGCCGAGTTCGCCAGGTGCGCGCAGGCGTAGGTGTGCGGACGGGAGGGGACGCGCACCTCGCGGGCGGCGAGCAGCACGACCGGCGTGAGCAGGATGACCGTGGCGTCGAGGCTGAGCGCCGCCGTCGTCACGGCTGCCGCAACGACGGTGCGGGCGAAGAGCACGTGCGCTCCCGAACGGCGTCCGCCACCGTTGCTGCGTGGTGCGAGCCGCTGGCCGACGGCGTCGAAGAGGCCTTCCTGCTCGCAGAGCTCGGCCAGCACGAGGACGGCAACGAGGAAGCCGACGACGGGCAGCAGACTCCTGACCTCGGCTCCGGCGCGCGGCAGGGACACGCCGCCGGTGGCGATGACGAGCACCGCCGCCGGCACGGCCGCCACCGCCTCGGACAGGCCGCGCGGTCGCAGCACGGCGAAGACGAGGACGGCCACGAGGGCGAGCAGCGCGACACCCGCCGTCACGCCGGCTCCACCAGCTCCAACCGCCAGGGCTGCCCCGGGCGCGGCGGCTGGTGGAGGTCGGCGGCCCAGCGTCCGGTCGCCGCGACGAGCTCGGCCAGCTCCTCGGGGCGTCGCGGGGGAGACGCCGAGCGGAGCAGCTCACGGGCCAGCAGCCCCCGGCCGTGCTTGGCCATGTGACTGACGACCTGCCGCCGCCCGGCCTGCTCGCGCACCACGTGCACCTGCACCCAGCGTCCGGCGAGGTCGGGAGGGGCCGGCCAGGCGGCGACGTAGTCGCTGGAGCGGCAGTCGACGACGAGGCCCCGGGCGGTCGGCGGTCGCAGGGCGTCTGCCAAGGGGGCGCGCCACAGCCGCGGCAGCGGTCCGAGGCCGGGCAGGGTTGCCGACATCGACAGCCGGTAGGGCGGGACCCGGTCGGCCGGGCGCAGCGCGCCCCACAGCCCGCTGACGATGACGAGCGACGAGGTGGCACGCCGCCGACTGCCCGAGGTCCAGGTGGCCGGGTCGAGGGCGTCGTAGAGGACGCCGGTGTAGACCTCGATCGCGGGCAGCGCGGGGGCTTCGAGCAGGCGCGTGTCGCGGGCGACCTCGTCGAGCTGCGTGGGTCCCAGCCCGAGGGCTGCCGCCGCCGCGGACGGATCGGTGCGGCACAGCTCCACGAGGGTCTCGAGCACCCGGGCGCGGGTCTCGGTGAGCTCGGGGAAGGACAGGCTGTCCAGCCGCACGGGCGCCCGGCGGGAGGCGGCGCTCGTCTTGCCCTCGCTGGGGGGCAGCAGGATCAGCATCGAGGGGCCGCCGCCGAGGGGAGGGGGCTCGCGGGCGGCACGAGTGGGAAGCGTAACGAGCGCGAATCCTCGGCGCAGCCCTAGGCTTCCCGAGTGGCGGCCCGGCACGTGAGACTGACGGAGACGGACGGCCGCGTGCTCCGAGAGGGCTTCGCCGCGATCCGGCGCGAGCTGGAGGTCCCGGAGACGTTCCCACCGGAGGTGCTGGATGCGGCCCGCGCCGCAGCCGAGCGACCCGTTGATGACGGCGACCGGACGGACCTGCGAGCCACGGCGTTCTTCACGCTCGACCCGCCTGGGTCGATGGACCTGGACCAGGCGATGTTCCTCGAGCGCACGGGGACGGGCTTCGTCGTTCGGTACGCCATCGCCGATGTCGCCTCCTTCGTCGCGACCGACGGCCCGGTGGACGCCGAGGCGCGACGCCGGGGCGAGACCCTGTACAGCCCGGACACGCGCACGCCGCTGCATCCACCCGTGCTGTCGGAGGGCGCGGCGAGCCTGCTGCCCGACCAGGACCGGCGCGCTGTCGTCTGGACGCTGACCCTCGACGGCGACGGAGAGCTCACCGGCACCCACCTCGAGCGGGCTCTGGTGCGGTCCTGCCGGCGGCTCGACTACGCCGGCATGGCCGGGCTGCTCGCCGGCGGCGACGAGCAGGCCCAGCTGCTTGCCGAGATCGGCCGGCTGCGGGTGCAGCGCGGGGTCGAGCGAGGTGCGGTCGACCTGCCGATACCGGAGCAGGAGGTGGAGGCGGTCGGCGGCGGCTACCGCCTGACCTACCGGGAGGTGTCGGCGGCCGACCGCTGGAACGCCCAGATCTCCCTGCTCACCGGTATGGCCGCCGCCCGGATCATGCTCGACGGCCGGATCGGGATCCTGCGCACGCTGCCGCCCGCGCCGGAGTCGGCCGAGACCAGGCTGCGCGCGACGGCCGCGAGCCTGGGTGTGGACTGGCCCGCCGAGGAGAGCTTCGCGGCCCTGGTGCCCGGTCTCGACCCCAGCCGCCCCGCGGTGGCGGCTCTGGTGCAGGAGGCGACGGTGCTGCTGCGCGGCGCCGGCTACACCGCCTTCGACGGCGAGCTGCCGAAGCAGCCCGAGCACGCTGCGGTCGCCGCTCCCTACAGCCACGTCACGGCCCCACTGCGCCGCCTGGTGGACCGGTTTGCCACCGAGGTGGTCCTCGCCCTCGTCGCCGGCCGCGACGTCGACCCGGATATCCGCGCCGCCCTGCCGGAGCTGCCCGCTCTGATGTCGGCGGCCGACGAGCGGGCCGGGCGGCTCGAGCGCGCCTGCCTCGACCTCGTCGAGGCGACCGTGCTGCAGTCGCGGGTGGGGGAGGAGTTTGCGGGCTCCGTCGTCGACATCCGCGAGGGCGGCGGGACCGTGCTGCTGCGCGACGAGGCGGTCCGCGCCCCCGTGACCGGGGAGGGCCTGCGGCTCGGCGAGCAGGTGCGGGTGCGCCTGACCGAGGCCGATCCCGAACGCCGCAGCGTGCGCTTCTCGTGTGCCTGACCTGCCTCTAGGCTGGGGGCGGACGAGTCGGCCGGGCGGTCGCGTCGGCCGTCACCGCGAGGTGGCTGCCGCCGAGGAAAGTCCGGGCTCCACAGGGCAGGGTGGTGGGTAACGCCCACCCGGGGTGACCCGCGGGACAGTGCCACAGAGAGCAGACCGCCGGCTCCCTTCGGGGACCGGTAAGGGTGAAAGGGTGGTGTAAGAGACCACCAGCGCCTGGGGTGACCCAGGCGGCTCGGCAAACCCCACCCGGAGCAAGGTCAGACAGGAAGCGTCCGAGGGCGGCCCGCCCGAGCTTCCGGGTAGACCGCTGGAGGCCACCGGCAACGGTGGCCCGAGATGGATGGCCGTCGCGCACCGCGAGGTGCGTCAACAGAACCCGGCTTACAGGCCGGCTCGTCCCCTTACCTCGGGAGCGCCATGAGTCAGAGCAGTTCGATGACGACGTCACGAACAGGTCGTCTCGTGGCGGCGCGACTCCTCCTGGCACCCCCCTGGGCCGTCGCCAACCTGACCCTCGGAGTCGGGATGGTGCTGCCCGTCGGCTACGTCGTGACCCTTGCTGCCTACCTGCGTCAGCGCGGGCACGCGCACCACGCGTACGTCGACGTCCGAGGCCGGCTCTCCCCGTTCTCTGGGCTCTTCGACAGTGACGAGGTCGGCATCATCGCCGTCGTCGTCCTTCTCGTCACGGTGGTGCTGCTCGCTCTCACGGCCGCTGTCAACCATCGGCTGGCGGCGCGCCTCACCACGGGGCGACGCACACCTGTGTGGGGCATCGCTGTCCTGCTGCAGCTCGTCCCGTCGCTGTGGGTTTGGCGGTAGGAGGATCCGGCATCGAGGCTCAGCCGTCGATGCGCATCTCGACCGGCGTGGGCAGCTCGACGGTCCGTCCGACGGTGCACAGCCGGTCGTGGGACTCGGCGACCGCCTTGGGAAGGACGGCGCGGGCAGCGTCGCCGGCCTCGCCGTCGGGGAACGTCACGCGGAAGGTGACAGCGACGTTCGTGAGGTGGTTGCCCTCATCGTCGCGGACCTTGTCCGCCTCGACCGTGACCGAGAAGCCGGTCGGCTCCGCGCGACGGGTCGTGAGGATGTCGACGTCGACGGCGGTGCAGCCACCGATGGCGGCGAGCAGCAGCTCGACGGGGGTGAAGACGTCGCTGTCACCGGTGCCCATGCTGACGGTGCCGCCTCGCCGGTTGTGGGCGAGGAAGGAGCCGGCGCCGGTGCGCTCGACGGTGACGCTGCGCTTGGTGGTGGCGGGCTGAGGGTTCGTGATGTCCGTCATGCCGCGAACGCTGTCAGACAGTCGACGGCGGGTCCAGTGCCTCCGGCCGCTGCCACGACGGCTTGTGCTCGTACACATCGCGGTAGTAGTCGAGCAGCTCGAGCTGTCCCGCCGCCGCCTGGTCGATGATGACGACGACGTGCGGATGGTGCTGGAGGACGGAGCCGGGCCAGCGCGCGGAGACGGGGCCTTCGATGATGGCGGCCACCGCAGCCGCCTTCGCCTCGCCTTGGGCGACCAGCACGATGCGGCGAGCCTCGAGGATGGTCGCGAGGCCTTGGGTCAGGCAGTGCGTGGGGACCTCGGCGACTGAGGCGAAGAAGCGGGCGTTGTCAGCTCGGGTGCTGGGGGCGAGGGTCTTCAGGCGCGTCCGGGAGCCGAAGGACGAGGTCGGCTCGTTGAAGCCGATGTGGCCGTTGGCGCCGAGGCCCAGGATCTGCACGTCGATGCCCCCGGCCGCGGCGATCCGTCCCTCGAAGTCGGCGCAGGCCGCAGCGAGGTCCTCGGCTCGGCCATCGGGCACGTGGACGAGCGCGGGGTCCAGGCGCAGCGGCTCGACGACCTCTCGCCGGATCACGGAGGCGTAGCTCTGCGGGTGGCCGGCGGCGATCCCGACGTACTCGTCCAGCGCGAAGGCCGGGCAGCGTGAGAGGTCGAGCTGGCCAGCCTCGACGAGCCTGCGCAGCTCTTGGTAGGTGCCCACAGGCGACGACCCCGTGGCGAGTCCGAGCACCGCCTGCGGGTGCTGTCGCACGACGGCGGCCACGTGCGCAGCCGAGACGCGGGCGACGTCGGCGGGGTCGGGGAGGACGACAACTTCCACGATGGCGCCTCAGTCCGGGGTGGTGGTCTGCGGTCTGGTGCGCGCTGCCGCGAGAGCTGGCGCCGCGGCGAGCGCGGCTCCGACGACGGCGGCGGGCAGGTCGGGAGGCAGCAGCTGGATGCGGGCAGGCAGCTGCAGGCCGGTGAGGAAGTGCGACTGCGACGACCAGTCGACGAGGAGGTCGCGGACCCGCGCGAGCAGCTGGTCGCCGAGCCGGCTGAGGCCGCCGCCGATCACGACGGTGCCGACGTCCACGGTCAGGATGAGCAGGCGCGCCGCGGCGGCGACCCCGTGGGCGAGCTGGGCCGAGATCTGCTGCACCAGCGCGCTTCCGCTGTCGCCGCTCGCGAGCAGGTCGGACAGGGGCGTGCGGTCCTCACCGGCGAGAGCGCGGCCGAGGCCCGATCCCGACGCCATCGTCTCGAGGCAGCCGACCTGGCCGCAGGAGCACACCTCGCCAGCTGGGTCGACGGGCACGTGCCCGACCTCTCCGGCCGCCCCGCGGCTGCCTCGCAGGAGGTGCCCGTCGATGACGAGGCCGGCCGCCATGCCGGTGCCGAGGTTGAGATAGGCCATGGAGCCGCTGAGCTCCATCAGCTGGTAGGCGCCGAGCGCGGCGGCGTTGACGTCGTTCTCGACGGTGACCGCCACTCCGAGCCGTCGCTGCAGCTCGCCGCCCAGGTCCAGCTCGCTCACGCCGAGGTTGACGGCGTGGGAGACCAGGCGGGTGCGCGGGTCCACCACCCCCGGGACGCCGACACCGATCGACTCGAACTGCCCGGGACGCAGTCCCGTGCGCGTGGACAGCTCCCAGATGCTGTCGACCGCGGCCTGGATCACGCCCTCCGGGCCGAAGCCCGTCGGCAGCCGCAGGCCCGTCACCACTGTGCCGTCCTCGACAGCCACCGCCTCGGTCTTGGTGCCGCCGATGTCGATGCCCAGCTTCATCGGATGGCACCGTCGAGAAGGGTGAGCAGCGCCTCGCCGACCAGACGCGACGCACCGAAGGTCGCGATGTCGACGACGTCTCCTCCTCCTCGTGCTGTGCCGGGCCACCCCATGTCGACGACGAGCACGGACGGGTTCGCCTGCCGCAGACGTGCGATGAGGTCGCGTGCGAAGGGCCGCCGGTGCAGGTCTTTGCCGACGACCAGCACCGGTCCCTCCAGCGGTCCTACCTCGGCGCCCTCACCCTCGCGGACGACCAGGACCCGCCCGGGAGTGAAGGGCCGGGTCACGTTCGACTGCGGCTGGCGTTCGGCGGCGGGGAAGGGACCCCACGGAGCTGAGCCGACGGCAATGTTCGCAGCCGTCTCAACACGGATCACCGTGAAGCCGGACGTCGCCGTGCGGCACCAGGGCTGGATGTCGGTGCGGAGGTCGAAGGACGCGACGATGCGGCGCAGCTCCGCGGCATCGTCAGCCGGACGGTCGGGCTCACCCCGCTCTCGCTGGTCACGCAGCTCCGCGCCGAGCCGCTGGACCCGCGCTGCGGCCTCCGCCACCCGCTCCGCGGTCAGGTCTCCCCGGGCGACGGCCTGGGCGATCTCGCGCTCGATGTCGCAGAGGTCCTGCTCGGTCGTGTCCGTGCCGATGCACAGCAGGTCGCAGCCGGCGGCCAGAGCCTGGACGGCGGCAGCCGGGATGCCGAGGCTGCCGCTGGCGCCGGCCATGTCGAGTGCGTCGGACACCACGACGCCCTGGAAGCCCAGTTCCTTGCGCAGGAGAGTGGAGATGACCTGGGGACTCAGTGTCGCCGGGCGGTCCGGGTCGAGGGCGGTGACGACGATGTGCGAGGTCATGACCGCTTTCACCCCGGCATCCACGGCCGCCCGGAACGGCGCCAGCTCGCGCTGGTGCAGGAGCTCGAGGCTGACGTCGATGACAGGAAGGGCCACGTGCGAGTCCTGGCCGGTGTCACCGTGTCCCGGGAAGTGCTTGACGGTCGCGGCCACGCCAGTCGACTGGAGTCCGCGCACCCAGGCGACGCCGTGTCGTGCCACGAGGTCGGGATCGGCTCCGAAGCTCCGGACGCCGATCACGGGATTGTCGGGGTTGGAGTTGGTGTCGATGTCGGGGGCGAAGTCGAGGTTGCAGCCTGCTCGCCGCAGCTCCCAGCCGACCCGACGGGCCACGGTCTCCGTGCGTGCCACGTCGTCGATCCGTCCGAGGACGGCGTTCCCCGGATAGGGGGAACCGGTCGCGTAGTGCAGGCGGGTGACGTCGCCACCTTCCTCGTCGATGGCGACGAGGGCCTCGGGGTGAGCGCTGAAGATGCCGGTCGTCAGGTCCTTGACCTGGTCAGCGTCGACGATGTTGGAGCCAAAGAGGCACACCCCGGCCAGCCCATGCCGCAACCGCTCGTCGAGCCAGCTCGGTAGCCGGGTGCCAGTGAAGCCCGGCAACAGCGTGCCGCGCGCGACCGCCTCGATACCCACGGTGCTCCTCTCCCCGCCGTTATTTCGTTAGTAGACCTTACAAACCCCCGCGGGGGCAAGAGGTCCAGGCGAGGCTCCAGGAGGCAGGCGGCACCGGTAACAGCGATGGGGAACGGGAATCGGCGCACGAGGGGAGTCTTCGGGCGCGCCGAAAATTAGGTCTTGACGAGAGTTTGTAAGCGATGTTCACTAACGAAACCTCGAGAGCTCCGAGTGGAAGGGAGGGGTCATGCGCAGACCGTCGGCAATGGCGGCGGCCGCCGTCCCGGGACAGCGCTCCCTGCGGCTGACGGCCAAGGCGCTGCCAACCGACAGCCGGCAGCACAACCGCTCGCTGCTGCTGCAGGAGCTGTTCCACAACGGTGCGATGAGCCGCGCCGACCTCGCCCGCCGGTCCGGCCTCACCCCCGTCACGGTGTCCAACCTCGTCAAGGAGCTGTTGCGCGCCGGCCTGGTCGAGGACCAGGGAGCCACCGCTGCAGGGGGAGTCGGCAAGCCTGCGACGCTGATCGCCCTGCGGCGGCAGGCCTTCCAGATCCTGTCGGTCGACCTGTCCGGCGACGACGTCTTCGTCGGGGCGGTGGTGGACCTGGAAGGCAACGTGGTCCGGCGCCATTCGGTGACGTCGAAGGGTCGCACCGGGCGGCGCGCAGTCGACCTCGTGACCAGGGTCGTCGGCGCGCTCGTCGAGTTCGCGACGGCCCCCATCCTCGGCATCGGCATCGCGACACCCGGCATCGTCGACAACCGCGGACGCGTGCTGTCTGCGCCCAACCTCAAGTGGACCGATGTGAATCTGGCGGGCCTCCTCGAGGAGCGGTTCGAGCTCCCGGTGCGCGTGGAGAACGACGCAGACGCCGAGGCCCTGGCGGCTCGAAGCTTCGGCCGCTCCAGCGGCAACAGCCTGATGGTCGTCACCATCAAGCACGGCGTGGGAGCCGGCCTCGTGCTCGGGGACATGCTCATCCACGGAGACGACTTCGCTGCCGGCGAGATCGGGCACGTGGTCGTCGACGAGGCCGGGGAGACCTGCTCGTGCGGCCGCCGCGGCTGCCTCGAGGTGTCGCTGGCCGTGCCGTCGCTGCGCCGCCGGTTCGCAGGGCGGTCGGAGTCGGAGCGCGAGGAGGTGCTCGTTGACGCCGGACGCGCCCTCGGTGCCGCGCTGGCACCGATCACCAGCGCGCTCAACCTCAACGAGGTCATCCTGTCCGGCCCCGCCGAGCTGCTCGACGGTCCACTGCGCGACAGCGCCCTCGACACCATCCGTGCGAAGACTCTGGCCGCCGTCAGCAGCGGCCTCCAGCTCAGCGTCGACACCAGCGGTGACCTCGCCCTTCTCGGTGCTGCCGTCCTCGTGCTGCACGCCGAGCTCGGCGTGGCCTGAACACACATCCGGTTGGCTCCATTACCAGCAAGGAGATTCGATGAAGAGGTCTCGATTTGTGGCAGTCGGCGCCGCCGGACTCGCCATCGGCCTGTCGCTCGCCGCCTGCTCCAGCAGCGGCACCGGTGCCGGCAACGTCGCTGACAAGTCAGGCAGCGCCGCGACGGGTGGGGCATCGGGCACCGGGGGATCGGGCGCGCTGCCCGGGGCCGGCCAGACGATCACCGTCTGGGAGATGAACGGCGACCTCACGCCGGCGACCCTCGACGCCATCAACGCGGAGTTCACCAAGAAGACCGGGGCGAAGGTGAACGTGCAGCTGCAGGACTGGTCGGGGATCACGACCAAGCTGACGACGGCTCTGGCCACGTCCAACCCGCCGGACGTCGTCGACGTCGGCAACACCCAGGTGCCCAGCTATGCGGCGACCGGCGGTCTGGCCGACCTGACGAGTCACAAGGACGAGCTGGCCCAGGGGCGCACGTGGCTCGGGGGACTCGTGGACCCGGCCACCGTCGACGGCAAGCTCTACGGCGTCCCGTCCTTCGCGGGCACGCGGGCCGTCATCTACAACAAGAAGATGTGGGCTGACGCGGGCATCACCAGTAGCCCGACCACGTACGAGGAGCTGACGGCCGATCTCGACAAGATCAAGGCCAAGAACACGGCGAGCGACTTCTCCGCCTTCTACCTGCCAGGGAAGTACTGGTACGCGGGGCTGCAGTGGGTCTGGGACGCCGGTGGCGACCTTGCCACCCAGTCCAACGGGTCGTGGAAGGCCGGCCTGTCCAGCCCTGAGGCCCAGCAGGGGCTGAAGGACTTCAAGGAGTTCCAGAACACCTACTCCACGCCGGCGTCACGCACGCTCAACACCGACAAGCCCGACCAGGACCAGGTCTTCGCCGACGGTAAGACGAGCGCGATCCTCGGCAACGGGTGGGAGATCGGGGTCATCCAGAAGAACAACCCGAAGCTCACGAACGACGACCTGGGAACGTTCGCGTTCCCGGGGAAGTCAGGCAAGGCCCAGCCGGTGCTGCTCGGAGGCTCCGACTGGAGCGTGCCCGTCAAGAGCGCCCACCAGGACCTCGCGCTGGAGTGGCTGAAGATTGCGGCCGGGCCGCAGATCCAGGACACGCTGGTCTTCGGCAAGGAGGGCTGGATCCCGAACACCCTCGAGGGAGTCAAGGCGGCCGCAAACGGCCAGCTGACCGACATCCAGAAGGGCTATTTCACGGCGGCGCAAACGTCGAAGTCCACGCCGGCCGCGGCCAACTGGTCCACCATCGAAGGCGACAACAGCATCACCGAGTTCTTCTCGTCGATCGCCTCAGGGGCGCAGACGCCGGAGGCGGCCGCGAAGGCTTTCGATGCGCACATCGAATCGGTCCTGAACAAGTAGCGGCGAGAGGTCGGTCCTAGCGCGATGGCTGCCGTCGAGTCGACGGGTGTGGGCGGGACGCTTGCGGCGAAACCGCGGCGTCCCGGCCGTGCCAAGCCCTTCCGCCGGTCGAGCCCCTGGATGCCAGTGGCCCTGCTGGCCCCGGCGATGACGGTGGTCATCGCGCTGATCCTCGTGCCGATCCTGTTTCTGGTCTTCACCTCGTTCACCGACTTCGACCAGAAGTCGTTGTTCACCGGGACGTTCCAGTTCGTCGGGATCTCGCAGTACACCGCGGTCTTCACCGACTCCGGCTTCTGGCTCGCCTTCGCACGGACGGTCGGCTTCACGACGGCGATGGTGGCCGGCAGCGTCGTTCTGGGGATGGGGGTCGCCCAGCTGCTGGCGATGCTCGGCCGAGGCATGCGATACGTCGTCACCGTCGTGCTCATCCTGGCGTGGGCGATGCCGAACGTGGCCTCGTCCCTGGTCTGGAACTGGCTCTTCCAGCCCGGCTACGGAGTCGCCAACTGGCTGCTGACCTCCACGCACTTGTTCGGCGACCTGACCGACGTCAACTGGGGCGAGCGCGCGCCGCTGGCCTATCTGGCCATCTGGATGCTCATCGTCTGGCAGGCCGTGCCCTTCATCGCTCTCACCCTCTACGCCGCTCAGACGCAGGTGCCGACCGAGTACTTCGAGGCGGCCCGCCTGGACGGTGCCGGGGAGTGGCTGATCTACCGACGGCTGACCGTGCCCTTCCTCAAGCCGACGCTGCTGCTGATGACGATCCTGTCGATCATCTGGGACTTCAACGTCTTCAACCAGATCTGGCTCGTCTCCCAGGGCGGCCCGCACGACGCGACCTCCACGCTGGGGGTCTGGACCTACAAGACCGCCTTCGTCGGCTTCCACCTCGGCCAGGGCGCCGCGATCGCCGTCGTCACGCTGCTCCTGCTCCTCGGCCTGACGGCGTTCTACATCCGCAGTCTCGTGCGCAGCGGGGAGGACCTGTGACGCCTTCGCTCCGGCGCCGTGTCGCGAACGCCATCGCCGTGGTGTTCGTCGTGGTCTGGATCTTCCCGGTGTACTGGATGGTCAACACCGCGTTCAAGCCGCGGTCGGAGGTCATGACGGCGACGCCGCTCTTCCTGCCGCGTCACCCCACCTGGTCGAACTTCGTCAACGCCGTCACGCAGACCAACTTCCTGATCGACCTGCGCAACAGTGCGATCGTCGTGCTCGGGGCCATGGTCGCCTCCATCGCCGTCGGGCTGTTCGCAGCCGCGGCCCTCACACGGTTCCGCTTCCGCGGACGGCGCTCGATCATGGTCGGCATCCTGGCGGTGCAGATGCTTCCGGCGACCGCCCTGCTGATCCCGACGTTCCTCGTCTTCAACCGACTGGGGCTGCTCGGCACCTACGCCGGGCTGATCCTCGCCTACGTGGCGGCCGTGCTGCCGTTCTCGATCTGGGTCATGCGGGGGTTCTTCCTCCTCATCCCCGTCGAGCTCGAGGAGGCGGCGATGGTCGACGGAGCCGGCAGCTGGCGGATCCTGCGCAGCGTCCTCGTGCCCCTCGTCATGCCCGGCGTGGTGGCGACGAGCATCTTCGCCTTCATCGCCGCCTGGAACGACTACCTGACCGCCTACACCTTCATGAAGGATCAGACGATGTACACCCTGCCGGTCTGGCTGGCGTCGTTCTCGACGAAGACGGGGACCGATGTGGGAGCGCAGATGGCGGGCTCGGTCGTGTTCTCGCTACCGGTCGTCGTCTTCTTCCTGCTCATCCAGCGAAAACTGGTCGCGGGGATGTCAGCCGGCGCCGTGAAGGGCTGAGGCCCGGCGGTGCGCTGATGACCGGCTGACGTAGACGGCGACCACGCCGGTCAGCACCACGATGGCCGTGGCCGACAGCCCGAGAGACAGGTGCACCCCGATGGCGCCGCCGAGGAGCCCGACAGTGAAGCCGCTGCCGGCGCGCAGCCCGTTGGCGGACATGCCGTAGACGCCGATCACCTGCCCGCGCTTGCCCTCCGGCGCTCGCAGCTGCACCAGGGTCTGGCCGATGGACATGCTGGCCAGGTTGGCGATGCCCCCGATGAGCAGCATGGCGACGGCGAGCAGGTAGTTGCGGGTCGCGGCGAAGCCGAGCATCGACAGTCCGTAGACCGCGGTGCTCACCATCGCGGTGGGAACGGTGGGCCGCAGGCGGCCGGTGACCTCCAGCAGCAGGCCCCCGATGACCCCGCCCGCGCCGTTCGCGAACAGCAACACCGTGTACGCCGTTCCCGCCGCTCCTGCTCCATCGTCGTGGGCGAAGATCGGCATCGCCGACTGCAACGACGCGCCAACGAAGAAGGAGCCGATGCCGCCGAGGGCGATCATGCTGAGGATCACCGAGTCCTGCCGGACGTCGCGGATGACGCGCAGCGCCTGGGCCAGGGTGAGCCGCGGCCGGGCTGCTCCGCTGCGGCTGTGCCCCGTGAAGCGGGTGCGCGCCAGGAAGAGCGTGAGCGGCAGGTAGATCAGGACGTTCGTGAAGATCCCCGCGGTCGGCTTGAGACCCAGCAGCAGCGCGGCGCCGACGATCGGTCCGCAGAGGATGCCGAGGCTGCGGGCGGTGGCATTGAGCCGAACGGCGCTGGGGAGTGCCTCGTCGCCGACGAAGTCGTGCAGCATCAGCTGCTCGGCGGGGCCCCAGAGGGCCCCGGCCAGACCGTGCACGACCAGCAGCAGGCACGCGGCTGCGACCGTGAGCGTGCCGGTGAGGAAGAGGACACCCCAGGCCGCCGAGACCGCCATGAAGAGCAGCTGCGCCACCTGGATGACGCGGCGGCAGTCGTACCGGTCGGCCAGGCCGCCGAAGGTCACCGACAGCAGCAGGAACGGCACCCAGTGGGCGATGACCGCGAAGCCGGCCAGGGCGGGGGAGTGGAACTGCTGCCAGAGCACCCAGTAGGTGATGACGTGCTCGATGTTGTCGGCCATCATCGACAACATGCCACCGACCAGGTAGGTGCGGCAGTCGCGGTTGCGCAGCGCGGCGAACTTCGCCGGCGGGGCCGCGGCCGTGCCGGGGCGCGGCTGGGCGGGCAGGACCGGCGACTCCTCCGGCGGGGTCAGGACGGGGACGTGCGACGGCACGCCGCAGGCGGAGCACATGGGGACCAGTGTCTCGCGCCGGCGACGTGCCGGACCCGCATGGTCAGGCGGGCAGCGACGTTCCGTTGGTGATGTTGAGGACGGTCGCGAACGTGAGGTACATCAGCCACAGCCCGGTCACGACGTGGACCAGGCCGAGGATGCGCTCGAAGGCCTCGAGTCCGACGGCGACGAAGAAGTCGCTGACGTAGACCAGGGTCAGCCCGAGGAACAGCAGTCCCACGGGCCAGGCGCCGTTGCCGAAGAAGACCACCATGCCCAGGATGGACAGGATCGTGAAGGCGACGGACATACCGGCGTTGGGTGCAGGGGAGTTGCCGCGGTAGCGGTTCCAGCCGAGTGCGAACCAGTGGATGCCGTACGCCGAGAAGGCCACAGCCGCCATATAGAGCGCCTTGTCGTGGAAGACCTGCAGCCACGTCAGCCCGACGAAGAGCAGGATGCCGGTCACGAGCTGGCACAGCCCGGGCAGGAAGACGCCCCAGACGCCGAGGGAGCGGTCCACCCGCTCGTCACGCGCCGGGAATCCGAACAGCTCGGCCGGCCCCCAGATCAGATAGCCGGTGCCGAGCCCGAAGAAGCCGAGTGCCACGGGGACGAAGTCCGACGTCGCCAGCTCAACAGCCATGTACTCCTCCTAGTTGTTGTGCGGAGAAGTACCACCGCATGCCGGATGACAAACGACTCCCATGGGGGCGCGAGCCGGTGCCGTCTGGCAGAATGTCCGGAAGAAGCGTTTTGCGTGATCTCGACCGGGGCACCGTTGGGGCCGTACCCGAGCCGAGAGGTAACCCATGCACACTTCCGCCCCCCTGGCCGTGGACTTCGGCCAGGGCATCTCGGACGCGTGGAGCAATGTCGCCACGTTCGTCCCGAAGCTCGTCGCGTTCCTCGTCATCCTGCTGATCACTTGGATTGTCGCCAAGGTCCTTCAGAAGGTCGTCGACGCGGTCCTGGAGAAGGTCAACTTCGACCGTGCCGTCGAGCGAGGCGGCATCAAGAAGGCCATGTCCCGCAGCAAGTACGACGCCAGCGACCTGGTCGGCAAGCTGGTCTACTACGCCGTCTGGCTCTTCGGCCTGTCTGCCGCCTTCCACGTCTGGGGCGACAACCCCATCAGCCAGCTGCTGCAGAACGTCATCGAGTTCCTGCCCAAGGTCTTCGTCGCGATCGTGATCGTCGTGGTGGCCGCGGCCATCGCCAACGCGGTCAAGAGCCTGATCACCGACATGATCGGCGGCCTGTCCTACGGCAAGTTCCTCGCCAACGCCGCGATGGTCTTCATCTGGGGCATCGGCATCATCGCCGCCCTCAACCAGATCGACGTCGCCGTCACGGTCACGGAGCCGATCCTCATCACCGTGCTCGCCATCATCGCCGGTGTCACCATCGTCGGCGTCGGCGGTGGCCTCATCCAGCCGATGCGCCAGCGCTGGGAGCAGTACCTCCAGCAGGCCTCGCAGCAGACCCAGCAGATGAAGCAGCACGTCCAGGCCAAGCAGGGCTCGTCGTCCTCTCCGAGCCGTCCCAGCTCGGAGGGGTACAGCAACTACGGCACCCCCGGCTCGACGGCCGCCAACGTCGACCTGCGCGACAGCACGCAGCAGATGCCGGCGACGCCGGAGGCCGGTCGCTACGACGGCCGCTGACAGCAGCAGGTAGAAGGGGCCCACCGCGAGGTGGGCCCCTTCGGCGTTGCTCAGGGCAGCGTGAGGATCTCGGCTCCCGTCGCTGTGACGAGAAGGGTGTGTTCGAACTGCGCGGTGCGCTTGCGGTCGCGGGTCACGGCCGTCCAGCCGTCCTCCCACAGGTCCCACTCGTCGCTGCCCAACGTGAGCATCGGCTCGATGGTGAAGGTCATGCCGGTCTCGATGACGGTGTCGTAGGCGGGCTCGTCGTAGTGGGGGACGACCAGACCGGTGTGGAAGGTGGTTCCGATGCCGTGGCCGGTGAACGCCCGGACGCTGGTGTAGCCGAAACGCTTGGCGTAGGCCTCGATCACGCGACCTGGCACATTGATCTGGCGGCCCGGCTTCACGGCGTTGATGGCCCGCATCAGAGCCTCGTGCGTCCGTTCGACGAGCAGCCTCGCCTCCTCGTCGACGTCGCCGACGAGGAAGGTGGCGTCGGTGTCGCCGTGCACTCCGTTGAGGAAGGCGGTGATGTCGACGTTGACGATGTCGCCGTCCCGCAGCACCGTCGAGTCGGGGATGCCGTGGCAGATGACCTCGTTGACCGACGTGCACAGCGACTTGGGAAAGGCGGGGCCGCGGCCGGAGCCCGGGTAGCCCAGCGTTGAGGGGTAGGCGCGGTGGTCGAGCAGGAAGTCGTGCCCGACCCGGTCGAGCTCGTCGGTCGTGACGCCCGGAGCGACGTGTCGCCGCACCTCCTGCAGCGCCTGCGCGGCAACGCGGCAGGCGACCCGCATCTTCTCGATGGTCTCGGCGTCCTTGACCTCGGAGCCCTCGAACGGCGTCGCGCGGGGCTGGCCGACATACTCCGGGCGCGGGATGTCAGCGGGGACGGCGCGAGGGGGCGAGATTCGGCCGGGGACGACAGGCGTGACGGGCATCCCCCGATCCTCCCCCTCTTGTGGCGGCGAGCAGGCAACGTCATGGGGGCCGGGTGACCGTGTCGTCACTCTCCGGCAGCAGGAGTGAGTCCAGCCGGCGGGGAGCATGATCTGCCCAGCACCTGTCGCACCAGCAGAGGAGAGGGACGTGGCCGACGAGAACGAGTGGTTCTACTGCCTCAAGCACAAGACCGTCGAGCAGGCGGCCGGGTGCCGCAGCGCCGAGCGCATGGGGCCCTACGCGAGCGCAGAGGCGGCTTCGCACGCACTGGAGAGCGCGCACGCGCGCACCGAGCAGTGGGACGCCGAGGACCAGGCCTGGAACGAGCGCGGCGAGCGGTCCTGACGGGCAGGGGTATCGACGGTTAGCAGCTCTGCGGCCAGCCGTTGTTGCGGCGAGGAGCGCCGCTAGCGCCGTTCGGGCTCACACCCTCACAAAGCCGCCGGGGAACTGCCACAGGTCGGGCGCCGGGGGTTGCGCGGGGAGCGGCTGAGCGGTGGGCGTCATGCCGGTCAGCTGCGCGAAGGCTTCGAGCAGGGGCCGCCCGGCGCGCAGCACTGCTCCCTTGTCGAAGCCCAGCACCTGCCAACCGAGCTCCTCGTGCAGCCGCGCGCGGCGCCGCCAGTCGTGCCGCTGCGCGGCGACGGTGGAGTGGTGCTCCTCGCCGTCGTACTCGAGCCCGACCCGCAGTTCCGGCAGCGCGAGGTCGAGCCGCACCGGCCCGGTCGAGAGGCGCAGCGGGTGCTGCGCGACCGGGCGGGGGAAGCCGGCGTCGATGAAGCCCAGCCGCAGCCACGACTCCCCGAAGGACTCGGTCAGCGGCTCGACCAGCCGGGCGATGTCGCGGGCCTGCCGGATATAGCGGTGCCCGGCAAAGCGCTCCACCTCGCCGGCGAGCTCGTCGGGCAGCACCAGCCCGAGGTGGGCCAGGGCGTCGACCGCGGCGAGGGCGTCCCGGCGGGGCAGCCACCGGGCCAGGTCGACGGCCGTGCGCGGCGGTGTCGTCGTGGGGATGCCGTGCACGAGGGCGACGTCCCGGTCGGCGAGGACGAGGGCGTCGCAGCCGTGGACTCCCTGCCGTCGCGGACGCGAACCGGGCGGACCGGCGCAGTCGACGAGGGGCACCGACAGATGCCGGCCCGGCGCCCTCGCGTCGACCCCCCACAGCCAGGCGGCACTGCGCCGCGACACGACGACGCGGGGCGGCAGGACCAGCGCCAGCGCCCGAGCCCGCAGCAGGGGGGTGTCAGGCGCGGCAGCCGCGACGTAGACGCCCTGCAGGACCTGCCGCAGCGCACCGCTGGCCCGCGCCTCGCGGAACGCCGAGCGCGTGAACCCCGCCGCCTCGTGGTCGACAGCGCGGAAGCACTCGTCGTCGCCGTGGTAACTGGGGCTGGCCATCTCCCCAGCGTGCTCGAACGGCGCTGCTGCGCGTGCCCGTCGTCCACAGGCTGCAGCGCCCGCGACGGCTGACGTTCCAGGCAGGTAAGGGGCAGGGGGGTCTTACCTTGCCTGCTCGGCGAGACCGGGTCACGCGGCGGGAGGGTCACGCGGCGCGGGCGGCGCGCACCTCCCGCTCCCGGACGGCGTGCTCGCTGGTGCGGTCGTCGTAGCGGACCAGGGCCGGCAGACACGTGGCTAGCACTCCCACGGCGCCGAGACACACCAGGCCTCCGCTGACGATCGACGTCCGCAGGGAGGTGACTGCGGCAAGGCCGCCGGCGCGGGCGTTGCCGGCCATCGGCCCGAGCGAGTAGCTCAGCAGCTCGATGCCGGCCAGCCGACCGCGCAGCTCGTCGGGGATCGTGCCGTTCCACACGGCGCTGCGGAACAAGCCACTGACCATGTCGAAGGCGCCCGCCAGGACGAGGAACCCGAGCGCGACCCAGATGCCACGCGCGAGACCGAAGCCGACCATGGCCGCGC
The DNA here is from genome assembly GCA_051960855.1 of Actinomycetales bacterium. Classification (GTDB taxonomy): domain Bacteria; phylum Actinomycetota; class Actinomycetes; order JAJZTN01; family JAJZTN01; genus JBQCDV01. The sequence goes on from JBQCDV010000091.1 coordinate 100,741, forward strand.
CGTAGAGCCCGGCGGCGCACAGGATCGCCAGACCGTGCCGATGCACATGTGCGGTCCAGCCACTCGTCACTGTGACGAGAAGGGACCCGACCGAGCCGGCGCTGTAGAGCAGACCGACGGCCCACGGCGCGTGTAGCTCGTCTGCCACAAAGGGAAACAGCGCCGTCGCAAAGCCGAAGACCATCGCGACGGTGTCGACGGCGTAGGTCCCGAGCAGGTCCTTGCGGCTCCAGGCGTAGGCGAGCCCTTCACGGATCGCCCCGATCGACGGCGGCTGGGCCTCCTCGCTGGCCGGCACCGGCCGCAGCCGCAGCAGCAACGCGATGCTGACGACGTAGGTCGCCACATCCCAGGCGTAGGCCGACCACGTCCCGATGCCCGAGACCATGAGGCCGCCGATGGCCGGTCCCACGATCGCGCCGAGGGAGAAGCGCACCGAGGACAGCGCGCTGGCCGCGACGAGCTCGTCGTGGGCGACGACGCGGGGGATCAGCGAGTCCAGGCTGGGCCGCTGCAGGCTGTCGGCCACCGCGAAGAGCCCACTGATCGCAAACAGCGGCCACACCAGCGGCTGCGCCCGCAGCGCGTTGAGCAGCAGCAGGCCGGACAGGACGAGCATCGCCGCCTCGCAGACCAGCACCATGCGCCGGCGGTCGACCGCATCGGCCAGCGCACCGCCGTACAGCCCGAAGACGATCAGCGGCACCACCTCGACCGCGCCGAGCAGACCGGCGAGGGCCAGCGAGCCCGTCAGCTGCTTGAGCTGGAACGGCAGGGCCACGTAGGTCACCAGCGACCCCAGCATCGTCACGGCGCCCGAGGTCCACAGCAGCCGGAAGTCTCGCGAGGTCCGCAGCGGCCGGATGTCCATCGCGTACCAGCGGCGGCGCGACGCGGTGGCGTCGACGGCGGGCTCGCCGGTCAGCGGTGGCTGCGGCTCGGGGAGGGCGACGGGCGAAGGGCTGGGGTCGGACACGAGGGTCCATGGTGACGGACGGCGCCGGTCCTGACGAGCGATTTCCGAACGGCGCTGCCCCTCCCTAACGGCGCTGCCCCTCCCGAACGGCGCTGCCCCTCCCGAACGGCGCTGCCGCGCTACCGCATCCGGCGCGGCACCGGAGCCGGACCGCTCACGCGGTCGAGCAGACGGCCGAGGCGCTGGCGGGCACCCTCGATCCGCGGCACGAGCGGCCGGGCCGCCGAGCCGGCCAGCAGGTGCTGCACGGTGTCGAGGTCGACGACCGCCTCGCTCGGCACCGCCGGGGCCGGGACGGGCAGAGCCTCGTGGGCGAGCGCCTCCAGCTCCGGATCACCCCCGTCGACGCTGAAGATGGTGGCTCCCGCCCGGCGTGCGTCGTTGACCCGCTCCAGCAGGTCGGCACCGCTGGCCCCGGGGAGCGCCTCCGGGGAGACCACGAGCAGGGAGTCGCGGCGACCGGCGACGCGCAGGCGGTCGAGTCCGACAGCCAGGTGCGCGGGGGCGCCGGGCGGCGGGGACCACCGCACCAGCGTCGGCTCCAGCTCGGGCAGGGCGGCGATGCGGGCCTCGTCGGACAGGTGAGCGGCCAGGTGCCACGGCTCCTCCTGCTCGGTCCCGACGAGCAGCAGGCCCTGCGGCTCGAGCCGCCGCCGCAGTGACAGCGCGAAGCCGTCGACGCGCTGCACCCACCCGGTGCCTGAGAGCACCTCGCGCAGCAGCAGGGCCCGGGTCGCGTCCACATGACCATCGTGCCGGAGCGTGGCGGAGGAGCGCCGCACCCTTTCAAGATCCGTGTGTCGGGCGCGAAGGCTGGGCCCATCCGGGAGAATCTCGTCATGACCGATGTCGCGCAGCCGCAGTCCACCCCCCTCGACGGACTGACCGTCGGCATCCTCGGAGGCACCGGGGACCAGGGACGGGGGCTCGCCTACCGGCTGGCGCGCGCCGGGACCAGCGTCGTTCTCGGATCGCGCAGCGCCGACCGCGCAGCAGCAGCGGCGGCGGAGCTCACGTCGGGAGAGGCTGCAGCGAGCGGAATCACGGGGGCGGGCAACCGCGACTGCGCCGGGCAGTCCGACGTCGTGATCGTGGCCGTGCCGTGGGAGGGACATGGTGACCTGCTGCGCGAGCTCGCGGACATCCTCGCCGGGAAGCTCGTCGTGGACTGCGTGAACCCGCTGGGCTTCGACAAGCAGGGCGCCTACGCACTCGACGTCCCCGAGGGCAGTGCCGCCCAGCAGGCTGCGTCGCTGCTGCCGGAGTCGCGGGTGACAGCGGCCTTCCACCACGTCTCGGCGGTGCTGCTGCTCGACCGGTCGCTCGACACGATCGACACCGACGTCATGGTCCTCGGCGACGACCGCGAGGCCACCGACCTGGTCCAGGCGCTGGCGTCGAGCATCGCGGGCGTCAGAGGCTGCTACGCCGGCCGCCTGCGCAACGCCCATCAGGTCGAGTCGCTGACCGCCAACCTCATCTCGGTCAACCGCCGCTACAAGACGCACGCGGGGCTGCGACTCTCTGGCGAGGGCTTCTGATGCATCCGGCGTCAGGGCCGGCGTGACCGTGGCCCCGCGCGTCGTCTCCCTGGTGCCCTCGCTCACCGAGACGGTCGCAGTCTCGGCGCCGCACCTTCTCGTCGGCGCGACGCAATGGTGCACGGAGCCGGCGGGTCTCGCGGTCGCACGGATCGGCGGCACCAAGAACCCCGACATCGAGCAGATCCTCAAGCTCGATCCCGACCTCGTGCTGGCCAACGAGGAGGAGAACCGTGCGCCGGACCTGGCCGCCCTGCGCAACGCCGGAGTCACCGTCCTCGAGACGTACGTCCGCTCGCTCTCCGACGCCTTCGCCGAGCTCGATCGGGTGCACGACGCCTGCGGCCTGGCGCGGCCGGATTGGCTCACTGAGGCCCGCCGGGTTTGGGGCGCCGAGGGCGGTGGCGGCACAGTGGGTGGGGCCGCTCGCCAGCGGCTGCTGGCTGTGGTCCCGATCTGGCGGCGGCCCTGGATGGCGCTGGGACACGACACCTTCGCCGGCGATGTCCTGGCGCACCTCGGTGTCGGCAACGTGCTGGCCGACAGCGAGCAGCGGTACCCCCGCTTCGACCCAGCGGAACTGCTGGAAGACGAGAGCCGGAGACCCGCTCTGGCTGTCCTGCCCGATGAGCCTTACCGCTTCACCCCGGACGACGGGCCGGAGGCCTTCCCCGGGATCCCGTCGCGACTGGTCTCCGGCCGGCATCTCACCTGGTACGGCCCCAGCCTCCTCGAGGCGCGCACCGCCCTCGCGCGCGCACTCGGCGGCGGCCTCTAGAGCGCCTCGACCGAGGACCGGAGCCGGCAGGCAATGTCAGCCACCTCGTCCAACTGGCCACTCGCGATCGCCATCACGAGCTCGTACGCCTCGTCGTTCGTCAGGACGAACCGGTAGCCGTTGACCCCGTAGAACGCCAGCACACTCGCCAGCCCGAGGCGCTTGTTGCCGTCGACAAGGGGATGGTTGCGGACGATTGCGTGCAGCAGAGCCGCGCCCTTGTCGTGAAGGGAGGCGTATGCGTCCTTCCCGAAGGCCGATGCGAGAGGACGTTGCGCCGCCGCGTCCAGCAGACCGACGTCTCGGAGCAGGACCTGACCGTTGAGGGTGCGGTCGGCAATGTGAAGAAGGTCCTCGAGGTCTAGGAAGATCAAGGGTCATCGACCGAGACGTTCGAGCGCCTCGGCGTAGCGGGGGATCTCCCGGTCGAGCACCTCGTCGAGCAACTGCCGCTTGCTGACACGCTCGACGTAGTCGCGGATTGCCTCGCGCGCGACCTCCTGCATCGATCGCCCTTCCAGCTGCGCCCGCTTGCGCAGCGCTGCCGCTTCCTCGTCGTCCAGTCGCAGCGTCACCGCCATGACGCTCACGGTATCGCGACTGATACCGCGCTGGGGGGTCCTGCCGCGGGTCGTCGGCCACCACGGCGAGGCTGACGTAGCAGACTGGCCCCATGGGCAAGCAGGAAGACTTCGTCCTCCGGACGATCGAGGAGCGCGAAGTCCGCTTCGTGCGACTGTGGTTCACCGACGTGCTGGGCTTCCTCAAATCGGTGGCGGTCGCGCCGGCTGAGCTGGAGGCCGCCTTCAGCGAGGGCATCGGCTTCGACGGCTCGGCGATCGAAGGCTTCGCCCGGGTCTACGAGAGCGACATGCTCGCCAAGCCCGACCCGTCGACGTTCCAGATGCTGCCGTGGCGCTCCGAGGCGCCGGGGACAGCCCGGATGTTCTGCGACATCCTCATGCCCGACGGCAGCCCGAGCCCGGCCGACCCGCGCCAGGTGCTAAAGCGGACGCTGGCGGGGGCCGCCTCCATGGGCTTCACCTTCTACACCCACCCCGAGATCGAGTTCTTCCTCTTCCATCGCGACCGCAGCGCCGACGGTCGCCCGGTCCCGATCGACTACAGCGGCTACTTCGACCACACGCCGCACGGTGTCGGGCAGGACTTCCGGCGGCAGGCGATCACGATGCTCGAGTCGATGGGCATCTCGGTGGAGTTCAGCCACCACGAGGGCGCGCCTGGCCAGCAGGAGATCGACCTCCGCTACGCCGACGCGCTGTCGACCGCGGACAACATCATGACCTTCCGCCTCGTGATGAAGCAGGTCGCGCTGGAGCAGGGCGTGTGGGCGTCGTTCATGCCCAAGCCCTTCAGCGAGCACCCCGGCTCGGGGATGCACACCCACCTCTCGCTCTTCGAGGGCGACCGCAACGCGTTCCACGAGGCCGGCGCGCCCTACCAGCTGTCGAAGACCGGTCGCGCCTTTATCGCCGGCCTGCTCCGGCACGCCGCCGAGATCACCGCTGTCACCAACCAGTGGGTCAACTCCTACAAGCGGCTCTCCGGCGGCGGCGAGGCCCCCGCCTACATCTGCTGGGGCCACAACAACCGCTCCGCGCTGGTCCGGGTGCCGATGTACAAGCCCAACAAGGAGCAGTCGACGCGCATCGAGGTGCGCTCCCCGGACTCCTCCTGCAACCCCTACCTCGCCTACGCCCTGATGCTGTCGGCCGGCCTGACCGGCATCGAGAAGGGCTACGAGCTGCCCGAGGGAGCCGAGGACGACGTGTGGGCGCTCACCGATGCCGAGCGACGGGCGCTCGGCATCACCCCGCTGCCCTCGAGCCTGTCCGACGCGATCTCGGCGATGGAGGACAGCGAGCTGGTCGCTGAGACCCTCGGCGAGCACGTCTTCGACTTCTTTCTGCGCAACAAGCGGCAGGAGTGGGTCGACTACCGCCGCCAGGTCACCCCGTTCGAGCTCGACCGCTACCTGCCGATCCTGTGAGGCTCGCGTGATGCTCCCGAACGACAGCCACCCCCACGACACGGGCACGAACGGCGCTGTGCGACTTCTCGTCGTCGAACACCAGCCGACCTGCACCGCCGGGACCCTCGGTGACGAGTTCAGCCACGCCGGCGCTTCGGTGACCACGGTCCGCCCCGGAGACGGCGACGAGGTGCCCTCGTCCCTCGTCGGCGTCGACGGCCTCGTCGTGCTCGGTGGCGCGATGGGCGCGAACGACGACGACCGCGCGCCGTGGCTGCCTGCCACCCGAGCCCTGCTCGCTGCCGCCGTCGACCAGGGCGCGCCGGCGCTGGGCGTGTGCCTCGGGCACCAGCTGCTGGCGGTCGCCTCCGGCGGCAGCGTCGCTCGTAACGCCGCCGGGCCGCAGGCCGGTGTCCTGCCGCTGAGCCTCACCGAGGAGGGGCGGCGCGACCCGGTGCTGGGCGTGCTCTACGACGGCAGCCGCGTCGTGCACTGGAACTTCGACACCGTGCTCGAGCTGCCACCGCACGCCACCGTCCTGGCCCGGTGCGGCAGCTCCGTGCAGGCGATGCGAGTGGGGGAGCGGGCCTGGGGGCTGCAGTTCCATCCCGAGGTGACCGGCGAGATCGTCGCCGAATGGGCCCGGGAGGACGAGCAGAGCGGCGCCCTCCCCGACGCCCTGGGCCGGCTGCCTGAGGTGGAGAGCGCCGAGCCGGAGATCCGGCGCGGCGCTCAGCGGCTTGCTGCGGCGTTCCTCGACGTGGTCGCGGCCTGAGTCCAGCCCCGCCCCAGCCGTCGATGTCGGACCTCGAGCGCACCGCCACACCGCAGGCGGCGATGGCACGGTCGGGCTTCGCCGACCCCGAGGCCGCGACGCGGCTGACAGCGGAGCTGCCCGGGGAGATCTGCGAGGCGGTGCTCGACGAGGTCGTCGACGCCCCAGACCCCGACCTGGCGCTGCTGTCACTGACCCGGCTGCTCGACGCGACCGGGGCCGCCGGTGCCACGGCTGGTGCCATGGCCGGTCCCAGAGCCGAGCGCGAGCCGCTCGTGCGGGCCCTCGCCGACGACAGCGCCGTTCGGCACCGGCTTGTCACCGTGCTGGGGATGAGCAGCGCTCTCGGGGAGGGCCTGGCGCGGCACCCGGAGCAGTGGCGGCTCCTGCAGGGTGAGCTGGCGCCGGCGCCTCCGGACACGCTCCGGCAGGAGCTGCTCGAGGCCGTCGGGGCCGACCCCCGGGCCGCCACCCCGGTCGCCGCCCCCCTCGACGGCCTGTCGGGCGCCGACGCGCTGCGCATCGCCTACCGCGGCCGCCTGCTGCGCATCGCCGCCCGCGACGTCGCCGAGGGCGCCGACGTCGAGGAAGTCGCCGCCGAGCTCGCCGACCTGGCCGCCGCCGCGTTGGAGGCGGCTCTCGCCGTGGCCCGGTCGGAGCTGCCCCCGAACGCCGCCCCGGCGCGTCTTGCCGTCATCGGCATGGGCAAGTGCGGGGGCCGGGAGCTGAACTACGTCAGCGACGTCGACGTCGTCTTCGTCGCCGAACCCATGACGGGAGAGCTGGACAGCCGCCCCGACGCCACCGCCGCGCTCGCCACCGCCACCAAGCTGGCCAGCGCGCTGTCCCGGATCTGCTCGGCGGTCACGGCAGAGGGCACCCTGTGGCCGGTCGACGCCGCCCTGCGCCCGGAGGGCAAGGCCGGGCCCCTGGTGCGGACGCTGTCGAGCCACGTCGCCTACTACGAGCGGTGGGCGAAGACCTGGGAGTTCCAGGCGCTGCTCAAGGCGCGGCCGGTGGCGGGGGACCGCGAGCTCGGACAGGCGTACGTGGAGGCGCTGGCCCCGCTGGTGTGGCACGCCGCCGCCCGCGAGCACTTCGTCGAGGACGTGCAGGCCATGCGGCGCCGGGTCGAGGAGCACATCCCCGCCAGCGCCGGCGACCGCGAGCTCAAGCTGGGACCCGGCGGGTTGCGCGACGTGGAGTTCAGCGTGCAGCTGCTCCAGCTCGTGCACGGCCGCAGCGACGACACCCTGCGCAGCGGCAGCACGCTGGTCGCGCTGCACGCGCTCGCGGCCGGCGGCTACGTCGGGCGCGAGGACGCCGGCACCCTCGAGCAGGCCTACCGCTTCCTGCGCACGCTCGAGCACCGCATCCAGCTCCGTCGCCTCCGGCGGACGCACACGCTGCCCGACGATGAGGCGGAGCTGCGCGTACTCGGTCGCAGCCTCGGCTGGCGGACCGCTCCGGCCGAGGAGCTCACGCGCGAGTGGCGGCGGGAGACCCGCGAGGTCCGGCGCCGCCACGAGAAGCTCTTCTACCGGCCCCTCCTGCAGGCCGTGGCGCGTCTCGACCCCGGCGAGGCGCGACTGACTCCGGAGGCGGCTGCGGCTCGCCTGCAGGCGCTGGGTTTCACCGACCCGGCCGGAGCCCTGCGCCACCTCGACGCCCTGACTGCCGGTGTCTCCCGCCGGGCCACCATCCAGCGGACCCTGCTGCCGGTCATGCTCGGCTGGTTCGCCGACGCCCCCGACCCCGACGCCGGGCTGCTCGCCTTCCGCCAGGTCAGCGAGGCGCTCGGCACGACACCGTGGTACCTGCGGCTGCTGCGGGACGAGGGCAGTGCCGCCGAGCGGATGTCCCGGCTGCTGGCGACCAGCCGCTATGCCTCGGACCTGCTGCTGCGAGCCCCCGAAGCGGTGGCGATGCTGGGCGACGACTCCGAGCTCGTCCCTCGCTCCCGCGCCGACCTCGTGACGGAGATCGCCACCAGCGTCCGGCGTCACGACGACCCCGTGTCCGCGGCCCAGGCGGTGCGCGCCTTCCGGCGCCGCGAGCTGCTGCGGGTGGCCGTCGCCGATGTCCTCGACGACCCCGGGCTGGAACGGGTCAGCGCCGCTCTCACCGACGTCGCCGCCGCCACCTTGACCGGTGCCCTCGAGGCAGCGACGCGGACCGTCGAGGCCGAACGGCGCGCACCGCTGCCAACGGCGTTCGCCGTCATCGGCATGGGGCGGCTCGGGGGCGCCGAGATGGGCTACGGCAGCGACGCCGACGTGCTCTTCGTCCACGACCCGCTGCCGGGAGCCGACGAGCAGGACGCGAGTGAAGCAGCCCTCGCCGTCGCCTCCGAGCTGCGCCGTCTGCTCGCACTGCCCGCGCCGGACCCACCGCTGCTCGTCGACGCCGACCTCCGCCCGGAGGGGCGGCAGGGCCCGCTCGTGCGCACCCTCGCCTCCTATGCGGCGTACTACGACCGGTGGGCCCTGGTGTGGGAGCGGCAGGCTCTGCTGCGGGCGGCCCCCAACGCCGGCGATGCGGGGCTGGGGGAGCGATTCGTCGCCCTGATCGACCCGCTGCGCTACCCGCCGGGCGGGCTGTCCCCGGCCGACGTGCGGGAGGTCCGCCGGATCAAGGCCCGCGTCGAAGCCGAGCGCCTGCCGCGCGGCGTCGACCGGCACGACCACCTCAAGCTCGGCCCCGGGGGCCTGTCGGACGTGGAGTGGACCGCGCAGCTGCTCCAGTTGCAGCACGCCGGCGACCACCCCGATCTGCGAACGACGTCCACCCTGCCGGCGCTGCGTGCCGCCGTGGCCGCCGGGCTGCTGGCCGCCGACGACGCCGCGCGGCTGGAGGAGGCCTGGCGCCTGGCCGGCCGGATCCGCAACGCCGCCGCGCTGGTGCGCGGGAAGGCCGCTGACACGCTGCCGGCCAAAGTGCGCGATCAGGCCGCCGCTGCACGGGTCCTCGGCTATGGTCCGGGCACGGCTGCCGATCTCGTCGAGGACTACCGGCGGGCCGCACGGCGAGCCCGAGCGGTCGTCGAGCGGGTCTTCTACGCCTGACGGAGGCTGGAGGAGCTGGAGGCTGGGAGGGGCAGTGGCAGCAGGGGCACGCCAGATTCGGCGCGGTCGGCGCGGCCGGCGTGGCCGGGGAGGCCGGCATCGGGCAGTCGCGGCAGCCTCTCTGTCCACGCGAGCGCTGCTACGCAGCAACGGCGAGGTCAGGGCGCTGCTCGCCGCGCAGGGCCTGTCGGAGGTCGGCGACTGGATCTCCCGCGTCAGCCTGGCGACGGTGGTGCTCGCCGCCACGCAGAGCGTGCTGCTGACGGCGGCGACGTTCGCGATCAGCTTCCTGCCCTCGGTCCTCGGGGGCGTGCTCCTCGGCGGCCTCGCCGACCGTTTCCCGCGGCGCGACGTCCTGCTCGCCTGCGACCTCATCCGGGCGCTGGCGGTCCTGTGGCTCACCGTCGCGGTCACCCGGGGCCTGGCCGTCGGGGTGCTGCTGGCGCTGCTGGCCTTCGCCGAGCTGTTCAGCGCCCCCTTCCTGGCCGCTCGCAGCGCACTGCTGCCCGACCTCGTCGACGAACCCCGGCAGTACTCCACCGCCAACTCCGCCTCGCGCGTCCTCACGATGGGCACCCAGGTCTTCGGCTTCATCGCCGCCGGGCTGGTCGTCCAGCTGCTGGGCGTGCGCACCGCTCTGCTGGTCGACGCGGCGAGCTTCGCGGTCAGCATGCTGCTGCTCACGCGGGTCCGGCGCGGCGCTGCTGTCGGACCCGACACTGCTGTCGCACCTGACACTGCTGCCGGACCCGCCACGCCGGGCGCGCGTGCTGGCCGCCTCCGCCGCTATGCCCGGGAGCTGCGCGCTGGCGCCGACATCGTCCTGCGGGACCCGGTGCGACGGTCGCTGGTGCTGCTCGGCTGGGGGAGTGCGGTCGTGCTCATCGCGCCGGAGGCCGTCGCGCTGGCCTACGCCCACGAGCGCGGCATGTCGACGTTCACCGGCAGCGTCCTGATGGCCCTGACCCCGGCTGGCGCCGCCGTCGGCGCGTGGTGCGTTGGCAGGCTGCCACCGTACGCGCAGGTGGTGCTGCTACTTCCCCTGGTCGCCGGAGCGAGCCTGCCGCTGCTGCTGACTCCGCTGGTGTCGTCCCTGGCTCCGGTCGGACTGGCTCCTAGCGACCCCGCGGCGGTCGCCGTGACTCTCGCAGTGAGCGCGCTGTGGCTGGTGAGCGGGGCCTGCCAGGGCTACATGCTGCCGCTCATCGCCACCGTCACCCTGGCCACCGCGCCCGCCCAGCGAGGGCTCGTCAACGGGCTAGCAGGGGCCGGCTTCAGCTTGGCCACCACAGCGGCCTTCCTCGTGGTGGGCCAGCTCGCGGACTCCTTCGGCGCGGCTACCAGCATCGGCGTTGGCGGCGCCGTCGGTCTCGTGCTCGCCGCGGTCGCCTGGCGGCTGTGGCCAGCCCAGGCCGTGCGCGACGGTGCCGCCACCGCCTGGGCCGCCACGTCGGCCTCCTGAAGGACACGTCCCAGATGACGCGGCGACGGGCTACTCGCTCGCGCTGTCGTCCTTCGTGCTGTCGTCCTTCGTGCCCTGCTTCGACTCGTCCCCGCTCTGGTCGGGCCGCGCCTCCGGCGCCATCTCGTCCTCGGGCTCGAACTCCTCGCCGCTGGCGGGGCCGGAGTAGTCGCTCATGCTGGCGTCCTCTCGCTCTGGGTGACCACGGGTTGGACCGCAGCCGAGTCACGGACACCTTTCCCCCGAAGAGCCCTCAAGCCACCGCCGTTCGCGCCGATGTGAAGGTCGGCAGCGTGGAAGGGGCCGACGTCGAGGACGCCGACCGAGGCTCGCGCCCCTGCCATCGGGCTGGGGGGCGTCCAGCGTCGGTTGCGGTCGCGATCGCACGCGCGACCCGAGCCCCCACCACCTCGTCGCGGGGCCACGACCTTCCGGTCGTCGGCCCCTCGACGCATGCCGGCGGACAGGGGGAGCCGTGACGACCCAAGCCGACGGCAGCACCGCATCCCGCGCCACCGTGCGCTGGTGGCTGGCCTCGCTGGTCTGGGTGGCCGCGGTCGCAGTCGCCTACGCGGGACTGTTCGCGGCCCTCGGTGAGACGTTCACCATCGAGCCGACCGCGGAAACTCTCGCGCGCGCTGACAGGGGCCGCGCTGTCGCCGGCCTGCTGGCGGTGGTCGTCGCAGCACTCGCCTTCGTCCCGGTCCTACGGCGCTGCCGGCTGCCGCGGGCGGCGGCCGCGATGGTCGCCGGACCCGGTGTCGCCGGCGCCCTGCTGTCCGCCGCCGACGAGAGCGGGATCGTCGGGCTCGCGCTGCTCGCCGTCACATCGCCGCTGGTGCTGGCCGGTGCCGTCCTGGGGGTCCTGCGCGACCAGCCCCACCCGCTTGAACGCCGCTGGCGCGTGCTCGTCGCCGTCGTCGCCTGCCTCGCCGTCGCGCTGACCGTCGGGGTGCTGTCCGTCCTCGGCGCGTGAGGTCCGGCCGTCGGACGCCCGGCGCTGCTCAGACTCAACCCTCCGGCTGTCTGAGCTGCGCAATGAGGACGTCGACGTGGCGGAGGTCCTCGGGCGCGTAGCGCTCGGCCAGGTCCTGCCGCAGCACCTCGGCCGACCACAGGCGCCACCCACGGGAGACGCGGTCGGCAAGCGGCGCCGCCCACGCGTCGAGCAGCGCTGCCGCCGCCCTCCGCCCTCGGACCGTCGGAATCACGGGGTCCAAGGTCAGGATCGACTCGGTCCTCGCGAGGTCGGCGACAGGCGGCCCCGCGGCAGCGTTCGCCCAGTCGATGACAGCGAGGACCTCTAGCGCCTCATCGACCAGGATGTTGCCGGGGTGAAGGTCGAGGTGCAGCAGCGAGGACGGCGCCCGCTCCGACCGCGGCGGGGCGGAGGACGCAGGGCCCAGCAGTTGGTCTAGCCGAGGCACGTCGGCCGGCACATCGACGCGGGCGAGTGCCGCGTGGAGTTCCAGGCAGCGACGCCCGAGTGTGGCGGCCTCGGCCGTCGACAGGTCCCCGTCATCGCCTAGCACCATGTCAGCGACGGATCTCCCCTGCAGTCGCGGCATCACGATCACCGACATGACCTCATCACCGCCCGGTGCGGTGACGTCGCACCGGGCTGATACCGCGGGCACCGGCACCTGGCCGGCTGCGGCTCGCATGGCAGCCAGTTCCCGGTCGATGCGCGACGGTGCCGCCACGCGCAGCACGACCTCGTCGGCGAGCCACGTCTCTCCGGAGGCACCCGAGCTCGGGACTACCTCGGCGCGGACCCCCAGGCGGCGCGCGGCTTCGGCCGCGGCCCACTGCTGACGAGCCGCGCGACTCGCGGCCGTTACAGACATCGGCTCATCGCTCCGTCACGCCGGCGACGGTAGCGGCCGGCGCGCTGCTGTGTGGCAGCATCGCGATGTGTCCGACGGCTACGGCAGCGACCAGCAGAGCCGGGAGCGCGATCTGGTCGCGTACTACGACGCGGAAGTCGCCGATCGCGCCCACCGCGGCCTTGCCCCGCAGCGGGAAGCGGCGCGGACGGCGTTCGTCGATCTGCTTGTCAGCGAGGGTCGCCACCACCTGCTCGAGGTCGGCTGCGGGCCCGGTCGCGACGGGCAGGCGTTTGTCGATGCTGGCCTGGGCTACGTCGGAGTGGACCTCTCGCCAGCCTCCGTCGCACACTGCCGCCGTGACGGCCTCGACTGCCGGGTCGCGAGCGCGCTGGAACTGCCGTTCGGTGACGGTGAGTTTGAGGCGGCCTGGACGATGAGCACGCTGCTCCACCTCCCGAACGCCGCTGTCGGGCGTGCTCTCGGTGAGCTGGTGCGGGTTGTCGCCCCCGGCGCGCCGATTGGCGTCGGGGTGTGGGGCGGGGATGACGTGGAGGGAGTCGACCCCTCGATGAGCGATGCCGCCTTCGGGCCGGCGCGGTTCTTCAGCCTCCGCAGCAGCCAGACGTGGCGGCGGCTGCTCGCCGAGCATGCCGACGTCGAGCGGTGGGAGCCGTGGGTCGACGCTCGCGGCGTGACCTACCAGTTCGCGGTGCTCCGGACGGGCTAAGAGGCAAGCTCGCGGAAGGCACTGGCCGTGGTACCGCTGCTCGGCCCCATCGAGAACAGCTACACCAAGAGGCTCGGCTGTTCCTGACCAGGCGTGAGGCTGTGGCGGCGCCTTCTGGGCTGTCACCCTCCCAGCCGCGCCCGGTGAGCATCGACATCACGAACCAGCCCTTCACGGCGAAGTTCAGTGTGTTCTTCGAGTTCACCATGCCCGCGGTGATGACGCCCGCGGACTTCATGAGCATGACGAAGTTGTCGAAGTGGTAGTTGGTGACGACCCGGAACAGTGCGCGCTCGAGCTTTTCGTAGGCGATGGGGATGCGCTCCTCGTCGACCTTGCGAGTCTCCGGGTCGCGGCCCGAGAGCTCACTGACGATGCTCGACGCCTTGCCACGGCTGAAGCCGACGAGGCCAGCCACGCGGACGATGTCGCTGTACTCCGGGTCGTAGAGATCCTCGGCCTCGTCCTTCAGCCAGCTAATGATGAGCGTTGCGAAGTGCCTGGGCGTCGACGACCTCGACGCCCCGAACAGCAGGAGATACCCGGAGTGGGCTCGCAATTTGACCATGCCGAGAGGTTGATTCGGCAGGCGCGAGCTTAGATGTCTCGCTCTTCAGGCGGCAGTAGCGCCTGCATGCGCTCGACAGCATCGGCGAGGGGCTGCAGGTCCTGGTCGATCACCGCTTGGACAATCTCGGGGTTGGTTGCGAAGGGTGGGCAACGAAGTCCCGCATGCCGGCGATCTCGCGCCACCTCATCGCCGGCTCGGCGTCGGTTGTCTCGGCGCTGAGCGCCTTCACCGCTTCAGCGATCTCGAGGAGCCGCATGGCCACGGCGTCCATCACAATCAGCCACGCTGATCGGTCTGCTGCAGGTGTGAATGGGATCGACGTGATTGCCGCCAAAATGTCGTCGAGGGCCGTTGCGTCGGATCGGCTCACAGTGGAAGCAGGTCCTTCGCCGCCCGGGAGCGCACGCGCTCCTTCAGCCCGCTGCGGGGGACCAGGTCGACTGGCACGCCAAGGAGACCCTCCGCCTCGTGCTGGATGCCGACGATGTCGATGATGCTGGTACCCGGAGGAAAGTCGACCAGGATGTCGACGTCGCTGCCCTCGTGATCGTCGCCACGCGCAGCACTTCCGAAGATCTCCGGGTTCGTGACGCCGTGACGGCGCAGCAGATCGAGCAGCTCGCCACGGTGGTCCGCCACACGGCGGCCGGTTGGGCCGCTGAGGGGCTTGCGGATCGGCGCCGCCATGTCGGCCAGCATGTCGCGTCGAGCCTCCCAGTGCGTCACGATGTCGGCGGCGAGCTCCTTGATCCGCATGTCGATCCGCATGTCGGAGCCGACAGTCGCCTCCTCCTTGGCCCACTTCGACTTCAGCCGCTCGCTGATCTCCTCCTCGGACCCGACGGTGGCGTCGTCGAACTCGTCGTCGATATCACGCCGGCTTCAGGTACACGAACGGCTCTTGGCGACGGGTGGCGAACCGGGCCAGCACCTCCTCCCGCAGCCACAGGTTTCGGGCGAACCCCTCGGCGGCGCCGGGGAAGTCGGCGGCGTAGGTGTGGTGGTGGGCGGTGTCGACGCTGACGAACAGCGCCGCGGCGACGTGCTCGATGGTCCAGATGGGGACCGAGAGGTCCAGGTGCGTGGGCATGCACCTGGTGGTCCGCGGACGCCTCGAGGGCGCAATCGCCGCACGCACCGCGGCCCCCGCCAGGGGGATTCCGGGGGAAATCCTGGCGGGGGCCGGGGATCTGCGCAGGTCACGGCCCGTGAGGGCCGGTCCTGTCAGATGTCGTAGTAGAGCTCGAACTCGTGGGGGTGGGGACGCAGCCGGATGGGGTCGACCTCGTGGGTGCGCTTCCAGTCCACCCACGTCTCGATGAGGTCGGGGGTGAAGACATTGCCCTCGAGCAGGTAGGCGTTGTCAGCCTCCAGGGCCTCCAGCACGGCGGGCAGGGAGCCCGGCACCTGCTGCACCTGGGCGTGCTCCTCGGGGGGCAGCTCGTAGAGGTCCTTGTCGACCGGCTCCGGCGGCTCGATCTTGTTGCGGACGCCGTCGAGACCGGCCATGAGCATCGCGGAGAAGGCGAGGTAGGGGTTGCAGGACGGGTCGGGCACCCGGAACTCGATGCGCTTGGCCTTGGGGGAGGTGCCGGTGACCGGGATCCGGACGGCGGCCGAGCGGTTGCGCTGCGAGTAGACGAGGTTGACGGGAGCCTCGAAGCCCGGAACCAAGCGGTGGTAGCTGTTGACCGTCGGGTTGGTGAAGGCCAGCAGGCTGGGGGCGTGCTCGATGAGGCCGCCGATGTACCAGCGAGCGGTGTCGGACAGCCCGCCGTAGCCGCGCTCGTCGAAGAACAGCGGGTCGCCGTCCTTCCAGAGCGACTGGTGGGTGTGCATGCCCGAGCCGTTGTCACCGAAGATCGGCTTCGGCATGAAGGTGGCGCTGTGGCCGGCCGCCCACGCGACGTTCTTGATGATGTACTTGAACAGCATCATCTGGTCGCCGGAGTGCAGCAGCGTGTTGAAGCGGTAGTTGATCTCGGCCTGGCCGGCCGTGCCGACCTCGTGGTGCGAACGCTCGACGTTGAGACCGGCGGCCTGCAGGGTGAGGACCATCTGGTCGCGCAGGTCGGCGAAGTGGTCGACCGGGGCGACCGGGAAGTACCCGCCCTTGTACGGGGTCTTGTAGCCGCGGTTGGGGCTGCCGTCCGGCTCGGTCTCGCGGCCGGTGTTCCAGGCCGCCTCGCGGGAGTCGATGAAGTAGTAGCCGGCGTTCTGACGGGTCTCGAAGCGGACGCTGTCGAAGACGTAGAACTCGGCCTCGGCGCCGAAGTAGGCGGTGTCGGCGATGCCGGTGCCCGTGAGGTAGGCCTCGGCCTTGGCCGCGACGTTGCGCGGGTCGCGGCTGTAGGGCTCGTCGGTGAACGGGTCGACGATGGAGAAGTTCATCGCGAGGGTCTTCTCGCGTCGGAACGGGTCGAGGAACGCGCTGGCGGGGTCCGGCACGAGCTTCATGTCCGACTCGTGGATCGCCTGGAACCCGCGGATCGAGGAGCCGTCGAACATCAGGCCCTCGGCGAAGGTGTCGGCGTCGAAGTACTCCGCCGGGGCGTTGAAGTGCTGCATCACACCCGGCAGGTCACAGAAGCGGACGTCGACGAACTTCACGCCCTCGTCTCGGATGTAGCGCAGGGCTTCCTCTGCGTTGCTGAACATCAACTCTCCTCGTGCTCGGTCGGCTCGTCACGACCGTAGCCACCCGCGGTGTCCCCGCCGTGTCCCGGGTGTTTCGTCACTGTTACGGCTGCTGCCAGATCGGCTCAAGCGAGAGTGTGGCTCAGCGCAGCCGGACGACGACCGAGCCCGCGATGCGGTCGTGAAGGCCGCGGCCGTCGCGGTCGAAGATCAGCGGGGGCACGACCAGGCAGAGCAGCACCGTGCGCACCAGCAGTGGCACCAGCGGCAGCCGGCCACCCCCGACGCGCTCGACGCGCAGCCGCAGCAGCACCTGGCCGAAGCTGCCGCCGACGAGCAGCGTGAGCACGACGATCTCGACGAAGAAGATCCCCAGGGTGACCGATCCGGGCGCGCCCCCCTGGCCGAGGTGGAAGAGCTCGCCGGAGATCAGGAGGCTGGCGAACCAGTCGATCGCCAGGGCGCCCACCCTGACCCCCATACCGGCCACGGATCCGGGGCCGGTCTCTGGACGACCGAGCCGCGCGCCCCGGAAGCCAGGGTCTCCGGTCTCCGAGGTCGAGGTCACGGAGTCGCTCAGCGCGTGCCGCGCGGCATCTTGGGCATGCGCGCGCCCTTGGGCAGCGGCCCGCGCGGCATCATCTGCTGCGCCGGGGTGCCCATGGCGCGCAGGCGCTTGTTGACCTCCGCGATGTCGGCCTTGGCCAGCGGGCCGCCCTTGAGCTTCATGACATGGCGGGTCAGCTTGCGCAGGGGCACCTGCCCCTCGCCGTTGCCCGCCTGCAGCTCGTGCACCGGGACGTCGGGAACGACGCGGGCGAGACGCTTGCGCTCGTTGGCGAGCAGCTGGGTGACCCGAGAGGGGGAGGAGCCCTCGCCAACGAGGACGACACCAGGGCGGCCCACCGCGCGGTGGACGAGGTCCTGCTGCCGGTTGACCGCGACCGCGGGCGTGACCGTCCAGCCGCGCCGCAGGGTCTGCAGTACGGCGGCCGCCGCGCCCGGCTGGCCCTCTACGGAGGAGTAGGCCGACCGCTCGGCACGCCGCCCGAAGACGATGGTCGTCAGCGCGATTGCGGCGAGCAGCCCCAGGACGCCGAGGTACCAGACGTGGCCGATGAGCAGCCCGATGAGGAGAAAGACGACGAGGGTGCCGAAGAAGACGCCGGCGAGGATGAGCCCGATCTGAGGGTCACCCTGCTTCGTCATCCGGTAGGCGGACCGGATCTGCGCGACGCGGCTCTGCTTGGGCGGGGTAGCTGCTGTGGCCATGGTGGCGTCAGGATAGTCGGCGCCTAGCGCGCCAGCAGCCCCGCGACCTCCTGCCGTGCCGGCGCACCCTCGGCCAGGTGGGCCAGGGCCTCGGGCAGCTCCTGCCCGCGGCGACGCATGGCCTGTGCCCAGAGCCGCCCGGCTCGGTACGACGACCGCACGAGTGGTCCGCTCATCACGCCGAGGAAGCCGATGGCCTCGGCCTCGTCGCACAGTGAGACAAACTCCTCCGGGTGCACCCACCGCTCGACGGGGTGGTGACGCACGGAGGGGCGCAGGTACTGCGTGATCGTGACCAGGTCGCAGCCGGCCTCGTGCAGATCGTGCAGGGCGGCGACGACCTCGTCGGTCGTCTCGCCCATGCCCAGGATCAGGTTGCTCTTGGTGACCATGCCGGCCTCGCGGGCCAGGCGGATGACGTCGAGCGACCGCTCGTAGCGGAAGCCGGGACGTATCCGCTTGAAGATGCGCGGCACCGTCTCGAGGTTGTGGGCGAAGACCTCCGGCGCGGCGTCGAAGACCTGCTGCAGCAGCTCGGCCCTGCCGCTGAAGTCCGGCACGAGGATCTCGACGCCCGTCCCAGGGTTGAGCGCGTGCACCTGGCGGATGGTCTCGCTGTAGAGCCAGGCGCCCTCGTCGTCGAGGTCGTCGCGCGTGACGCCGGTGATGGTGGCGTAGCGCAGGCCCATCGTCCGCACCGACTCCGCCACCCGACGCGGCTCGTCGCGGTCAAGCGGCTCGGGCTTGCCAGTGTGGATCTGGCAGAAGTCGCAGCGGCGGGTGCACTCGTCGCCGCCGATGAGGAAGGTGGCCTCGCGGTCTTCCCAGCACTCGTAGATGTTGGGGCAGCCGGCCTCCTGGCACACCGTGTGCAGACCCTCGCTCTGCACCAACCCGCGCAGCTCGCGGTACTCCGGACCCATCTTCGCCCGGGTGCGGATCCACTCCGGCTTCTTCTCGATCGGCGTCTCGGAGTTGCGGACCTCCAGACGCAGCAGGCGCCGCCCCTCGGGGGCGACGCGCGAGTCGGGGACCGAAGCCGTTGCATCTACCACGACATCAGCGTACGTCGGGCCGGGCTCAACCCGGCAGCCCGACCTCCACCAGGCGCCGCCGCACGAGAGGGAGCGCCTCGGTCACGGTGACGTCGCGGCCTAGCTCGGCGGACAGTGAGGTGACACCGGCGTCGGCGATCCCGCAGGGCACGATCCGGCCGAAGGCGCCGAGGTCGCAGTCGCAGTTGAGCGCGAAGCCGTGCATCGTCACGCCCTGCGAGACGCGGATGCCGATGGCTGCGATCTTGCGTTCGGGGCGTCCGGTGACCGGGTCGGCGCCCAGCCAGACGCCGCTGCGGCCCTCGACCCGGCCGGCGGCGACCCCCAGGTCGGCGCACACGCGGATCAGCGCCTCCTCGACCCGGCGTACGTAGGCGACGACGTCGATGGGCTCGGCGAGCTTCACGATCGGGTAGCCCACCAGCTGGCCCGGCCCGTGCCACGTGATCTTGCCGCCGCGGTCGACGTCGACCACCGGTGTCCCGTCGAAGGGCCGCTCGTGCGGCTCGGTGCGCTTGCCTGCCGTGTAGACGGCCGGATGTTCCAGCAGGAGACAGGTGTCGGGTTGCTCGCCGGTCACGACCGCGCCGTGCACCTCGCGCTGGCGGTCCCAGGCGTCGCGGTAGTCCACGACTCCGGCCTCGACGAACACGAGCTGGCGGGTCTGCTCAGGAGCAACGGTCACGCCCCCACGATACGAGCGCCCTCAGGAGGCGTCACTCCCAGCGTGCCGCCGACAGCCGCTGGACGAGACCGGTGAGCAGCGGCCGCAGTGTCTCTCGCTCCTCCGGGGAGAACAGCCGCTCGGCGGCGTCCTCATCGACAGCCTCGGCCAGGGCGCGCTCCCCGTCACGGGTGCGGCTCACCACGAAGCGCCGCCGGTCGTCAGGGTCGCGGTGACGCTCGACGAGGCCGCTGCGCTCGAGGCGCTCCACCAGCCGGCTGACGGTCTGCTCCTCGACGCCGATCGCTGCGGCGAGCGCACGCTGGCTGCTCGAGCCGGCGGCGAGCACGTGCAGCACGGCGACCGACGCGTGGGTGAGCCCCCACGAGGAGAGGTGAGCGTTCCACTCGTGCTCGACCAGCCGGGCGGCCGCCGACAGCAGCCGTCCCGTCGGCCACTCGGAGACAGCGTCATCAGGAACGGCGTCATCAGGAACGGCGTCATAGCGCACAGCGCCGTCGTCGACCTCAGCCACGGCGGAACCGTAAGCCGAACGCTCTCGGGTGGCGACCGCTGCGGCGTTCCGCGATACTCGCTGCGACGCTCAGCATGCTGAGCATTGTCGCGCACCCGCACGAGGGGAACCCCCATGAGCACGAGCACTGACAGCGCCAGCACGGGCAGCAGCAGCTCTGGCAGCAGCAGCTCTGGCAGCAGCAGAGGCCCGCGGCCCGGGCTGAGCACGCGCCGGCCTTCCGCCTGGCTGCGGTGGGTCCTGCCGGCGGCGCTCGTGGTGGTCTGGCTCGCTCTCGGCGGCATCGCCGGGCCCTACAGCGGCAAGCTGGGCGAGGTCCAGAAGAACGACAACTCCTCCTTCCTGCCGGCGAGTGCGGAGTCGACGCGGGCCGGGGAGCTCGCGGCGCAGTTCCGGCAGACCGAGACGCTGCCGACGTTCATCGTGGTGGAGGGCAGCCAGCAGGAGATCTCCCAGGTGCAGGACGACGTCCGGCAGCTGGCCAGCCAGATCCCGTCGCTGCCGTTGGAGAGCAGCAAGGGCGGAACGGCGGGGGACCGCACCGTCGGTGACTTCCTGCCGCCGGCCCCGCCCACGGTGGTGCCGAGCAAGGACGGCAAGGCGCTGCTGGTGCCGCTGCCCATTGACTCGAAGACCGCGACCGAGGCCCTGCCCGACGGCTCGCTTCCGCTGGTCGACGTCGTGCAGACCGTGCGCGACCGGATGCACGCCGAGCTCGGCCCGCTCGGCGTGGACAGCTACGTCACCGGTGTGGGTGGGCAGTCCGCGGACGCAGTCAAGGCGTTCGGCGGGCTCGACTCGATCCTGCTGCTGGTCGCACTGGGCGTCGTCTTCGTCATCCTGCTGGTCGTCTACCGCTCGCCGCTGCTGCCGATCCTCGTGCTGCTGTCGGCCGGCTTCGGGCTCGGGCTGGCCAGCTTCGTCGTCTACCTGCTCGCCGACGGTGGAGTGCTGACCCTCAGCGGCCAGAGCCAGGGGATCCTGTCCATCCTCGTCGTCGGTGCGGCCACCGACTACTCGCTGCTGCTCGTCTCCCGCTACCGCGAGGAGCTGCGACGGCACGAGAACCGCGCCGATGCCATGCTGACCGCTCTCAAGCGGGCGGCTGAGCCGATCATCGCCAGCGCCGTCACCGTCGCCCTCGGCGTGCTGTGCCTGCTGGCCAGCGGACTCAACAGCAACCGCAGCCTCGGCCCGGTCGCCGCCATCGGCATCGTGTGCGCGCTGGCCGCCGCCATCACGTTCCTGCCCGCGGTCCTCACTCTGCTCGGGCGGGCGGCCTTCTGGCCCTTCCGTCCGAAGTTCGGCTCGGCCGTCGTCGAGCATGGGGGCATCTGGGGCCGCATCGCGGACGCCGTCGCCCGCCGGCCCCGCCGCATCTGGGTGACGGCGGTGGCGGTGCTGCTGGTGCTCGCGGCCTTCCTGCCGACCTTCCGCGGCAGCGGCACGAGTGCCTCCGACATCTTCCTCAACCCCACGGAGAGCGTGCAGGGCCAGGACGCGCTCGCCCGGCACTTCCCGGCGGGGTCGGGCAGCCCTGCGGTCATCGTCGCTCCCGCGTCCGCCGTGGACAGCGTCGTTCGCGTCGCCTCGCAGACCGAGGGCGTGCAGAGCGCCGCCCCCGTCACCGCCCCCGGTGGGTCAGCCCCGCGCGTCGAGAACGGTCTCGTCGAGGTCCAGGCCACGCTGGCCGACGGCCCGGACACGCCGGCCGCGGAGGACACCGTCCTGCGGCTGCGCGACCGCCTCGACTCGGTGAGCAAGGAGGCCCTGGTCGGCGGCCCGACGGCCCAGCAGCTCGACGTCCGCGAGACCAGCGCCCACGACCTGCGGGTGATCATCCCGCTCGTCCTCGTCGTGGTGTTCATCGTGCTCGCGCTGCTGCTGCGCGCGCTGGTCGCACCGCTGCTGCTGGTGGCGGCCAACGTGCTGTCCTTCGCCGCCACCCTGGGCGCCTCGGCGATCGCCTTCAATCACATCTTCGGCTTCGCAGGAGCCGACCCGGCCGTGCCGCTGTACTCCTTCGTCTTCCTCGTCGCCCTCGGTGTCGACTACTCGATCTTCCTGATGACGCGGGTGCGCGAGGAGACCAAGCACGTGGGCACGGCGCAAGGGGTGGACAACGGGCTCGCGGTGACCGGAGGGGTCATCACCAGCGCGGGCATCGTGCTCGCGGCGACGTTCGGGGCGCTGGCGGTCGTGCCGATCCTGTTCCTCGTCGAGATCGCCTTCATCGTCGCCTTCGGCGTGCTGCTCGACACGCTGATCGTGCGCAGCCTCATCGTGCCGGCGCTCTCGCTCGAGATCGGCGGCCGGATCTGGTGGCCCAGCAAACTCCGCTAGGGAAGGCCGGGGCCCCGGTCAGGACCAGCGGCGTTTGCCAGGGGCGAGGCGGCGGGTGTCTAGACGGGTCTCGACCACCGAGCCGGCCTCGGCCCCGGTGACGGCCTTCTCGACGCGGTAGCAGGCCGCCCCGTCGCGCTCGGCCACGCAGTCGACGAGCCCCGTGCCCTCGTACACCAGGCCAGCGCCGTCGTCGGTGCAGTACGTCAGGCCCAGCGTCCCGTCCGCGACCAGTCGGTGCACGGTCGGGCGGCGGCTCTCCTCCGAGTCGTAGTGGACGCCGTTGTCGTAGGGGAGCAGCGCTAGGCCGTTGGTGACGGCGCGAAGCTCCGGTCCGAACGAGTCGGTCGTGCCGCCCCGGTGCCAGCAGATCGACCCCGCCGACACACCGCCGAGCACCACGCCCGCCTCCCACACCGTCCGGAAGACCTCGTCGAGCCCGTGGACACGCCAGACCGCGAGGAGGTTGGCGACCGAGCCGCCGTTGACCCACACAACGTCCTGGTGCAGCAGGTGGTCCAGCACGTCGTCGACGCTGGGCATCGGGAACAGATTGAGGTGCGTGACCTCGACGCCAGCGACCATTCCGGCCTCGCTGACCCGGGCGTTGAACCACCGCTGGTCGCCCCCGGCCGTGCCGAGGTGGCACAGCCGCGGCGCCCGGCCGGTGACACCGCTGCGCTCGATGGCGTGGTGGATGAGGTCGGCGAACTCCAGGTCGGTCCGCACCCCCCACGCCCAGCCTCCGGAAGTGGCCACGATCGTCGGCTTGTCAGCGGGCACGGTGCTCCTCTGCGGGGGTGCGGCCAAGGGCGGCGAGAACGGCGGTGGCGGTGCGGCGGCCCGAGACGAGCGCGCCCTGGATGGAGGGGGTGTCGTGGGTGTCCCCGCAGGCGAAGAGCCGCTCGCCGAGCTGGACCGGTCGCCGCAGCGGCAGCGGGGGTGTCGCGACGGGCAGCGCGTGCGGGATGACCGAGACGTCCACGAGGTCCCACGCGCTGGTCGGGACTCGGTAGATCTGCTGGCACTGCCGGCGCACCTCGGCTTCGAGCTGCGGTGCGGCTCCGA
Source organism: Actinomycetales bacterium (assembly GCA_051960855.1). Taxonomy (GTDB): domain Bacteria; phylum Actinomycetota; class Actinomycetes; order JAJZTN01; family JAJZTN01; genus JBQCDV01. The sequence goes on from JBQCDV010000091.1 coordinate 124,032, forward strand.
GGACCGTCGCCTGCACGAGCCACCATCCGGGAGGGGCATAGCTCGGCGCGGCGAGGCTCTGCACCGCGGTGTTGACGACCGGGCCGCGGGAGTCGCCGTCGACGTGCAGGATGCCGTCGCGCGCGGGGCGGGCGTCTCGCCGCGAGTCGACCCCGAACCAGAACGTCGTCAGTGCGTGCCAGCCGCGGTCGCCCGTCTGACCCGTCTCGCGGGCGGTGGCGTCGACCACGACGGCGGGAGAGCGGCGCGCTGCGGCGTTCGTCAAGGCCTGCGTCTCGAACGGCGCCCCGACGGCGAGCGCGCCGTCCGGCAGGCGCGCCGCGAGCTGCTGGGAAATCGCCCCCATCCCGGCAGCGGGGACCGCGGGCGTGCCGCGCAGGAAGCTGCGGAGGACGAGGTCGACGAAGCGACGTGAGGTGGCCAGCTCCGCTTCGCCGAGCACGCCGGCGAGGAAGGGGCGCACGATGCGTTCGAGGACCGGGCCACGCAGACCTGCGTGGGAGAAGGCCTGCGCTGCTGGCACGTCGACGCGCCGCTTGAGGTCCGCTGGGTCCTCGTAGCCGGCCGCCATCGCGTAGCCGGCGAAGGTGGTGAGCCCGGTCAGCACCCTGGGGCCGTCCTGGGCGACGAGCCGGGCGACGGCAGCCGCACTCTCCGGGACTGTCAGCGGAGCGCGGCGGGGGTCGAGCAGGCGGAGGGTGCGGTCGCCGGTCGCGACGGCCACCCCCGGGGGGAACGCCTGCAGCTGCAGGGCGGCGAGGTCGAGCAGCTCGGGTGCGGCCGGATACGCCGGGTTGAGCAGCTGGAAGCCCCGGTCGATGACGAACCCGTCGACGACGCGGCTGCGGACGCGCCCGCCGACCTCCGGCTCGGCCTCGACCACGCCGACCGGCACGCCGGCGTCGTGCAGGGTCACGGCGCACGCGAGTCCCGCGAGACCCGCTCCGACGACGAGGACCTCGCAGTCGATCGGCACGCTCACGCGCTGCACGCTATCGGGGCTGTGGACAACCGACGACCCGGGGCGGGCGGTCTGCGGTGACATAGACCGGTGGGCAGACACTCCGCCGCAACGCTCCGGCGCAGCGCCGACCAGCGGCTGCGCATCGGCGCCTCCCTCGGGCTGGTCACCCGGTGGCCGGCGCCGCCACCGGGCTACCTGCTCGGGGAGCTGCTCGGCGTCGGCAAGCGCGGTGTCATGTGGAGTGCAGTCCAGCGCTCCACCGGCCGCCCGGTCGTGCTCGAGCGGGTGCGGGCAGATGCGGCGCTGACTGCTGGCGACGGTGCTGCTCGCTCTGCCCTCGTGTCACGAGCCAGCCTGCTGGCGCGGTGGGTCGCGCTGCAGCATCCGCGCGTGGTGCGCATGTACCCGCCGGTGGTCCTCACGGCGGAGGCGACCGGCCGCGACCACGACGAGCTCGTCCTGGTGACCGCGGCCTGTGAGGGGCGACTCGCGGATGTCCTCGCGTCCAGACGGTGGCGAGAGGGGCAGGCCCTCGCCGTCTGCCTCGGCGTGGCCGACGCGCTCGCCGCCATCCATGCCGCGGGGCTGGTCCACGGCCGAGTCGGGGTCGACTCCGTGCTGATGCACGAGGGGATCGCGGTGCTGGGGCCGCCGCGGTTCGACGACGGGCTGCCCGCCTCCTCGCTGTCGGATGACGTCGCGGCCCTCGTCCGACTGGTGCGCCGCCTCTGGGGCAACCGGCCGGTGCCGCCGCTGCTGGCTCGCACGCTGGCGGACGCAGGAAACCCGCGTGCGGGAGTCGACGCGAACGCCGTCGCCGCCGCCCTGCGCGCCAGTGGCAAGCCGGCGCGGCTGCCGGCGCCGCGCGGCGGGGCGAGTGGTGGTGCGGTGAGTGAAGGGAGGGCGCCGGCCGGTGGAAGGCGCCGCCTCCGCAGCCCCCGTCGACGGCTGCTCAGCGCTCGAGGGCTCGCCGCCCTCGCCCTGGTGGCCGTCGTGGCTCTCACTGTGGCCGTGCACGGACTCTCACCGGCCGTCCTCTCATCGTCGGGGACGCCGCAGCCATCACAGCCGTCCCCTGCGACACCTGCGGCCGTTGGAGTCGCTCAGGCGCCGACACCGACACCGATACCGATACCGACACCGCCGCCCACACCCACGCCGACGCCGCCACGGTCAGGGGCGGTGTCGTCAGGGATACCGTCAGCCCCCGGCCCTGGCCCGGCGACGGGGGGAGGCGACGCGGGCGCCGTTCGCGGATCGATCGGGTCGGCCGCGGACGCGCGCAGGGTGCTCACCGAGCTCGACGAGCGCCGGGCGTTCGCGTTCGCGACGGACGACCAGGAGGCGTTGCGCGCGCTCTACGAGCCGCAGTCGCAGACGCTGCGGTCGGATCTGGCCGCACTGCAGGCGCTGCACGACCGCGGTGTGGTGGCAGTCGGCCTGCGGCTGCCCGTGCGTGCCGTCTCGGTGGTCGCAGTCTCGGGGGGCGCTGCAACCCTGCGAGTGACCGATGAGCGGGACGCCTACCAGGTGATCGACGCAGACGGGACCGTCGTCGAGTGGGTGCCCGGCCGCGGCGAACGCTCGTGGGTCGTCGGGCTGGTCCAGTCCGGCGGAGGGTGGCGCTACTCCTTCAGCAGGGCCGTCGCGGCGGAGTCGACATCGGGGGAAGCGAAGGCGAACCCGGACTGAAGCAGCCGCTGCGGAATGACCCGCTCGCTGTCGAGCACCTCGGAGGCGAACTCGCCGAGGGCGAGGCGCAGGGCGAACGACGGTGCGGGCAGCAGCGCCGGTCGATGGGCGACACGTGCGAGGGCCCGGACGAACTCCGACTGGGTCACCGGCGTCGGCGCGGTGAGGTTGAACGCGCCCTCGAGGCCGTCGGTCACCAGCAGGTGGCGAAGTGCGGACACCTCGTCTTCGAGGGTGATCCAGGACCAGTACTGGTTGCCGGAGCCGAGCGGCCCGGCAAGGCCGAGCTTCAGCAGCGGCAGGAGCCGGCCGAGCGCTCCGCCCTTCGGCGTCATGACCAGGCCGCTGCGGGGGTAGGCGACGCGGATCCCGGCCTCGCGCGCCGGCTCGGCCGCCGCCTCCCACTCCACCACGACGCCGGACAGGAAGCCGCTGCCCGCCGGCGACTCCTCCGTGAGGACCTGGTCGCCGTGGTCGCCGTAGTAGCCGATCGCGCTGGCCGACACGAGGACCTTCGGCAGGGGGTCCATCCGCTGCAGGGCGGTGACGAGGGTACGGGTGCTGTTGACGCGTGAGGAGCGGATGAGCTCCTTGTAGCTGTCGGTCCAGCGGTGGTCGCCCACGCCGGCGCCCGCGAGGTTGACCGCCGCGTCGACCACCCCGAGCGAGGAGTCGATCTGGCCGGAATCGGGATCCCAGCGGACCTCGTCCGGGCCCGACGGTGGGCGCCGCACAAGCCGGACGACCTCGTGCCCGTCGGCTCGCAGCCGGGGAACGAGCGCCGAGCCGATGAGTCCACTACTGCCGGTCATGGCTATCCGCATGCCCCCATCGTGGTGGTCGTGGGGGAGCGCGGCATCTTGACGTTGTGCGGGGAGCACGACGGGGCGCCGTTCGGCAATCGAACGGCGCCCGTCGTGGTGCAGCGGGGGTGGAGCTACCTCACGCGAGACCGAGGTCGGACTCGAAGTGGCCGTCCTCGAGACGGCTCTTGACCGCCGACAGGAAGCGGGCGGCGTCGGCGCCGTCCACCAGCCGGTGGTCGTAGGACAGTGCGAGGTAGACCATGGAGCGCACCGCGATCGTCTCGCCGAGGTCGGGATCGGAGACGACCACGGGACGCTTGACCACAGCACCCGTGCCGAGGATCGCGACCTGCGGCTGGTTGATGCTCGGGGTGTCGAAGAGCGCTCCGCGGCTGCCCGTGTTGGTCAGCGTGAAGGTGCCGCCACCGAGCTCGTCCGGTCCGATCTTGTTGGTGCGGGTCCGCTCGGCGAGATCGCCGATCTTGCGGGAGAGGCCGGCGATGTTGAGGTCGCCAGCGTTCTTGATGACCGGGACGAGCAGGCCGCGGTCGGTGTCGACGGCGATCCCGAGGTTCTCGACCTCGTAGTAGGTGATCTCGCCCTTGTCGGTGTCGATGCTCGCGTTGAGCTTCGGGAAGGCCTTGAGAGCCTCGACGGTGGCCTTGGCGAAGAACGGCAGGAAGGAGAGCTTCACGCCCTCGCGCGCCTCGAAGTCGCGCTTGGCCCGGTCACGAAGACGCGCGATCTTCGTGACGTCGACCTCGACGACCGTCGTCAGCTGAGCGGAGACCTGCAGGGACTCGACCATCCGCTTGGCGATGGTCGTGCGAAGACGCGACATCTTCTCGACCGTCCCCCGCAGTGGCGAGATCGAGGGAGCGGGCGCCTGAGCGATCGCGGCGGGGTTGCCCGGGCTCGGAGCCGGCGAGGCAGGAGAGGCGGGGGGTACTGGCCGCCCGGCCGGCGTCGGTGTGGGGCTCGCCGGAGCAGCGGCCGGTGCAGGTCCGGCGGCCGGCGCCACCTGGGTCGGCGTCGACTGGGGCGCGGAGGCCGCTCGCTGGGCTGCGGCCTGCGCCTGGTTCTGGCCCGACCCTGCCGTCCCCGAGCGGGAAGCCGCCTCCAGCACGTCCTGCTTGCGAATGCGGCCGCCGACACCGGTGCCCTGCAGGCTGCCGAGGTCCACGTTGTGCTCGGCGGCCAGCTTGCGGACCAGCGGAGTCACATAGAGGGAGGTGTCCCCATCCGCCGCCGGTTGGGCAGCGGCGGCCGACGCCGGCTGCTGGGCAGGCTGGGACTGCTGTGCCGGCTGGGTCTGCTGTGCCGGCTGGGTCTGCTGGGCGGGCTGGGACTGAGGTGCCGGCTGGGACTGGCCCTGCGTCTGGGACTGGACTGACGACTCCTGAGCGCTCTGCTCGTGGACGACGACCTCCTCCGCGAGCGGGTTGGCAGAGGGCGAGCCACCAGCGGCGTCGTTCGAGCCCGAAGGGGTGCCAGCGGAGCCAGCGGAGGTGGCGCTGCTCGGGACGTTGTCCCCGGCGCCGCCGGCGTCGACGGGGGCCGCCCCTCCGATGATCGCAAGCTGCGCGCCGACGTCGACGGTGGTGTCCTCACCGACGAGGATCTGGGTGAGGACACCCGCCGCGGGCGACGGGATCTCGGTGTCGACCTTGTCGGTAGATACCTCGAGCAGCGGCTCGTCGACCTCGACCTGGTCGCCGACCTGCTTCAGCCACCGCGTCACGGTGCCCTCGGTGACGCTCTCGCCGAGGGCGGGCATCGTGATGGGAGTGCCGCCCTGGGACTGGCCGCCCTGGGACTGGCCACCCTGGGACTGACCACCCTGCGACTGCTGCTCCTGCTGCTGGGCTGGCTGCTGCTGGGCTGGCTGCGACCCGCTCGCGTCCGCGGAGCCGTCGCCGCCCTGGCCGCCACCCGCCGCCGCCTCCGCCTCGTCGGCGATCACGGCCAGCTCGGCGCCGACGTCGACGGTGGTGTCCTCGCCGACCACGATGCGCTGCAGGACGCCGGCGGCCGGTGAGGGGATCTCGGTGTCGACCTTGTCCGTCGAGACCTCGAGCAGGGGCTCGTCGACCTCGACGCGGTCACCCTCCTGCTTGAGCCACCGCGTGACCGTGCCTTCGGTGACGCTCTCTCCGAGCGCCGGCATGGTTACCGAGAAGGACATCTGCTCTCCGTTCGAGACAGGCTGACGGTCGGACGTGGAAGCACCGCGGCGAGCGGGGCGTCCTCAGCTGTGGGCGTGCAGCGGCTTGCCGGCGAGGGCGAGGTGGGCCTCGCCGAGCGCCTCGTTCTGCGTGGGGTGGGCGTGCACGAGCGCGGCGACCTCCTCGGGGAAGGCCTCCCAGTTGTAGATCAGCTGGGCCTCGCCGATCTGCTCGCCCATCCGCGCGCCGACCATGTGGATGCCGACGACCGGCCCGTTCTTCTGCCGCACCAGCTTGACGAAACCGGTGGTCGCGAGGATCTGGCTCTTGCCGTTGCCGCCGAGGTTGTACTCGTAGGCCTCCACCGCGTCGGCGCCGTACTTCTCCTTGGCCTGCGCCTCGGTGAGACCGACGCTGGCGACCTCCGGCTCGCAGTAGGTGACCCGCGGGATGCCCGTCTCGTCGATCGGGGCGGGGTTGAGCCCGGCGATGTCCTCGGCGACGAAGATGCCCTGCTGGAAGCCGCGGTGCGCGAGCTGCAGCCCGGGGACGATGTCGCCGACGGCGTAGACGTTGGGCAGGTTGGTCAGCAGTCGCTCCGAGGTCGGCACGTAGCCGCGGTCCATCTGCAGCCCGAGCTCCTCGTAGCCCATCCCGGAGGTGCTGGGGCCACGCCCAACAGCGACGAGCAGCAGGTCGGCGTCGATCGTCTCGCCGTTCTCCAGGCTGACGTGCACCGCCGAGTCGTCCTGCGTCGCGCCGCTGAAGCGCACACCGGTCTTGAAGCCGATGCCGCGCTTGCGGAAGGCGCGCTCGAGGGCCTTCGAGCAGGCCTCGTCCTCGGCCGGCACGAGCCGGGGCAAGGCCTCGACGATCGTCACGGTCGCACCGAAAGACTTCCAGGCGCTGGCGAACTCGACGCCGATGACGCCGCCGCCGAGGATGACGACCGACTGCGGGACGTAGTCCAGCTGCAGCGCCTGCTCGCTGGCCATGATCCGGCCGCCGAGCTCGAGGCCGGGAAGAGTGCGGGAGTAGGAGCCGGTGGCGAGGACCACGTAGCGGCCCTTCAGCTCACGACCGACGACGGTGACGGTGTCGGTCGCGGTGAGCCGGCCCTCGCCCTCGACGTAGTCGATCTGTCGGCTCTTGACCAGGCCCTGCAGGCCCTTGTACAGCCGGGCGACGACGCCGTCCTTGTACTTGTTGACCCCGCCCATGTCGATGCCTTCGAGCGAGGCCCGAACGCCGAACTGCTCGCTTTCCCGTGCGTTGTCGGCGACCTCGCCGGCATGCAGGAGCGCCTTGGTCGGGATGCAGCCGCGGTGCAGGCAGGTGCCCCCCAGCTTGTCCTTCTCGACCAGGGCGACCTTGAGGCCGAGCTCGGCAGCGCGCAGGGCGCAGGCGTAGCCACCGCTGCCTCCGCCAAGGATCACGACGTCATAGCTGTCGGCCACGGAACGCTCCTTGCTTGGGGGGACTTCGTCGGACGGAGGGGGTTGCCCTCCACGGGGTCACCGCAGGTCAGGACGGAGGAGCCGGGTCAGGCCCTCGCCCCGCGCATTCTGTCACTGCCGCCCGGTGCGGTCCTGTGCGAGGTCCCCGGCGGCGGCATCCTCGGCGAGGGCGACCAGCGTGCGAACGGCATGTCCGGTGCCGCCCTTCGGCGTGTAGCCGTAGGCGCTGCCCTCGTTGAAGGCCGGCCCGGCAATGTCGAGGTGCGCCCAGGGGATCTCCGACGGCACGAACTCGCGCAGGAACAGCCCGGCCACGAGCATGCCGCCGAAGCGGTCGCCCATGTTGGCGATGTCGGCGACCTGGGAGTCCAGGGACTTACGCAGCTCGTCGGGCAGCGGCATCGGCCAGAAGGCCTCGCCCGCGCGCTCGGCTGCCTGGCGGACCTGGTCGCGGAAGCCGTCGTGGTTGGCCATGACGGCGGACGTGCGGGAGCCGAGGGCCACGACCTGCGCACCGGTGAGGGTGGCCACGTCGACGATGGCGTCCGGCTGCTCGTTGGCCGCGTCGACGAGGGCGTCGGCGAGGACGAGACGTCCCTCCGCATCGGTGTTGAGCACCTCGACGGTCCGGCCGCCGCGGATGGTGATGACGTCGGAGGGGCGCATGGCGCTGCCCGACGGCATGTTCTCCGCGCAGGCCGCGTAGCCCGTGACGCGCACCGGCAGGCCCAGCCGGGCGATGGCGGTGACAGCGGCGATCACGGCCGCCGCGCCGCTCATGTCCGACTTCATGGTCTCCATGGACGCCGGCGGCTTGAGCGAGAGGCCACCGGAGTCGAAGGTGATGCCCTTGCCCACGAAGGCGAGGTGGGCCTTGGCGTTGCGAGGCGTGTAAGCGAGCTTGATCAGGCGGGGCGGGTTGGTGGAGCCCTGCCCGACACCGATGAGGCCGCCGTAGCCGCCGCGCTTGAGCGCCCGCTCGTCCAGGACCGTCACCTCGACGGGGAGGTCCGCGGCTGCGGCGTTCGCAGCCTCCGCCATCTCCTTCGGGTGCAAGTGGGACGGCGGCGTGTTGATGAGGTTGCGCGTCAGCGAGACCGCGTCGGTCAGCACCTGCGCGCGCTCGGCCGCAGCCTTCGCCGCCTTGTCACGGGCGAGCTCGGTCACGACGGTCACGGCCTCGGGCGGGTTCTTCTGCTGCTCCCCGGTCAGGCCGCGGAACTGGGTGAACGTGTAGGCGCCGAGCAGGGCGCCCTCGGCGACCGCTGCGACCTGCTCCGCCGAGGAGGCGGGCAGGGCGAGTGCCACCCGGGCCTGACCGGCGAGTGCGCGCGTGGCTTCTCCGGCCGCACGGCGCAGAGCCTCGAGCGCGGCACCGGTGGCGGCGGTCGCGGCGTCGGCAGTCCCGAGCCCCACGGCCACGATGACGGCGGCCGACGTGCCCTGTCCGGCCACGGGCCCGCGCACAACCTCCCCGGCGGCACCGGTCCCGCCGAGAGCTGTCACGAGCTGCGCGAGCCGCCCGTCGACGAGGGCGTCGACTGCCTCGGCGCCGGGCGCCAGCGAGACCCCCGTGGTCGAGGCCGCCGCTCCCCGCCTGCCGCGCCCAGCCTTCCCGGCGGGGCCAGCCGCGCCCGCGGATCCGGACGGGGTCACACCGACGACGAGCGCATCGACGCGCGCGGGCACCGCCGCGGCGAGGGTCAGGGAGGTCATGGCGGGCGACGCTAGCAAAGCGGGCGCGCGTAGCCTCTGCCGACGTGAGCACCGACGACACTTCCGCGACGCTGCGGCGTTCCCCGCTCGATGCTCGGCACCGGGCTCTCGGCGCGAAGCTCAGCGACTTCGGCGGCTGGGAGATGCCGATCGAGTACCCCGACGGCGGCGTCGTCCGCGAGCACACCGCCGTGCGGGAGGCCGTCGGGATCTTCGACGTCAGCCACCTCGGCAAGGCGCGCGTCACCGGCCCCGGAGCCGCCGATTTCGTCAACCGGTGCCTGACCAACGATCTCCGGCGGCTGGAGGTCGGGCAGGCGCAGTACACCCTCTGCTGCGCCGAGGACGGCGGCGTCGTCGACGACCTCATCGCCTACCTGCGCTCGGACGAGGAGGTCTTCCTCGTCCCGAACGCCGCCAACACGGCCGAGGTGGTCCGCCGCCTCACCGCGGCAGCACCGGAGGGCATCACCGTCACCGACGAGCACGGGGACTTCGGCATCGTGGCCGTGCAGGGTCCGCGCAGCGCAGACGTGCTGGCCGCCGTCGGCCTGCCGTCCGAGCATCCCTACATGTCCTTCGTGGATGCGGAGCTCCAGCTTCCCAACCGGGAAAGCGTCACCGTGACGGTATGCCGCACCGGCTACACCGGTGAGCGCGGCTACGAGCTCGTGATGCCGTGGGACGCCGCCCCTGCCGTGTGGGACCTGCTGCTCGGCAGCGAGCTCGACGTGCGCCCCTGCGGACTCGGCGCCCGCGACACCCTCCGGACCGAGATGGGCTACCCGCTCCACGGGCAGGACCTGAGCTTGGAGATCACCCCGGTGCAGGCGCGGCTGGGCTGGGCCGTCGGCTGGCAGAAGGGCGCCTTCTGGGGCAGGGAGGCGCTGCTCGCGGAGCGTGAGGCGGGGCCGCCTCGCGTCCTGCGCGGGCTGGACGCGGTCGACCGTGCCATTCCGCGTCACGGCATGGACGTCGTTGTCGACGGAGCTCCGGTCGGCACCGTGACGAGCGGGACGTTCTCCCCGACGCTCCGCCACGGAATCGCCCTCGCGCTGCTCGACCCCGCAGTGCAGGTGGGGGACACGGTCCAGGTCGACGTGCGCGGGCGTGCCGCGTCCTTCCGCGTCGTCAAGCCGCCGTTCGTCGAGGCGGGCACGAACTAGCCACGCGGGTCAGCCGACGCGACTCAGGACGGCCAGGCTGAGGAGTGCAACACATTGCGTCACCTCGACGCTTGCGCCGAGGACATCGCCGGTGACGCCACCGAGGCGGGCGCAGCAACGCGCGACGAGGGCTGAGCCTGCGGCGAGGCCGAGACCGGCAGCGGGCACTCCGGCGCCCGCTAGGTCGGTCTGTCCGCTCAGCAGCGGCAGGGCGGCCAGCGCCAGGACCAGGACACCACCGCGGGCGAGGCGGGCGGGAGTTTGCGTCGTTGCGACGAGAGCTCCGAGCCCGTCCGGATGGGCGGCCGGGAGTCGCGGGCGGCAGGCGAGCTGCGCGGCGTACCGCCCCGTCGTCACCGTGAGCACGGCCGCCCACGCCGCTGCCCAGCGCGACCCCTCGAGGAGTGACGCGAGCGCGGCGACGTCGAGTAACAGGACCAGGACGAGAGTCACGACGCCGAAGGGCCCGATGTCCCCTCGTCGCATGAGGATGAGCGCGTCAGGGGCGGCGCGCCCGCTGCCCAGCCCGTCGGCGGTGTCGGCGAGCCCGTCGAGGTGCAGCCCCCGGGTGAGAGCTGCCAGCAGCGCAACCGCGACGACTCCGGCGAGCTGGTGCCCAACCGGGGAGAAGGCCCACACGGCTGCTCCCGCAGTGAGGCCCAGCGCCGCGCCGACGAGGGACGCGTAGGAGAGGGCGGCGCCGGCTCGGGCCGTATCCCACGGCTGGTCCTGGGCTGTGGCCTGACGCCGGGAGCGACGTGGAGGGTGCAGGACCGTCAGCAGTCCGAAGGCGTCGGAGAGCGCGCTCACAAGCGCACCGCGCGTCCCGCGACACACAGGACGAGGTCGTCGGCGATGCGGCCGACGCGAGCGTTGAGGCGACCGAGCTCGTCGCGGAAGATCCTCCCCGCGCCGCTAGCCGGGACGACGCCGGAGCCGACCTCGTTGGTGACCACGACGACCGGGTGGGGGCAGTCCCGCAGGGCGCCCACCAGCTCCTCGCACGCCCGGTCCAGCGCGGGTCGCCACGGCTCCTGGGCTCGTCCGGCATCGGACGTCGCCGGTGCCACGTCGTTCCATGCGCCGGCGTCGTCGAGGACCGCGGTGAGCCATAGCGACAGGCAGTCGAGCAGGACCGGGCCGGTGGCGGCGGCCAGTGCCGCCGGGACGTCCGTCGTCTCCAAAGTCGACCAGGTGGGTGGCCGCCGCTGCTGGTGCGCCCGCACCCGCGCCTGCCACTCCGCATCGTCCTCGTGCCCGACGCCCGTCGCGACGTAGGTGACGGCCTCGTGGCTGCCCAGCAGCTGCTCGGCGTAGGCGGACTTGCCGGAGCGTGCGCCCCCGGTGACGAGGGTGAGCGGCGCCAGGACGGGAACCGCGCCGCCGAGCCCGGTGTCGAGCCCGGTGTCGAGCCTGGTGTCGCTCGCGGTGTGGAGCACGGTGCCGTCCTCCGGTAGCCGGGCGCCGAGAGCCGACAGCCGCCTGGCGAGCTCGGCGTGCGGGGGGTTGTGGTGGCCCAGGTGGACCGCAGCCACCTGCGAGCGGTCGTCGAGCGCGCCTACCTGCCGCAGCCGCTGCAGCTGCTCGCCGAAGGCGGTCAGCCCCAAGTGGTCGGCCGGGCCCGGGGACGGAGGTTGCCAGTCGCCGTAGGTCTCCTCGATCAGGGCGAGGTCCAGCCGCTCACCGGCCAGCAGGTCGATCGCCTGCTCGGGGAGCGGGCCGGTGTCGGTCGCGTACAGCAGCCGGTCGCCCTCCGGCCCCGTCACGCGGTAGAGCACCGCTTCGCCGATCGTGGCGTCGCCGTGCGCGGCAGGCAGGACCCGAACGACGTAGCGCCCCGTCCCCGAGGGAGCGAGCTCGATCTCGTCTCCAGCCGCGACCGGCTCGAACGTCACTCGGTCGTCCGGGCCGACCCAGTCGCGACACAGGTCGAGAGCCCCCTGTGGCCCGAGGACCCCCAGCGCGGGCAGCCGACCCTGGCCGCGGGCCTCGGTCGCGGCGGCCGCCCAGTGCCGCCACAGCAGCGCAGCCGGACCAACGTGGTCGGGGTGGGCGTGGGTGAGCAGGATGACGGCGACCCGGTCGAGGGGGAGACTCAGCCGTGCGGCCGCGCGGGGCGCGTCGGGCCCGCAGTCCAGCATCAGGACGTCGTCGACGAGGGCGGCGGTGTGGCCGCGGACGTGGCCGGAGGCGCGGGCGTCCTCGCAGGACTCGCAGCGACAGAACGGGTTGGGCCAGCCGTCGGCGGAGCCGGTTCCCAGCAGGACGACGCGCACGGGCTATCGGAGCACGGGGTCGGCGGGACGGAACTGCGGGGCTGCCTCGAAGCGCGCCCGGGAGGCCGCCCGGCGCAGCGCTGACAGCACGGGGCGCCCGGCGAGGAGCATGAGGGCCGCGATCGTGAGGCCGCGCATCAGGTCCCACCCCAGCGACGTGGCGAGGCTGAAGGCGAGCAGCCGGGCGAGGTTCGCGCTCACCGCGTCGCCGGGCACGAACGAGACGCTGGACCCCTGGGTGATGGCGAAGGGCCAGAAGGAGAGGTTGAGCACGAGACCGTAGAGCCAGCCGGCCAGCACGCCGTACCCGGCCAGCAGCGCGACCTCCACGCGCCCGGAGGCCCGCGGCAGGCAGCCGGCGCCGAAGCCCATCCATGCGGCCCCCAGCATCTGGAACGGCAGCCAGGGCCCGACGCCGCCGGTGAGCACCGCGCTGACCGCCAGGGTGACCGCGCCGAGGACGAAGCCGAAGCCCCGCCCCAGCACCCGGCCGGCCGGCAGCAGCAGGAAGAAGACGGGTTCGAGACCGGCGGTGCCGGCGCCGACGGGGCGCAGGGCCGCGCCGACTGCTGCGAGCACGCCGAGCAGGGCGACGGCTTTCGCGTCCATCCCGCCCTCGGAGATCTCGGCGAGGACGACAGTGAGGACCAGGACGACGAGGGCGCCGAAGACCCAGGGAGCGTCGGTGCTGTGGCTCAGTGGGCTGGTCGAGGTGACGAGCAGCGGCCAGCAGAAGGCGAGGATGCCTACCGCGCTCGACAGTCCGAGCGCCACCGCGGTGCGCGGACGCAACCGGAGAGCCGGGGGAGTCACGCGGCCCCCGCCGGCTCCGGCTCGGGCAGCGGCCGGCCGAGCGCCGCTGCCACGTCCCGGACCGTCAGCCACCGCTGGGGGGCGAGGATCTTCGCGACCTGCGGGGCGAAGGCCGGGGAAGCGACGACGACGTCGGCGGTCGGGCCGTCCGCGACGACCTCACCCTCGGCGAGAACGACGACGCGGTCGGCGAGCTCGGCGACCAGCTCGACGTCGTGGGTGGACAGGACGACGGCGTGGCCGGCGGCGGCCAGCTGCGACAGCATCGCGACCAGGCGGGACTTCGCCGCGTAGTCGAGACCGCGGGTTGGCTCGTCAAGCAGCAGCAGCGGGGGCGAGGCGGCCAGGACGATCGCCAGCGCCAGGGCCAGGCGCTGCCCCTCCGAGAGGTCCCGCGGATGGACGGCCGGGTCGATGCCAGGGGCGAGCCGCTCGAGGACGCCGGCCGTCGTCCCGGGTGGGGCGCCGGCGTCGCGGTCCGCCTGGCGGCACTCCTCGGCGACGCTGTCGGCATAGAGCAGGTCGCCGGGATCCTGCGGCACCAGCCCCGCCCGCGTCATCACGTTGGTGGGCTTGTCCGACTGCGGATCCACCGCAGGGGCGCCCCCGAGCAACGCGACCTGGCCGTGTTCGCGGCGGTGCAGCCCGACCAGGGTGCCGAAGAGCGTCGACTTCCCGGCCCCGTTGCGGCCCATGACCGCGAGCACCTCGCCCGACCGGAGGTCGAGGGTCACGTCGCGGAGTGCGACCGTCGGGCCGCGGCGCACGCCGACGCGCTCGAGGCGGGCGACGACGGTGGCGGGGACGGGCGGGCGGCGTTCGGGAAGGTCGTGGGTCAGGGGCTCCAGCCGCGCTCGCAGGGGGGCGGCGGCGCGGCGGGCGTCGCGGATGGTGAGGGGCAGCGGCTCCCAGCCGGCCAGGCGACCCAGCTCGACGACCGGCGGGGCGACCGGGCTCGTGGCGAGCACCGCCGCCGGCTGGCCGACGACGACGGCGCGCCCGTTGCCGGGGACGAGCACGACGCGGTCGGCGTACTGCACGACGCGTTCGAGCCGGTGCTCGGCCAGCAGCACGGTCATGCCGAGGTCGTGCACCAGCCGTTGCAGGGCGGCCAGGACCTCCTCGGCGGCTCCGGGGTCCAGGGCGGAGGTCGGCTCGTCGAGGACCAGGACGCGCGGCGCGGCGGTGAGCGCGGCCCCGATGGCGACTCGCTGGGCCTGGCCGCCCGACAGCGTGGCGAGGGCACGGTGCCGCAGGTCGGCCAGCCCGAGCAGGTCGAGGGTCTCCTCGACGCGGCGGCGCATCACGTCGGGCGCCAGTGCGAGGGACTCCATCGCGTAGGCCAGCTCGTCCTCCACCGTGTCGGCGACGAACGAGGAGCGAGGGTCCTGCGCGACGAGGCCCACGACGTCGGCCAGCTCGCGCGGCGGGTGGGTGCGGGTGTCGCGACCGTCGACGGTGACGCGCCCGCTGAGCACCCCACCGGTGAAGTGCGGCACGAGGCCGTTGACGAGACGCAGCAGCGTCGACTTGCCTGACCCCGTACGACCCATCACCAGGCACAGCTCCCCTTCGGGGATGTCCAGGTCGACGTGCTCGAGCACCGGGCGCCCCGCCTCGTCGTAGCGGAAGGTGACGTCGTCGAAGCGGATCATCGAGCCTCCTCGGAGGCGTCCGGGGTGAGGACGGCAGGCAGCCCGGCGGCTAGCACCGCGAGTGTCGGCAGCAGCGGCAGGTCCGGCACCGCCAGCGGCATCGTCGAGGGGGCCAGGGCGGTGGGGGAGCGCAGGGCGACCACCACGAAGACGCCGGCTACCAGCACGCCGAGCCCGGCGGTGAGCCACTCCGGCAGCTGCCACGGGTCCGGGCGGTAGACGGTACGGCGGGTGCGGCGACCGGCCAGCACCGTCCCCGCCACCGCCGCGGCAGCGCCCACGAGGAGCGTCGGCAGCCCGAGAACGGCGCCGCCCCAGCCCTCGGCACCGCCCGTGAGCAGGCCGTAGAGCCCGAGGCACGTGCCCACCAGCCCGGTGAGCACGAGAGCACCCGTCGTCCGTCGCGCCCGCCGGCTCAGGCCGCCATGGCGTCCGTAGCCGCGGGAGTCCATCGCGGCGGCCAGCGCCAGGGAGCTCTCGAGGGCGTCCTCCAGCACCGGCATCGCGACCGAGCGCAGGCCCCGCAGGCCGCGGTCGCGACGGCCGCGGAGGCGCCGGGCGGCCCGCACGCGCGACACGGCCTGCACGAGCTGCGGGGCGAACGTCACGCCGACCACGGCTGCGACGCCGACCTCGTAGAGCGCGCCGGGGACGGCACGCAGCAGCCGGTGGGGGTTGGCCAGCGCGTTCGCGGCTCCGAGGCAGAGCAGCAGCGTGGCAAGGCGCAGCCCGTCGTAGGCGGCCGCGGCGAGCCCCTCGAGCGAGACCCGGCCGCCGAGCCGGATGCCGGCGGCCCAGTCGGGCAGCGGCACCTGGGGGAGCCGCAGCAGCGTGGTCGGGCCTTCGATCGGCGAGCCGAAGATGACGTGGAAGCCGAGCCGGATCGCCACCACCAGCAGCCCCAGACGTAGAAACGCTCCGAACGACCGCGCCCACGGCGCCTCGCCCCGCCGCTGGGATACCACCACGCCCGCGACGGTCGCGACGAGGAGGAGCAGCAGCGGGTTCGTCGTGCGGCTCGCCGCGGTGGCGAGGCCAAGGGCCCACACCCACCACGCCACCGGGTGCAGTGCCCGCGGGAGCGGCCGCACCAGCCGTCGCGGCTGTCGCGGCACTGGTGTCGACGATGGCGACGCCAAGGGCGCTGGCAACGGCGCTGACGACGGCGCTGACGACGGCATGGGCCGTCGCTGCGTCCCGCTGCGACTCGTCACCGCCTCCTCACCGACCTCACCGACCTCGGCGTCCGGCGCGCATCCGGGCGCCGCGTGCGGCGAGCCCGGCCAGGGCCAGCACCAGCAGGAGCGCCACCCCGACGCCCGCGAACGACGCCGCTCCCCGCCCGCCGCCGTCGGCTGCCGCGTCGGTGCCGGCAAGGGTGCCGGCCTGGTTGCTGGCATCCGGCGTCGGCGAGGAGGTGGCGGCGGCGAGCGCGGAGTCGTCGGAGGAGGTAACTGCGCCGGTGCCGCTGCCGGCGTCAGGTGTCGCGCTGCCCGACGGACTCGCCGCGGAGCTGCCCGGGGCCGCCGAGCTGGACGGTCCTCCCGACCCTGGTGACGTGCTCGCGGCTGTGCCCGACGTGCCCGACGCGGCCCGCGGCTTCGACGGCGAGGACGTCGACGCTGCGGCGTTCGACGATGGTCGCTTGGCCGAGGGCTGCGGCACTGGCGATTGCTGCACTGAGGACTGCTTGCGCGGGGCCGCAGACGAGGTGCGCGGGACCGAGGACGCGCGGGTGGTGACGACCTCACCGCACCCCGCGGAGGGGTAGCCCTTGA
>JBQCDV010000092.1:0-3036 GCA_051960855.1 Actinomycetales bacterium
GAGGTGCAGCCACTCGGTCCAGACAGAGGCGCGGCTGCCGTCGTCGAGCGTCACGCTCTCGCCCTCCCGCAGCGGGAAGAACTCCTCGCTGCGCACACCGAGCAGGTCGCGGAACGCTCCCGGGTAGCCGCCCAGGCGGATGTGGTCCTCCTCGTCGACGATCCCGCTGAAGTAGGTGACGAGGGCGTGGCCGCCAGCCTCCACGTAGCGCCGGAGCGCCGCGGCGTTCGCGTCGCTGACGAGGTAGAGCGTCGGCACCACGACGAGCCGGTAGCCCGACAGGTCGGCCGACGGGTGCACGACGTCGACACCGACCTGCTGGCGCCACAGCGCCTCGTAGCTGCGCCGCAGCATGTCCGGATACGTCACGTCCACCGAGGGGTGGGAGTCGAGCTCGACGGCCCACCAGGCCTGGCAGTCGTGCAGGATCGCGACGTCGGACTCGACGCGGCTGCCCAGGACCGGCCGCAGGGCCTGCAGGTCGCGCCCGAGCTGGCAGACCTCGCGGAAGACCTTCGTGTCCTCGCCGGCGTGGGGGACCAGCGCGCTGTGGAACTTCTCGGCTCCGGCAGCAGATGCCCGCCACTGGAAGAAGAGCACCGCATCCGCCCCGTGGGCCACGTGCGCCAGGCTGTTGCGACGCAGCTGACCGGGGAGCTTGGCCACGTTGCGCGGCTGCCAGTTGACGGCGCTCGTCGAGTGCTCCATGAGGAACCAGGGATCGCCGCCGGCCACTCCGCGGGTCGTGTCCGCCGAGAGGGCGAGGCCGATGTGGGCGTCCACGTCGGCCGCGGTCAGGTAGTGGTCGTTGGAGACGAGATCGACATCGTCGGTCCACGTCGCGTAGTCCATGTACTTGACACCGGTGCCGACCATGAAGTTCGTCGTCACGGGCTTGTCGGAGTAGCGCCGGATGACCTCGCGCTCGAGACGGAGCTGCTCCCGCTGCTCGTCGGAGGAGAAGCGGAAGAAGTCCAGCTGGTGGGTCGGGTTGACGAAGGTCGGGGCCAGACGGGGCGGATTGACCTCTTCCCAGTCGTCGTAGCGCTGGCTCCAGAAGGACGTCCCCCAGGCCTCGTTGAGCCGCTCGACACTGCCGTAGCGGTCGCGCAGCCACCTCCGGAAGGCCGCGGCGGACACATCGCAGTAGCAGTGGACGTTGTGGCAGCCCAGCTCGTTGGAGACGTGCCACATGACGACGGCCGGGTGGTCGGCGTAGCGCGACGCCAGCTGCTCCGCGACGGCCAGCGAGTGCTCGCGGAAGACGGGGCTGCTGGGGCAGTACGCCTGTCGGCCACCGGGGAAGAGCCGCACGCCCTCCCGGTTGACCGGCAGTGTCTCGGGGTGCAGCCGCGCGAGCCAGGGTGGCGGGGACGCGGTCGCGGTCGCCAGGTCGACGTAGATGCCGTTGGCATGCAGCAGGTCGAGCACGTCGTCGAGCCACGCGGTGTCCCACGTGCCCGGACGTGGCTGCAACCTGGCCCAGGAGAAGATCGCCACCGAGACCAGGTTGACACCGGCCTCACGCATCAGCCGGACGTCGTCGTCCCAGACCTCACGAGGCCACTGGTCCGGGTTGTAGTCGCCGCCATAGGCGAGGCCGTCGAGGTGAGGTAGGCGCCACTGCACGCTCGAAGCGTGGACCGGGTGGCGACAGAAGTCAACACATTCGAACACCTCGTGTGTCGGCCAGCCCGCCCGGCGACACTGCTGCGAGCAGGTCACGTATGTCGTGCTGGTCCCCTCGCGAGGCGGGAAGTCCCTTGTGCCCCTTCGCAAAATCGTTACGTTGAGATGCTTGACAGGGCCTTGCTGATCACCGCATCGTTACTTCGATTCGTGAGCGGTCCTGTCCGTTTCTGTTGGATTCCGGTCGCTCCCGACGCCCTACCCGAGCCCAGGAGGCCCGTATGACCCGCCCCTCGACCGAGGGCGAGTACCTCGCCCGGATGGTCCCCAGCTCCGTGGCCGCGACGTCCGCGAGCCGCCGCTCCGTGCTGAAGGTCGCCGCCGGCGCCGGTGCCCTCCTCGGGCTGCCGGGCCTGCTGGCCGCGTGCAGCTCCGACTCCTCGTCGCAGACCGGATCGTCCGGGTCCGCGCCGGCGGGCGGCGGTGCGTCGTCCGGTGGCGGCGGCAAGGTGTCCGGCACCGTGACCGTCGGGTCCAACGGCTCTGACCCCACGCCGAAGAAGGTCCTCGCTGCTGAGGCTGACGCGTTCAGCACGAAGAGCGGCGCGACGATGAAGATCAACACCGTCGACCACAACACCTTTCAGGAGAACATCAACAACTACCTGCAGGGCCAGCCGGACGACGTCTTCACGTGGTTCGCCGGCTACCGGATGCGCTTCTTCGCCTCGAAGGGCCTGGCAGGGGACATCAGCGACGTCTGGAAGAACCTCTCGGGCTTCTCCGACGCCTTCAAGAAGGCGTCGACCGGTGACGACGGCAAGCAGTACCTCGTCCCGTCGGACTACTACCCGTGGGCCGTCTTCTACCGGAAGTCGTTGTGGCAGGAGAAGGGCTACGAGGTCCCCAAGACCCTCGACGACCTCGTCACGCTGTCGAAGAAGATGCAGGGCGACGGCCTCGTCCCGATCGCCTTCGGCGACAAGGACGGCTGGCCCGCGATGGGCACGTTCGACATGCTCAACATGCGCGTCAACGGCTACGACTTCCACATCAGCCTGATGGCCGGCCAGGAGGCGTGGGACTCCGACAAGGTCAAGAAGGTCTTCGACACGTGGAAGGGCCTGCTGCCCTACCACCAGCCGGATGCGCTCGGGCGCACCTGGCAGGAGGCCGCCCAGAGCCTGCAGCAGAAGAAGTCGGGCATGTACGTCCTCGGTCTGTTCGTCGCGCAGCAGTTCGGCGCTGACGAGCAGGACGACATCGACTTCTTCACCTTCCCGGAGGTGGACAGCACCATCGGGTCGGACGCGCTGGACGCGCCGCTCGACGGCTTCATGATGGCCAAGAAGCCCAAGAACGAGGACGGCGCCAAGGCCTTCCTCACGTTCCTCGGCTCGCCGGAGG
>JBQCDV010000093.1:0-3271 GCA_051960855.1 Actinomycetales bacterium
CGTCGTTCGTCACTGTCACATGGTCCACCGCGGCGAGCACGTCGGGGTGGGCATTCGCCATCGCCCACGGGTGGCCGGCCCAGGCGAGCATCGGCAGGTCGTTCGGCATGTCACCGAAGGCGATCACGTCCTCCGCGCTCACGCCGAGCTCCTCGGCGAGCGCGGCGAGGCCGCTGGCCTTACTGACACCCGCCGCGCTGATCTCGAGCAACGCGCTCCCGCGGCTCGAATGCGTCACTTCGACGCTATCTCGGAGGGCGTCGCGGGCGACCGCGAGCAACTCGTCTGGTGTCAGCTCGCCGTGGCGTGCGAGGAGCTTGAAGGCCGGTGCCTCCCAAAGCTCCTCCCGTGTCGCAATCTGGATCTGCCCCTCGGGGCCCAGGTCCTCGCGCGGGACCTCCATCAGGTAGCGGTCGTCGCGCTCGACGGCAAACGTCAGCCCGGGGATGGCAGCGTCGAGTGCCCGAACGACGTCGCGCGTGGTGTCCGTCGTCAGCGTCTGCTGGTGGACGATGCGACCCGTGTGCAGGTCGACGACGACCGCTCCGTTGGCACCCAGAGCCACTCCGGTGTGTCCGACCATGTCCGCGACAGGGGTGAGCCAGCGCGGTGGCCGGCCACTCACCATCACGACGGTGATACCGCTCTCCTCGACCCGTCGCAGGGTCGAGACAGTGCGGCCGGACACGGTCCCGTCGCTGCGGAGCAGCGTGCCGTCGAGGTCGGTCGCGACCAGCCGCACGGTCAGGGGAACCACCGCTGCAGCGCCTGGACGACCCCGTCCTCCTCCACCGGCGGCACGACCTCGTCGGCGTGGGCGGCGACCTCGGCCGGTGCGTGCCCCATGGCGACCGACCAGGCCGCCCAGTCGAGCATCTCGACGTCGTTGCGACCGTCGCCGGCAGCCCAGGTGCGGTCGGGCGCGACGTCGAGCCGCTCCCTGACCTGCTCCAGCGCGCTGGCCTTCGACACACCCTTGGGGAGCAGGTCGAGCCAGGCGGTGTAGCCGATGGCGTAGTTGACGCCGTGCAGCCCGGCGCGCTCCACCAGCGCGAGGAAGTCCTCGCTGGTGGCCTCCGGGTTGCGCAGGATCACCTTGGTCGCCGGTTCGCCGATCATCGCCTCCAGCGGCACGACGCGCTGCTCCCCCATCAGCTCGCCGTCCGGAAAGGGGCGGTTGACCAGGTGCCCCCAACCCAGCTGCTCGACGGCGACCAGCGTGTCGGGGGCGAGCTCCAGCAGGACCCGCACCGCGGCCGACGGGTCGAACCGCACCGCCTCCACCACCTCGTGCGCGCCACCCGGGCCAACGAGGCGAACCGTGACTGCGCCGTTCGAGCAGACGGCGTAGCCGGACTCGAGGCCGAGCTCGTCGGCGAACGCCGTCACCCCCAGCAGGGAGCGGCCGGTCGCGAGCACGACGTGGACGCCATTGGCGGCGAGCCGGTGCACGGTCTCCTGCACCCGTCCGGTCACGCGACCCTCGATGTCGCAGATCGTGCCGTCGATGTCGAGGCAGACCATGTCCGGGCGCCAGCCGTCCTCCCCGGGCAGCCGCCGCTCGAGACCGGTCATCGCGGGGGCACCGCGGGCGACGAGCAGGAGCGCCTCACTGCTTGACCGGCTCCAGCACCTCGCGGCCTCCGACCCATGGCCGCAGCGCTTCGGGCACGCGGACGGAGCCGTCGGGCTGCTGGTGGTTCTCGAGGATGGCGACGAGCCAGCGGGTAGTCGCCAGCGTGCCGTTGAGCGTCGCGACGTAGTCGGTCGCACCGCTGCCGCCACCCGCGGAGCCACCCGTCGCTCCCGCCTTGCCCCGATAGCGGACCGCGAGCCGCCGCGACTGGAAGGTGCCGCAGTTGGAGGTGGACGTCAGCTCGCGGTAGCGGCCCTGCGTCGGGACCCAGCCCTCGCAGTCGTACTTACGGGCGGCCGAAGCACCCAGGTCCCCGGTCGCCACGTCGATGACGCGGTAGGGGATCTCCATCGCGTCGAGCATCTGCCGCTCCCAGCCGAGCAGTCGCTGGTGCTCCGCCTGCGCATCCTCAGGCCGGGTGTAGACGAACATCTCGACCTTGTCGAACTGGTGCACCCGGATGATGCCTCGGGTGTCCTTGCCGTGCGAGCCGGCCTCCTTGCGGAAGCAGCTCGACCAGCCGGCGTAGCGGCGCGGGAGCGAGTCGGCGTCGAGGATCTCGTCCATGTGGTAGGCCGCCAGCGGCACTTCGGAAGTGCCGACGAGGTAGAGGTCCTCCTCGTCCAGGTGGTAGACGCTGTCTGCCGCCTGGGAGAGGAAACCGGTGCCCTCCATGGCTTCCGGGCGCACCAGCACCGGCGGGATGACCGGCACGAAACCGTTGGCCACGGCGGTCTGCAGTCCGAGCTGCAGCAGCCCGAGCTGGAGCTGGGCACCGACGCCGGTGAGGAAGTAGAACCGCGCGCCCGACACCTTCGCGCCGCGCTCGACGTCGATCGCGCCCAGCAGCTCGCCCAGCTCGAGGTGGTCGCGCGGCTCGAAGCCCTCCGCCGCGAAGTCCCGCGGCGCCCCCACCGTCTCGAGGACCGTGTAGTCGTCCTCGCCGCCCTGGGGCGCCCCGTCCTCGACGAGCTGACTAAATCCCCGAACGGCGTTGTCCCACGCCGCCCCCGCGTCGTCGGCCTCGGCCTGTGCGGCCTTGACGTCGGCGGCGAGCGTCTTGGTCCGCTCGAGAAGCGCCTGCTTCTCCTCGCCCGTGGCGGTGGCCACCTGCTTGCCGAGGCTCTTCTGCTCGGCGCGCAGCGACTCGAAGCGGGTCAGCGCAGACCGGCGGCGCTCGTCCGCGGCGAGGGCGACGTCGACGAGGCTCTCGTCCTCGCCCCGGGCACGCTGCGAAGCGCGCACACGGTCGGGGTCTTCGCGCAGGATGCGGGGGTCGATCACGTGTCCGAGGCTACCTGGGAGCCGTGAGCCGATGTCCCGACCGATCCTCGGCGCCCCTCCGCCGCCGCCTCAGCGCCACGCCCCCGCGCCGCGCCGCACCGCCCTCCGCCTCTCCCCCGCGCCACGCGCCCCGCCACCGGCAGTCGCCGCTCCCCCGCCGCCAGTCGCCGCTCCCACCCCTCGCGTGTGCACTCCTCGCTGCCCCACAACCACCCACGTCCACGCGAGCACCGAAGTCCGCCCCAGCCGAGCGCCGCTCCCGCCCCGCCGCTCCCGCTCGCCGCCCGCGGCAGCGCCAGCACGGCCGCCACGACGTCGCCGTTCGCCGCCCTCCGCCGCTCCCGCCCCTCG
>JBQCDV010000094.1:0-11719 GCA_051960855.1 Actinomycetales bacterium
GCGGCAGCTCGCGTTCGGCGATGAGGTGGACCAAGGCATCCCCGCCCGACCCACCCAGGCCGCTCCCGCGGACGATGACCACCTCCGGGCCGTCGCGTGGGAACGAGCCTGCCAGGAGTGGCTCGAGGAACTGCGACTGAACGAGCGGTCCTGCCGGGAGGAGCGCGGACGGCTGTCGGAGCTGCAGACCGCAGTTGACAATGCGCGCCGCGCCGAAGACCGCAGGGACGCTCTCCTCCGGGACCGCGACGCAGCTCGGCGTCTGGTCGAGCAGCTGCGCGAGCAGCTTGATGGCATGTCCGAGCCGGCAGCGTCGGACGCGCGGCTTGCTGAGCTCCGGGCCGAGGCCGGCCAGCAGTCGGCAGCCGCTGCCGACGTCGAGCTCTGGGCGAGCCGGCTCGCCGCGGCGACCCGACTGCAGGAGCAGGTCCTACGGCTCACCGAGCTCGAGGAGCGCAGCCGGACGGCCATCGACGAAGCGCAAGCCCGGGTCGACGACTGGCAGCGCCTGCGACAGGCGCGCCTAGACGGCTTTGCGGCAGAGCTCGCTGCCACCCTCGCCGAGGGTGAGCCGTGCTCGGTATGCGGCAGCACCGAGCATCCCGCTCCCGCGACAGCCAGTGACGGGGTGAGCGAGGCCGACGAGACCCAGGCCGAGCAGGCCGCGCAGGTCGCTATGCAGGCCCGCCACACCGCCGAGCTCGCCTGCTCCAAGCTGCGTGAGGAGATGGCGGCGACTCGGGCAGCGGCTGGCGGCAGCACAGCGTCCGGAATCAGCACAGCCGCCCGCGAGGCAGATCTGATCGCCATCGCCGCACAGGCGCTCGCCGCGGCGCAGGCGCGATGTGGCGCCATTGAGTGTGCAGTCGCCGAGCTTGCGCGACTGGAGGCCGAACGTGCCACTCTCACCGCTGCGCGAGAGCGCGCCCGTCAGGAGCTGCACGAGGCGCAACTGCGCCTCGCCGACCGGGAGGCCGCCGCTGCCGCTGCCACCCGCGAGGCGGCTGAGCAACTCGGGACCCTCGTGACAGTGCTTCGGCTCGAGGCAGCCGAGGTGATTTGTGCCGCCGACCTTCCCGACCTCGCCGCGGCGCGGAGCCAGCTCGACGAGGAGTGTGAGCGGCTGCTCACCGCCGGTGACGCTCTCTCCGCGCTCCTGGATGCCGCCCGCGCGGCGGTCCTGACTCTCGAAGCCGCTCGCGCCGCCGCCGACAGCGCGAGCGTCGACCTGGCCATCGCCATCGACGGCGCGATGTCCCCAGAGGAGCTCGACGAACTCGAGATGGAGGTCAGCGCCTACGACGAGGCCCGGGCTGCGGTCGCTGCCACTCTCAGCGACGAGCAGCTCCTCGCCGCCGCCTCAGCCCCGGCTCCCGACGTCGCCGCCGTCGAGCACAGGATGGCCGAAGCAGAGCGGGTGGCGCGGCAGGCGTCCGCCGAGGCTGGCGCGGCCCTCGTCGCGGCGCGGCGCTGCGGCGAACTGCTGACCGAGCTCGTCACCCACCTGGGCGACAGCGCGCCGGTGCGGGCCCGCCATGCGCTGGTCAGTGAGCTGGCCTTCTGCCTGGAGGGCAGCGGCGGCGGCAACGCCCTTCGGATGCGCCTGAGTGCCTATGTGCTCGCCGCTCGGCTTGAGGCGGTCGCCGAGGTCGCCAGCCAGCGCCTTTCCCACATCTCCGGGGGACGCTACGCACTGAAGCACAGCGACGAGTCGTCGGGGCGCGGACGCAGTGGCCTCGGGCTCAAGGTCGTCGATGGCTGGACCGGTGCCGAGCGTGACACGAGCACGCTGTCAGGAGGCGAGACGTTCTTTGTCTCGCTGGCGCTGGCGCTGGCGCTGGCCGATGTCGTGACGGCCGAGGCCGGAGGTGTGCTGCTGGAGACGCTGTTCGTCGATGAGGGGTTCGGCTCGCTCGACGAGGAGACCCTCGACGAGGTCATGGCGACCCTGGACGCCCTGCGAGACGGCGGCCGCGTCGTCGGCGTCGTCAGCCACGTCGCCGACATGCGTCAGCGGATCCCCGCCCAGCTCGAGGTTCGCAAGAGCCGCCATGGCTCCTCACTGGTGCTGCACGGCGTGTGAATCCGGCTCCCGCGCTCTGTCCGGAGCCGGCCAACCGTCTCCGGCCAGGACGTTGACCGCCGCCTGGAACACGGACGGCACGGCTCGCGCCGTCGGCACGAGGACCGAGCGCAGCGGCGGGACCGAGGCGCCGAGCACCACCGCCGTGGTCAGGGCCCGGTAACGGCGGCTCGCCAGCCGCCAGCGGCGTTCGTAGCTCGCGGGGTCACCGGCCTCCAGCGCCGTGAGTGCCGCGCGGCTGGTGAGGAAGCCGACGCCAAGACCATCGCCGGTCAGGCCGTCGACGTAGCCCGCGGCGTCTCCCACGAGCAGGACATTGCCGACGACCCGGCGCGCTGGTCTCTGCCATAGCGATCCTGCACCCCGGGACCGTGGCTGCTGGCACCGACGCGCCTCCGCTACGTGGCGGGCAAGGGCTGGGGACTCCTGCAGCGCCAGGTCGAGCGAGA
The DNA here is from genome assembly GCA_051960855.1 of Actinomycetales bacterium. GTDB lineage: Bacteria > Actinomycetota > Actinomycetes > JAJZTN01 > JAJZTN01 > JBQCDV01. The sequence continues at coordinate 2,533 of JBQCDV010000094.1, forward strand.
GGCCGCGCCGGCCCAGCACTGCCACACCGACGCGCTGGTCGCTCAGCGGCGTCACGTAGGCCTCGGTTGTCCGTCCCCAGTACACCTCCACGTCGCTGGACCACGGTGCCATCGTCAGGTGCTCGTGAACACCCCACCGCCGCACCGGGACACGGCGCATCGGCACCTGCAGCAGGCGGCGCACCGGCGAGTGCAGACCGTCAGCGGCGAGAACCCACTTCGCGCGCACATGGTCCGGGAGGGCCTCCCCCGTCGCCGCGATGGTCCCTCCCGTCACCGGGGTGAGCGTGGCTACCGCAGGGGCCGCTTGGCTGCTGGAAGTCGCGGCGCTGCCAGCACGCAGCCCCGTGCAGCGCGCATGCCTGAGCTCCACACCCACCTCACCGGCGCGGCGGAGCAGCGTGGCCGACAGGACCTCCCGCTCCACCCCGAGGCCGGGAGACGGCAGGGCCGCTCGGACCGCCTGCCCGCTGCTGCCGTCGACGTAGCGGATGCCACGGAACAGCCCGCCGTCGAGGGTGAGGCCGAGGCGGTAAAGCTCGCGGACGGCGACGGGCATCAGGCCCTCCCCGCACGCCTTGCCGATCCCGACGCCCGGCCGCTGCGGCAGCCGCGGGTCCACGAGCAGGACCGAGAAACCGCGCAGTCGGGCGTCGATCGCGGCGACCAGACCAACCGGCCCCGCGCCGACGACGAGGACGTCGACGTCCACCTGCGGCTGGCGCGGCCGAGGCGCTCCGTGCCTCACGACTCAGCCACCACGCGAGCCGGAGTCGCGACCGCGGCAGCCAGGGCGGCGTTCTCGACGTGGATGCGATGACGCAACAGGAGGGCGTTGAGGACGGTGAAGACGAGGGCGGTGACCCAGGCCGCTCCGGCCAGCGGCAGGGCGAATCCCTCGACGACCACCGCGACGTAGTTGGGATGACGCAGCCACCGGAAGCGGTAGGGGCCGGCGTCGACGAGCGGCGCGCCTGGGAGCACGAGGACCCGCGTGGTCCACCGATCGCCGAGACTCCTGATGCACCACCAGCGCAGGCCTTGGGCCGCCACGACCAGCAAAGTCATGCCCACCGCGAGCGCCGTGGGCGGGTCCGACCGGTCAGCGGCCTCGACGAGACAGCCGGCCAGCAGTGCGGTGTGCAGCACCACCATGACCGGGTAGTGCGACGCGCCATGCTCGACCGCACCGCGAGCCCGCAGCGAGGCGACGTGACGTCGGGCAACGACGAGCTCGGCGACGCGCTCGGCGGCCACAGCGAGGACGAGCAGCAGGTACCAGGCAGGCACCGCTCCTCCTCTCACTGCGTCGTACCGGGCCAGCGAAGCAACACCAGCTCACTGCAGAATCCGGGGCCCATCGCCATCATGACGCCGGTGCCACCGCCGGCAGGGGTGCGCTCCCGCAGGGTGTCGGCGAGCACGTGCAGCACCGACGACGAGGACAGGTTGCCGCGGTCGGCCAACGAGCGCCACGTGAGAGCGAGCGCCTCGTCGTCCAGTCCCAGCGACTCCTGGACCGCCTGCAGCACTTTGGGACCCCCGGGGTGGGACACCCAGACGTCGACGTCGTGCAGCTTGAGGTCCTGGTCGGTGAGGAAGCTCTCGACGTCGCCGCGCAGATGCTCGGCCACCACGTCGCCTACTCCAGGAGCAAGGACGATGCGGAAGCCGCTCTCGCCGATGTCCCAGCCCATCACCCGCGAGGTGCCGGGATAGAAGATGCTTCTCGTCGCACTGACGCTAGGTCCGTTCACTCCGAGCTGCTGGGCACGGCGAGCGCCGAGCATCACGACCGCAGCGGCCCCGTCGCCGAAGAGCGCCGACGCGACAAGGTTGGCAGGCGAGGTGTCGTCGCGCTGGACCGTGAGCGAGCACAGCTCGACTGAGAGCAGGACACCGACGCCATCAGGGTCGCCGCGCAGCAGGTCCGCCATGCGGGCCACCCCGGCTGCACCCGCGACGCAGCCGAGGCCGAAGATCGGCAGCCGGCGCACGTCGGACCGCAGCCCGAGGGGCTCGACCAGGCGCGCGTCGATGCTCGGGGCACCCATCCCGGTCACCGAGACGCTCATGAGGAAGTCGACGTCGGCAGGGTCGAGCCGCAGCGGCGCCAACGCCTCTCTGATCGCGCGCTCCCCCAGGTCGACGGCCACCTGCAGGAAGGTGTCGTTGGCCTCGCCGAACCCGCTCATCTCCGCGTAGCGCTCCGCGGGCTGCGCAAGGTGCCGGAACTCCACTCCGGCACTGGCGTGGACCCGCTGCAGCAGGGACAGGGACTCCTCGTCCCGCAGCACGAGCTGCGCCATGAGGTCGGTCAGCTGGTGCTGCGGATAGCGGTGCGGCGGTACGACTGGTGCGACTGCAGCGACCACGGGGTCATCAGCAGCAGCGTCGTCGGTCACGTGCGCGTGCGGAGGGGCCATTGCTCAGGCCTACCGCAGGGACCCCCGGCTACGCCTGTTGAACCGGCCGGCGACCGGGGCAGCTGCAGGCGGCAGGACACCCGCCCGCGGGCCAGACCGGGGGCGCGCTGTCGGTCTCACGCGTAGGCATCGACGGGCGGGCAGCTGCAGACGAGGTTGCGGTCGCCGAAGGCCTGGTCGATCCGGCGCACCGGAGGCCAGTACTTCGTGTCGCTGCGCACGCGCCCCGGGAAGAAGCCCTGCTCGATGGGATACGCGTGCTGCCAGTCCACGGCCATTCCGGCGGTGTGGGGTGCCTGCCGCAGCGGGTTGTCCTGCGCGTCCCAGCGGCCCGACCCGACCTCGTCGATCTCCCCACGGATGTCGGCCATCGCCTCGACGAACCGGTCGAGCTCGGCGAGGTCCTCGCTCTCCGTCGGCTCGACCATCAGCGTGCCCGCTACCGGGAAGCTCATGGTCGGCGCGTGGAAGCCGTGGTCGATGAGCCGCTTGGCGACATCGTCGACGCTGACACCGGTGGCCTTCGTCAGCGGCCGCAGATCGAGGATGCACTCGTGCGCGACGAGACCGCCCTCGCCGGTGTAGAGCACCGGGAAGTGCTCGCGCAGCCGGGCGGCCAGGTAGTTGGCCGACAGCACCGCGACCTCGGTGGCACGCCGCAGCCCCTCCGGCCCCATCAGCCGCACGTAAGCCCAGCTGATCGGCAGAATGCCCGCCGACCCCCACGGCGCCCCGCTGACCGGACCGACGCCGGTGGCGGGTCCGGCCGACGGCTGCAGCGGGTGGTTGGGCAGGTACGGCGCCAGGTGCTGGCGCACCGCCACCGGGCCGACCCCGGGACCACCGCCGCCGTGTGGGATGCAGAAGGTCTTGTGCAGGTTCAGGTGAGAGACGTCCGCGCCGAAGGCACCGGGCCGCGCCAGCCCGACGAGCGCGTTGAGGTTGGCGCCGTCGACGTAGACCTGGCCGCCGGCCTCGTGCACCAGCTCGCAGATCCGGCCGATCCCCTCCTCGTAGACCCCATGGGTCGAGGGATAGGTGACCATGATCGCGGCGAGCTCGTCGCGGTGCTGCTGCACCTTGGCCTCGAGGTCCGCGAGGTCGACGTTGCCCTGCTCGTCGCAGGCGACGACGACGACCTGCATGCCGGCCATGACCGCACTGGCGGCGTTGGTGCCGTGGGCGCTGGATGGGATCAGGCAGACCCGCCGGCCCTCGTCGCCCCGGGAGCGGTGGTAGCCGCGGATGGCCAGCAGGCCGGCGAGCTCGCCCTGCGAGCCGGCGTTCGGCTGCAGCGACACCGCGGCGTACCCGGTCACCTCCGCCAGCCAGGTCTCCAGCTGCCGGATCAGCTCGAGCGAGCCAGCCGCCTGCTCCGCGGGCGCGAACGGGTGCAGGTTGGCGAACTCCGGCCACGTCACCGCGGCCATCTCGGTCGTCGCGTTGAGCTTCATCGTGCACGAGCCCAGCGGGATCATCGTGCGGTCCAGCGCGAGGTCCTTGTCCGACAGCCGGCGCAGGTAGCGCAGCATCGACGTCTCGCTGTGGTGGGTGGTGAACACCGGGTGCTGCAGGTAGGCGCTGGTCCGCAGCCGCGCCTCGGCCAGCGGCTCCCCCACCTCGGCGTCGAGCGCCCGCAGCGTCTCGGTGGCCACCTCCCCCAGCCCGAACGACGCAGCGACGCGGCTGACGTGCTCGCCCGTGGTCGTCTCGTCGGTGCTGAGGCCCACGTGGTCGTCGTCCACGAGACGCAGGTTGATCCCGCGGGAGGCGGCTGCCGTCACCACGTCGCGCGCCCGGCCGGGGACCCGGACCAGCAGGGTGTCGAAGAACTCGGCGTGCACGACCTCGACGCCGCCGCGGCGCAGCACCTCGGCGAGCAGGACGGCGTAGCGGTGGGTGCGCTCGGCGATCCGGCGCAGCCCGTCCGGGCCGTGGTAGACCGCGTACATGCCGGCCATCACGGCGAGCAGGACCTGCGCGGTGCAGATGTTGCTGGTGGCCTTCTCCCGCCGGATGTGCTGCTCGCGCGTCTGCAGCGCCAGCCGGTACGCCGGGGCGCCGTCGGCGTCGACACTGACACCGACCAGACGGCCGGGCATCGAACGCTCGAGGCCCGAGCGCACCGCGAGGTAGCCGGCGTGGGGGCCGCCGAAGCCCATCGGCACACCGAAGCGCTGCGTGGTGCCGACCGCGATGTCCGCTCCCACCTCTCCCGGCGGGGTCAGCATCGTGAGCGCGAGCAGGTCGGCAGCGACGGTCAGGAGCGCACCGCGGGCGTGGGCCTGCTCCGCCAGTGGCGCGAGGTCGGTCAGCCGCCCGTCCGCGCCGGGGTACTGGGTGAGGACGCCGAAGACGGCGCGGTCACCCAGGGCGGCGTTCGCCAGGGTGTCGAGGCCGTCGCGGAGGTCGGCGACGACGACATCGATGCCGAGCGGCTCCGCCCGGGTCTGCACCACGGCGATGGTCTGCGGGAGGACCTGGGCGTCGACGACGAAGACGGCGTCGGCGGCTGCTTTCGACGTCCGCCGCGACAGCGTCATGGCCTCGGCGGCGGCGGTGGACTCGTCGAGCATGCTGGCCCCGGCGACAGGGAGACCGGTGAGCTCTTCGACGACGGTCTGGAAGTTCAGCAGGGCCTCGAGTCGACCCTGCGAGATCTCCGGCTGGTAGGGCGTGTAGGCGGTGTACCAGGCGGGGCTCTCGAGCACGTTGCGGGCGATCACCGGCGGCGTGACCGTGCCGTAGTAGCCCAGGCCGATCATCGAGGTCAGCACGCGGTTGCGGGAGGCGAGGCCTCTCAGCTCCCGCAGCACTTCGGCCTCGCCCGCGGCCGCCGGCAGCTGCAGGGGCTCGTCGGTGCGGATGCTCGCGGGGACCGCCGCGTCGATGAGCGCGTCGAGGCTGGGCTGGCCGATGACCTCGAGCATGCGCTCGACATCCTGGGGGCGCGGGCCGATGTGCCGGGCGGCGAAGGCGGAGTCTGATGCTGCTGACGCACCACCGCCGTCGAGTCCGCCGAGGTCGGCGAGCCGGCGCGGGGTGCGGGCGGAAGCGCTGGACGAAGTCATGCGGGGAGCCTCCGGTCGGAGCGCCCTGGTCGGTGGGGGCCGACGTCGGGACGCGACGGAAACGGCAGGGCGGTCCCTGCCGCTGCTCCCCCTCTGTCATCGGGGCCTGAGAGCTTCGCCCAGCCGGACCTGCCGGGCTTGCACCGTCGGCGGAAGCACACGCTTCGCTTTCCAGAGGTGTCTCGCCCGGACGGTCCTGGGACCTGAGAGGTTGCGGGGACGTTGCTCCTTCGGCGTCCTCGCTGGCTGCGAGGAACTCTCCCGCCCGGGGTCGGCGACGCTGCCCAGTCTAGGCGCAGTCGAGTGCTTCCAGCCGAACGGCGCGGTGGGCGCTCAGCCGGTCTTGCGGGCGCGCCGCCGGGCAGACAGCTCGTCACCGGGCGCGGGAGCAGCCGTCGCAGAGTCGGCAGGTTCGGCGGACTCCTCCTCGGGCCGCTCGGCTGGCAGGGCGGCGAGCTCGCCTTCGACCTCGCGCCACACCCGCCCCACCGCAATGCCGAAAACCCCCTGGCCGCCCTGCACCAGGTCGACGACCTCGTCGGCGGAGGTGCACTCGTAGACGCTCGCGCCATCGGACATCAGAGTGATCTCGGCGAGGTCCTCCACGCCGCGCTCCCGCAGGTGGGTCACGGCCTGCCGGATCTGTTGCAGCGAGACGCCGGTGTCGAGCAGGCGCTTGACCACCTTGAGCACGAGGATGTCGCGGAAGCCGTAGAGCCGCTGGGTGCCCGACCCGAGCGCGGGCCGCACGCTGGGCTCCACCAGTCCGGTGCGGGCCCAGTAGTCGAGCTGGCGGTAGGTGATGCCGGCGGCACGGCAGGCAATGGGCCCTCGGTAGCCGACGCCCTCGGGAAGCTCGGGAAGGTCGTCGTCGAAGAGCAGCCCTTGGCGGGTCCGCGGGGCGGAAGCCGGCACGGCTGTGTCTGAGGACGCGGCTGTGTCTGAGCGCACGGCGGTGTCCGAGAGGCGGCCTGCGCCGGCTGAGGGTGGAGTGCTGCTGCCGGCGCTATCGCGAGCTGCCACGGCGACCTCCTGAGAAGCCGGCTTCGTCATCCTCGCTGCGCCTCCGACGACGTCGGAGGGGGGAATCACAACGAGGGGTTTTACCGGACCTGACAGGCACGGTAGGCCCCGCGGAAGGGCCGGTCAACGCATCGACCCTCGACACGCCGGAGAAGTCTCAACCTCCGGTTGAGCCTTGTGCGGACCCCGGGGTCGAGGCTCGCCGCCGCGGTCACGCCTCGCCGAAATCCTCCGGCGAGATCTCGTCGAGGAACTCGCGGAACTTCTCGACCTCGTCCTCCTGCTCGTCATCGGTGATCGTGATGCCGGCCTCGGCCAGCACCTCGTCGGAGCCGACGATGGGAGCACCGGTGCGGATCGCCAGGGCGATCGCGTCGGAGGGGCGTGCGGAGACTTCCGTGCCGCCGGACAGCGCCAGCACGGCGAAGAACACGCCGTCGCGCAGCTCGGTGATGCGCACCTGCGTCAGGCGCTGGTCCAGGGCGGTGAGGACGTCCACGAGCAGGTCGTGGGTGAGCGGGCGCGGGGGCACGACCCCCTGCTGGGCCAGCGCGATCGCGGTCGCCTCGGGAGCACCGATCCAGATCGGCAGGTAGCGCTCCCCGCCGCTCTCGCGGAGCAGAACGATGGGCTGGTTGGACGGCATCTCGACCCGCACGCCGACCACGTCGAGCTCAGTCACACCGACACAGTACGCCGGTGGGGCCGGTCCTACGCGCGGCCGGCGGGGAGTCCTTCGGCGAGCGGGACGCGGGCCTAGGCGCGGCCGGCGGAGCGCAGCGCGCTGCGAACCAGGGCCGCGTGCAGGCGCCCGGAGAGCGCACCGATCTCCCGCACGGTCTCCTGTGCGCGGGCTCGTGACTCCGGCGAGCCCGAGGCCAGCAGCGGGGCGATCAGCTGCTCGACGAGCCCGACCTCGCGGTCCGCGGCAGCCTTGAAGCCGCGCAGGTGCCGCGGCTGGAAGCCGAGGGCGGCGAGCTCGCGAGCGACGGTGGCGATCGTGAGGGCGTCGCCGTCGTAGGGCGTGCTGCCGCGGCGGGGCTGCAGCAGCCCGTAGTCCTCGAGCTCGACGAGGGCGTCCTCGGTGAGACCGGAGCGCTGGATCAGCTCGCGCCGGCTCAGCCGCTCATCCGGCCGCGTCGCCTGCTCGGCTGCCCCAGCACCGGCGGCCCCACTTGTCCGGCCGGAAGGCCCGCCGACACCGTGCCCGTGCCCGTGCCCGTGCCCGTGTCCTGGCGACGGCGCGTCACCGTCGCCAGCGGCGTTCGGGGAGTCGGGAACGAGGCGGGCGGAGCGCAGCGGCACCCCCGGCAGCTCCGGGGGTGTCTCCCCCGCCGCGATGGCGCGGTCGACCTCGTCGAGGTGTTCCTTGATCACCCGCAGCGGCAGATAGCTGTCGCGCTGGGCTGTCAGGACGAAGCGCAGCCGCTCGACGTGCTGGCGGGAGAACTTCCGGTAGCCCGACGGCGCGCGCTGCGGCTCGATGAGCCCCTCGGCCTCGAGGAAGCGGATCTTGCTGATCGTGACGTCGGGGAAGTCGGACCGCAGCGCGGCCAGCACCTCTCCGATGCTCAGGACCGCGGTGCCTGCCCTCGCGGGGAGGGCGGCGCTCATGACGCCGTGGAGCCCGTCGACCCGCCTGCTTGGTCAGCACCCGTACCGCCGGCGCTGTCAGGAGCCTGGCTGGCGAAGAACACGAGCCGGAACTTGCCGATCTGCACCTCGTCGCCGCCCGCGAGGACGATCTCGTCGATGCGCTCACGGTTGACGTAGGTGCCGTTGAGGCTTCCGACGTCGCGGACCTTGAAGCGGGCGCCGTCCCGCACGAACTCCGCATGGCGACGGGAGACGGTCACGTCGTCGAGGAAGATGTCGCTCTCCGGATGCCGCCCGGCGCTGGTGAGGTCGCTGTCGAGCAGGAAGCGGCTGCCCGAGCTGGGCCCGCGCTGCACCACGAGCAGCGCGCAGCCGGGCGGAAGGGCGTCGACCGCGGCCTGGTCAGAGGCAGACAGGCCACCGCCGGTGTCGGCGGACTCCGCCTCGATCAGCGAGTCGATGGCGCGCAGCGAGATGGTCGAGGTCTGCGACTCGCCGCCCTGACGCAGCGGCGCTCCGCAGTTGCTGCAGAACCGTGCGCCAGCGGTGTTCTCGTGCCCGCACTGGGTGCAGAACTGCATCGACCTGGCCTCCTGGACGTCAGTGGTCGGACCGGCACGGTGGCCCCGGATGGCTCCGTACCCGGCACGTTCCGTCGAGGGTGAGCCTAGCCGTCGGGACGGCTTCGTCACCCTCGACTTCAGGTAGAGATTCTTGCTGTCAGCCTTCGATGTGCGCCTGGTAGCCCGCGGCGTCGAGCAGATCGTCGAACGCCGCTGGGTCCTCCGGGCGCAGGCGGAACAGCCAGCCCTCGCCGTAGGGGTCGCTGTTGATCGTCTCCGGCGCGGAGTCGAGGACGTCGTTGCGAGCGAGGACGATGCCGGCCAGCGGCGCGAAGATGTCGCTCACGCTCTTGGTGGACTCGACCTCGCCGCACGCCTGGCCGGAGCTGACGGGTGTCTCAGCATCGGGAAGGCTGACGAAGACGATGTCGCCGAGGGAGTCCTGGGCGTAGTCGGTGATGCCGACGACGAGGTCGTCGCCGTCGCGTCGCACCCACTCGTGCTCGGC
>JBQCDV010000095.1:0-16015 GCA_051960855.1 Actinomycetales bacterium
GCAGCGCCGAGGACATCGGAGTGGCGCTGCGCTGGGCCGCTCGCGCGGGAGTGCCCGTCGGCATCCTGTCGACGGGACATGGGGCCGTCGACAGCTGCCCCGGCGGCCTGCTGATCTCGGTCCGATCCATGAACGACGTTGCCGTGGACCCGGTCGAGCGCACCGCTCGCGTCGGCGCGGGTGCGAAGTGGGCGGCGGTGCTGACCGCTGCGGCCGAGCACGGGCTGGCCGGCCTCGCGGGTTCGACCGGCGATGTGAGTGCGGTGGGATTCCTGACCGGAGGCGGAGTGCCGGTGCTGTCGCGGACCTACGGCTTCGCCGCCGACCACGTCCGCGCGATGACCGTGGTGACTCCTGACGGCGCGATCCGGACCTGCAGTGCCGAATCAGAGCCGGACCTTTTTTGGGCCGTGCGCGGCGGCAAGGGCAATTTCGGCATTGTCACCGAAGCCGTCATCGACCTTTTCGACCACCCCACAATCTTCGGCGGCGCGATCGCCTATCCCGGCGTCTTCGCCGAGCCGGTCCTGCGGGGCTGGCGGGCGTGGTGCGAGCAGATGCCGGAGGAGATGAACTCCTCGATCGCGCTGATGCGCTTTCCCGACGCCCCGATGGTGCCGGAGCCGTTGCGTGGGCAGTTCGTGGTCACGGTGCGGGTCGCCTACGCCGGTGACCCGATGCGGGGGGCCGAGCTCGCCGCGCCCTTGCGTGACCTCGCGGTCGTCGTCAGCGACGAGCTGCGGGAGATGCCCTACGTCGAGCTCGACACGGTGCACCATGACCCCACGGACCCGCTGCCGGCCTACGCACGGGGAGCCGCGCTGGCGTCGTTCGGGGACGACACGATTGACGCCCTGCTGGCCGTCGCGGGGCCAGGTGTCGAGACGCCGGTGTTGATGGTGGAGGTGCGGCACCTCGGCGGCGCGCTCGGCCGGCCGGGCCCGGGCGCGGCGAGTGCCGCCGGCCGCGATGCCGCGTGGAACGTCTATGCCGTCGGTGTGCTCGCTCCGCCGATCGCGGCCATCGTGCCGGGCGCGTGTGCCGCTGTCGTCGGCGCGCTGGAACCGTGGCGGTCGCAGGGCAACCTGGTGCACTTCCTCGGGGACGGTCTCACCGACGCCGACGTCGCCGCGTGCTGGGACGCTGACAGCTATGCCCGGCTTGCCGCGGTCAAGGCAGCGGTCGACCCGGAGCAGGTGATGGCCTTCGGCTATCGCATCCTGCCCGCGGCTGCGGGGACGCTGCCCGCGCCGCGCCAGGCCGTTGAGGCGGAAGCGGCGGAGGAGGCTCTGCAGTAGGCACGCGGCGGAGGTGCTGCGGTGGGGACAGCGGAGGCCCGCGGCAGCCACCGACTAAAGGCGCCCCGGCAGGCCGAGTTGCTTGTCGTGTTGCACGGGTCACGCGCCTGCGGATGATCGAAGACGGCGAGAGGGGGAAGGACGCCGTTCGGGAATCACCCGGAAGGACGGTGACGCCGCATGGGCTCCGACGCCGACCGCGACCAGGACACGTCGCCCGACGACCGTGACCCCTCCCACGCCCCGCGGTTCGCCACCTCGCGGATGCAGTTGGCCATCGCTGCGGGGTGTGGCGTCGTCGCTGCGGTGCTGTCGGTCTGGTGGGCGCCGAAGGAGTTCGTGCCGCTGCTGGCGTGGGACGCGTTCACGCTGGCGTACCTGCTGCTGGTGTGGCACTCCGTGTCGGGCGCGGATGCCAAGAAGACCTCCGAGCTCTCCCTCGCCCAAAAGCCTGGTCGCGGCACCTCCGACAGCCTCCTGCTCGCCGCTGCCGTGATCTCGTTGGCGACGGTCGTCATCGTGCTCACCGTCGGCAAGCAGGGCGATGCCCTCAGCAAGGGTCTGCATGGTGCGGCCGCAGTTCTCTCGGTCGTGCTGTCGTGGGTGCTGGTGCATGTCGTGCACGTGCTCACCTATGCCCGGCTCTACTACAGCCGTGAGGACGGCGGCATCAGCTTCAACCAGAAGGAGCCGCCGGGGTATGCGGACTTCGCCTACTTCGCCTTCACCGTCGGCATGACCTACCAGGTGTCGGACACCAACATCTCCGACAGCCAGATCCGGCGTGCGGTGTTGCGGCACGCGCTGCTGTCGTATCTCTTCGGCTCGGTGATCGTGGCGACGACCATCAACCTGGTGGTGGGACTGGGGAAGTAGCTGGGGGCTGACTGCCGCTGTCTCCAATGCCTCCTGCCACCACTGCCTCCATCGCCGCCGCGCGAGCTGTTGGAGCTCCGAGAGGTGGCTGTCTGGGATTTTGCGGGATAGAAGCCGCAGAAACTCCGACAGCCCTCTGCCGTTGCCCGCAGAAACTCCGACAGCCCTCTCCCGTTGCCCGCAGAAACTCCGACAGCTCCGCATCGTGGGGCCGGACTCGGCCTCCCCGACTCGGGACCTTTGGCCCGTAGCGAAGCAGGCAATAGCGGGTGCATGCTGGTTACCCAGGGACCTACTCCTGTGGAGGTCAGCATGGGCGCAGCGCAGTTCGTCTCGTCAGACGTCGACGACGTCGCCGAGATCGCTGCCCGTCTGGCTGTGCGTTTCCCCCGCCTCGACGCGGCCACGGTGCGGCGGTTCGTCGCGGCTGTCGCGCGTCATCCCTCGGTCAACCTGCTGCCCGGTCCCGTGCGCCGCCGCCAGATCGAGCGCCTCGCCGCGGCCCAGCTCAGTCGGGCGGCCCGTCGGCTCCACGTGGTCGACGACGAACTCCTCGTCGACCTCCGCGATCCCCGCTGAGTTTCCCGAACGGCGCCGCGCTTTCCGCTGCTCGGTGCGGACGTGTGGGCGGCGTTCGTCACGCATCCTCGAACGGCGCCGCGCCTTCCGCTGCTCGGCGCGCCCGTGCGGGCGGCATTCGTCAGGTCAGGGCCGTGAGACTCGCGTGCAGTAGGCCCTCTCGATATGCGCGAGGACGTCGCGGGGTTCGCGGCGGAGCCGGCCGGGGGTCACGTCGATGACGAGCCAGCCGGCGGCGATCAGGGCGTTGCGGCGGCGGGCGGTGGCTTCCGCGCTGTCGCGGTCGGCGTGGAAGTCGATGGAGTCGATCTCGACGACGAGGCGGGCTTCGGGCCAAGCGGCGTCGGCGATCATGTGCGCCGGCCCGCCGATGTCGGACAGCCGCACGTTGAAGAGCGGTTCGGGAAGCACCAGGCTGGTCGCGACGAGGTCTCGCAGCTCGCATTCGGGCGCGGACCAGCAGTTGGCCGCGACATCCGCGAGGGCTCGACGCGCCAGATGCAGCGTGCCGCCGGCGCGCGTGCCGAGAGCGGTGATGAGTTCGGCGGCGGTGGCGAGGCGGCGCTGGGCGACTTCGCAGAGCAGGGCACGCTGATCACGCAGCGTCGGCAGCAACGTGACGGCGTCGATCGCGGCGCGGGCCGGCGGAGCGACGGGTAGGCCGAAGGCCTCTCCGGACCGCGGCAGCTGACGAGTCCGGGTCAGAACGACCGCCGGTGAGCGCGGCTCGGCCCGCGCGGTCGAGACCAGCAGGTGGACACGCCGGTCCTCCGCGTAGCGACAGCCGTAGGCGCGCAACGCGCTGGCGCCGGTGAGCATCGCCGCGCGGTCACGCACGCCGTTCTGCGCCCACAGCAGCCCGGCCACCTCCTGCTGCCTGGACGTCAGCTCGCCCGGGAAGGTGGCGAAGACACCGGGCAGGACCCGGTACCAGCGCTTGGTCGTGACGCGGTGCTGCACGAAGTTCCGGCTCAGTCCGAGCGCCTCGGCTTGTCGCAATGTCACGAGGCCGCCTTGACGCTGGAGGATTCCCTCCAGGCGTTGTTTCGCCTGCGGTGGGGGGCTCTGCGGCGGCACAACGTCCACGGTGCCCGAAACCGGTGAGCCGCCGTCGATGTCGTCCACAGGACTGCCGCGGCTGGGAGGACCGGCGACGGTAGGCCCGTGGTCGGAATGCACTCCCGGATCGGAGGCGGCTCCCTCGCTGCCCCTCCACCCTCAGAGCAGGGAGCCCACACGTCGCAGCGGGAGCTGTTGGTGCTGCCGACGGGGTCTGTTGGAGAAATCGCGGCTTCTATCCCGCAAGATCTCGTACAGCCCGTGTCCCCTGGCCGCAATAACTCCAACAGCTCGCGGGAGCAGGTGGCGGGGGCTCGGCGACCCCCATCTACTTCCGGCGCCCCGGGCCGTCACGCGCCCTGCGCCGTCACCGCGCGCCCGCCGCAACCTCCTACACCGCCACCAACTCCGCGAGAAACACCGCTCTCCCATCCCGCGACTCCGTCCGCGACAGCACCAGATCCACCGCGACTTCGGAACCATCCCGGCGCAGCGCTTCAACGCGCATCGGCCGACCGAGATGGCGTGCTTCACCGGTGAGCAGGTGTCGCACGAAGCCTGCGATGTGCGCCTCCCGTAGCCGCTCCGGGATGACGACGACGAGGCGCAGGCCTTCGAGCGCAGTTGCGTCCCAGCCCAGCAGTTCCCCGGCGGCGCCGCTGACGGCCAGGATCCGGTTGGTGTCGTCCGCGGCGATCAGTGCACGGTCGGCAGCGCGCACCTCCGCGGGGTCGTAGTCCGGCGGCAGCCCGAGGGGCGGGGCGTCCAGGTCGACCCGCTCGTCCCATGCCTCGCCTGGGTTGCCCAGCGCCTGCGCCGAACACTGCGTGCACGCCCAGTGCCGCAGCCGCGCGATCTCCGGCTGACTCGGTGGCGCCAGCAGCCGCCCCTGCCCCGCGAGCTGTGCGGCGTGCGTCAACACCTGGTCCAGAACGACGAAGCTGGGCGCCTCCTCGGCGCGCACCTGCAGCTCGAGGTCGCGGAAGCCGGTGCCATCGAGCGACCGCCCCACCTGGTCGAAGAGGGCCGCCGCCGCCCCGTGCGCAATCGTCAGCTCATCGAGCGCCGCGAAGTCGACCTCGTCGCCGTAGCTCGCCAGGGTGAACTCGCGCAGCAGCGCGTCCGCGTGCGCCTGCCACGTCCGAAAGAGCGTGACAGGAGCATGAGCGAGCCGAACGACGTTGCTGTCCTCCAGCGAGCGTGCATCGGCTGCGGGCGGCGCGGGGGTGGTGGCGGGGGTGGTGGGGGGTGCGGCAGGGGTGGCTGGCGCGGGGGTGGCGGGGGGTGGAGCAGGTGCGGCCGCCGAGTCCCCCCGGCCCTCGACACCGTGCGGCACCCGGAGGGTGAACCACATCGTCTTGCCGTTGCCAGGCAACTCGTCGATGCCGAAGTCGTCAGCGAGAGCCGCGACCAGCTGCAGCCCGCGCCCGGTCGCTGCAGTTGAGCCGTAGTCCCGCTGCTGCGGAATGCGCGGGTTGTGGTCGAGCACCTCGACCCGGATCTCACCTTCGACGTCCTCGCGCACGTCCACCGTGATCGCCATCGCGGTGCCGGCGTGCAGCACGACGTTCGTCACCAGCTCGCTGACCAGCAGGGCAGCGTCGTCGATCGCGTCCGGCACTCCGCCAGCGTCAAGCGTCTCGCGCACCAAGCGGCGCGCGCGAGGAACGCTCTGGGGCTCCGGCTCGAGCACCAACGACCGCCGCACGTGCTCTCCCCCCTTGTCGACTGGCTCTGGCGAGGGCTGACGCACCGTAACCGATGGTGTCGCTTCCGTTCGCGCTGGGTGGGGTTCTGCATCCGCCCCAACGAGCCTGGCCAGCGCGGGGTTACGGACAGTGACACCGAGAGTGAGCCCGACAGTGGGACCGACAGTGGGGCCATCGCCGCTCGCCTGCACCTGGCCCCGAAGACGGTCCGCAACCAGGTGTCCGCCCTGCTCGACCGCCTGAACGTGCACGACCGGCAGGCCGCCGGGGAGCTGGCCCGCACCCACGGCGTGGTCCCGCGAGCCTGACGCCGCTACCCCTGCGGGGAATGCCCCCGTCCGTGTGCAACGCCGAACGACGCCAGGTGCGTGTACGGCGTTGTGCGGACATCTCCGGTTCAGCGCGACACCGGCGGCCTTTGGCCGAATAGTTGCGCTGAATCGTGTGATCGCGGATACAGCGGCACATCTACGGGGTTCGGGGGAGTTATGCGGACACGCTGGTCTGGTCACCGTCGTCTCGCCGTCGTCGGTGCCTGTGCGGCCGCAGTCGTCGCGACCCTGCCGGTCGCGGCGGCGAGTGCAGCCGCCGTGAGACCCCCCGCGGTCTCAGCCCTCGGGCTGACCGTCAGCGCCACCACCTCAGACGACCCCACGGGCACGGCCTCTCCGACGGGCACGGCCTCTCCGACGGATATGGCCTCTCCGACGGATATGGCCTCTCCGACCGACACGGCCTCTCCGACCGACACAGCCTCTCCGACGAATACGGCCTCTCCGACGGACACCGCGACCCCGGCGCCGTCCCCCACACCCACCGACACCGAGACGCCAACGCCAGCCCCAGCAGCGGCGTTCGACGTGAGGTTGTCAGCGCCGACGACGGTGCACGCGGCACAGACGTTCGCCGTCACGGGCACGGTGACGCCGGTGACAGAGGACGGACCCCGCAGCGTCGCGATCGACGAATGGTCCTCCGGCGCCTGGCACCAGATCGGCTGGGCCAAGACCGCACTTGCCGGCGAGGGCGTGACCTACCGAGTGGTGCTGCCAGGGCGCACCACGCTGACAGCCGCCACCCTCTCGACGCGTTTCACCATCGGCGGCGTCCTCTACCGCAGCGACCCTCGGAAGGTGGCGGTCACGGTGGCCCTGGACGCGTCCGTCTCGGGACCCCTGACTCGGGTCGCCGTGCCCTACTCCTACCGCGCCGGCTGCCCCGTCGGCCCCGCGTCGTTGCGGCGGCTGACACTGACGTATCTCGACTACACCGGTCACTACCGGCGCGGCTCGATCATCCTTCACAAGAACTCCGTTGCGTCCGTCACGGCGGTTTTTGCCCGGGCGCTGCAGTCGAAGTTCCCGTTCAAGAAGCTCGTCCCGGTCGACGCCTACTACCGCCTCGGGAAGGCCACGCCGACGCAGTCCGACGTTGCGCAGATGAATGACGGCGACACCATGGCCTTTAACTGCCGGCCCGTCACCGGGAACCCCTACCGGATCTCCCAGCACGCCTACGGCAACGCGATCGACATCAACTGCTTCGAGAATCCCTACGTCACTACCTCCCACGTCTATCCCGCGACCGCCCGCCGCTACCTGACCCGCTGGCCCTACCGCACCGGCATGATCCTGCGCGGTGGCCCGGTTGCGACCGCGATGGCGCAACGCGGGTGGCTCTGGGGGGCGCGCTGGGCGCACCCGGACTACCAGCACTTCTCCAGCAACGGCGGCTGATCGATGAACGACGCAGCTCGGCGCCTCGCCGTCGTCTCCCTCGCGCTGTCGCTGGTGGGAGTCACGGCGACCGGATGCAGCACGGGACCGCGGAACGCGGCTGACGGTGTGCGGCCCAGCACCGGCGTCGCGCCTACAGCGAGTGGCCCGACTCCGCTTCCCGGTTCGCAGACGGGTCGCCCGACGGCGCGTAGCAGTTCGACGACGGCGGGGGAGGGGACAGCGTCGTTCGGGCCGGGTGACGCGACCGGGGAGCCCTCGCCCACTCCCGTCGCGTCGACCGCCGGCGGGCTGACGGGCCGAACCCTGCCGGAGCCGCGCGTGCTCGGCCCGGGGTGGCGGTATCGCGTCGCCGGCACGGAGGCGGAGGACGGGTTTGCTGGCAATGGGACCGCCTTCACCGCCATCGGGCCGACCGAGATCGTGCAGACCGTGCTGCCGTTCGGCTGTGTGCGTCGTCCGGGGCTGCCGCTGCCGCGGGCGGCGCTGTCGGTGGAGTTTGTGAATGCCGGCACTGGCGGCGGTGCGGGGGAGCAGGGCACCGGCGGTGTCGGCGCGCGGGCTGTGGCGGTGCGACTGCGCTTCGGGTCGGCGGGCGCCGCTGCGACCTTTGTCAGCACGTGGCACGCCAGTGCCGTCGCGTGCGCTGCGCAGCCGCCGGATCCGGTGAGTGGTGCCACCGCGCCGATGTCGCGCGTCCGTGTTGTGGGGCCGGCGTGGGTCAGCGAGCGCGCGGAGTCGGACGACCTCGGAAACCCCGTCGCCTACCGGGAGTGGAAGCTGGCGAGGGGCTCAGACGTGTTGCTGCTCGCCGCACAGGTGGGTGGGGGAGCCCTGCGACCGGATGCCGCGGTGGCTGCGTCGCTGGAGCGCGTCCTTACCGCAAGGTGACTCGGCGGCTCCGGGCGGGTGAGACGGCAGTTCCCGGCGGGTCAGACGGCAGTTCAGCACAGGGTGGCTCCGGAGTTCCGGGCGCGTGGCTCCGCGGAGGGCCTCCGACTGTGCACTTTCTCGCGCTATAGCGTCAGTTTCTAGCCAGCGAGAGGACTACTGGCGCACCGCTCCCGATGACGCCGGTTTCGCCGCGAGGAGAGGGCTGTTACGACAGCGCGGCCGGGCGGAGCTGCTCGACCAGCAGCCGCCGGAAGTCCTCCGCCGACATCGGCCGTCCCAGCAGGTAGCCCTGCACCTCGTCGCAGCCCAGCCGGGCGAGGCACTCCAGCTCGCGCTCGGTCTCGACACCCTCCGCGACCGCGACCATGCCGAGGCCGTGCGCGAGGGCGATCTGGGTCGAGACGAGGGCTTCGTCGCCGTGACCGAGGTCGGCGACGAACGTGCGATCGACCTTCAGCTCGTCAAAGTCGAAGGACCGCAGTCGCACCAGGGACGAGTAGCCGGTGCCGAAGTCGTCGACGGACAGCCGCACCCCGAGCTGCTTGAACAGCCGGATGGTGAGGCGGACATCTTCGCTGTCCTCGGCGACCGCGCTCTCGGTGAGCTCGAGGGTGAGGCAGGACGGCGACAGCCCGTTGCGCGCGAGCACGCGAGCGACGTCGTTGACGAGGCCGCCGCCGAGCTGAGTGGGGGAGACGTTGACCGAGACCCGCAGGTCCCGACGTCCCACCATCTCCTGCCAGATCGCCAGCTCGCCGCAGGCTTCCTCCAGCACGAGCTGACCGAGTGCCTCGATCAGGCCGGTCTGCTCGGCGACCGGGACGAACTCCGCCGGTGACACCAGACCGCGCTGCGCATGCCGCCACCGGACCAGCGCCTCAGCTCCCCGCAAGCAGCCCGTCGCCAGGTCGAGCACCGGCTGGTACATCACAAACAGCTCGTCGTTGCGCAGCGCCATCCGCAGGTCATGCTCCAGCTCCAGCCGGTCCATGACCGCCGCGTGCATCTCCGGGCGGAAGGCCACACAGCGGTTGCGCCCAGCCGCCTTCGCCGCATACAGCGCAGTGTCGGCGCACCGCAGCAGCTCGGTGGCCCCGGTGCAGGGCCCGTCAGCGCTGACCACGCCGACGCTGCCGGTGACCGTCAGCGAGCGGCCGTCGATCGAGAACGGCGCGGTCAGTGCGCCCAGGAGCCGTGCTCCCAGCGCCTCACCGCGATGGGCATCACCTGGCAGCAGAACGGCGAACTCGTCGCCTCCCAAGCGTGCCAAGAGCTGGCCGTCCGCGACGGTGGCGGTGAGCCGCTCCGCCACCCGCAGCAGCAGCTGGTCGCCAACGGCGTGACCGAAGCCGTCGTTGACCGCAGTGAAGCCGTCAAGATCGAGGTAGAGCAGGGTCTGCGGGTCGTCGAAGCGGGTGGTCACGACACCGTTCTCGACGACCTCGTGGACCGGGCGCTCGCGGACGGCGCGTTCGACGAGTGCGAGGAAGCGGCTGCGACTGAGCAGCCCGGTCAGCTCGTCGTGGAAGGCCTGCCGCTCGAGCTCGGCGGTGCGGGCGCGGACCTTGTCCTCGAGCTCCTCGGCAAGAGCGAGGTGGTCGCGGGTGGCGAGCAGATGCCGGGTCGCGACGGCCACCAGCAGGGCCGCGCACAGCCAAAGGGTGAGCCCGGTCGGATGCAGCGAGGGGTGCCGCACGGCGAGGACGACGATGGTGAGCACCACGGGGGCGTACGGCAGGGAGTCCTGCAGCAGGGCGCGCGGACGGCGTTCGGGCAGGGGTGGCCGGGGCAGTAGCGGGGCGAGACCGATGAGCAGGAAGGCCAGGACCCAGCCGAGGTCGAGCAGCGACCCGCTCCAGAAGCCGCCGCCGACGAGCTGAGCGGCGTAGACGGTGTCAGTGAGGCTGATGCAGAGCAGTCCCGCGCCGAAGGCCAGCCACATCCGGCGCTGACCAGGGGCCGCGCGCATGCCGCGGACGAGGACGACGGCGGCGACCCCGATGTCGCTGATCGGGTACAGCGAGGCCACCAGGTGCGACACCAGGCCGCCGCTACTCGCCATGCCCGGCTGCAGACCGGGGCTCAGCACCAGCACCCAGCCGATCAGGAAGACCGCGAGCCAGACGATCACCACGTCGAGCAGCTGCCAGGCGCGCGAGCCGCGGCGCGGGTGGGGGACCGGAAACGAGGTCAGTCCGAGGATTGCGGGCACGCCATAGGCGACGAACGCGAAGGCCGGAAGCGAGCCCACCGGCGTCAGGTCGTGCCAGAGGATCTCGTCGACGAACCAGGCCGCACCGCCGAGGCACCAGACCGCGCAGGCCAGGGACAGCCAGCCCCAGGCTCGGCGCTGTCGTGGCCGACGGACCGCGGCCGCCAGACAGGTCGTGGCGGCGACCAGCGGGGCCACGACGAAGGACGCGTCCGAGACCAGCCGGTGGAGGTCGGAGTCGTCGATCAGGGTGTAGCAGCCGAGCAGCCCGAGGAGGGTCAGCGTCATCCCGACGACGTAGAGGCGCAGTGGTCGCAGCAGCCTGGGTGGCCGGGGGATGCGCAGGGGCGCAGCTGCTAGAGCCACCAACCCCTCCTGCCGCCGATGTCGCGAGCGCGCCCGAGATGACGCCGTGAGGGTGCCTAGGTAATCACGCTTCGTCACTCTCCGTGTCCACTTTTGGCGACTTTGCGGGCGAGTCGCGTCACACGAAAACCTCAGAGCCGGCTGACGACGACCGATGACACAGGTGCATCACCTGTCGTGCAACAACCGCGGTGTCACAGGACCTGCAGCGGCACCACTGTTCAGCAGCGCCTGTTGACCTGCCTTCCCCGGAGGAGCTCGCGTGCCTGTCCGTGTGACGCCGTCCCGTCGTCTCGCCCTCGAGTCAGTCGCCGCCGCACGCGTCGCCGTCCGGGTGGGCGTCCTGACGTCGGAGTGGCTCCAGGACGGCGGACGGCACCCGGATCCGGAAGCCATGGGCTGGCTGCTGGCATGGGGCCTGGTCGCGCTGGACGCGACCGATCCGACCGGTGCGACCGGCGCACCCGGTGCGCAGGCGGTGGTCGTGACCGACCGCGGCCGAGAGTCGCTCGCAACGGCGCCCCGGGCGCGGGAGCGCGCCCTCCTGTACGCCTGACAGCGACGTTCTCGAACAGCCCGTTGTCGCGGTGCCGGTGCCAGACTGACCGGGATGGAGGAGGAGCGGCACCCACCGGGTTTTGCAACCGTCGATGAAGTCGTCGGGTCGCTGCCCATGCTCCGCCTTCTCACGCTCGCCGGTCAGCTGTTGGAGCTGGAGTGGGCTCACCATGCCCAGGACCGGATGCCGCCTGCCGACCGACGCGTGCTCATCACCCTCGGACTGCTGGGATGCGCGGACGCGGGTGCGACGGCGACGTTCTCGGGGATCCGGCCGCCCACGGTGACCGCTGTCCTCGGTCGGCTGATCGCCGCAGGCTTGGTCCAGGACTGCGAGTTGTCGACAGTGACCGACCGCCGGGTGCGGATGGTCGAGCTCACCGATGCCGGTCGGTCCGAAGCCCAGCGCCTCACCGACCTTGTGCCGCCGCTGAACGACATCGTGCTCGACCCGCTGTCCTCTGGGGAGCGGGCGCTGCTGTCGGAGCTGCTGCACAAGGTGGTGCGGGCGCAGTTCGACCGGCTGACCGCCGACCGGCTGCTGCCGGTGGTTCAGCCCCGCTAGGAGCTAGTGCCCGCGGGCGTCGAGGTCGCGCAAGGCCTCCTCGGCGCGTTCGCGGGCCGCTCTCGCCGCCCCAGCCTGCTCGCGAGCCTTGTCTGCCGCCGCCCGCAGCGACGCCTCGTGCCGCTCGCTCTCTGCCAGGTGCTCACGGGCGGTCGCGAGCTGTCGTTGCAGCCGGTCGACCTCGTCTCGCCGACTTTGCGTCGCCGTGACACTATCGCTGAACGCCGTTGCCGCCTCCCGTTCCGCCGTCGTCGCCTCCTCCTCGCGCCGGCGGGCCTCGTCGAGCTGGCGTTGCAGCTCTTGGCGTCGCAGCTCTTGGCGTCGCAGTTCGTGCCGTTGCAGCTCTTGGCGATGTCGTTTGTGCTGTTGCAGCTCTTGGCCGTCGGGGACCGGGCGCTCGTCCGCCCCGGCGGTGGTCGGTGATGACGATGACTGGGTTGCGCCGAAGCCGACGTGCTCGAGGCCGGA
The DNA here is from genome assembly GCA_051960855.1 of Actinomycetales bacterium. Classification (GTDB taxonomy): domain Bacteria; phylum Actinomycetota; class Actinomycetes; order JAJZTN01; family JAJZTN01; genus JBQCDV01. The sequence continues at coordinate 12,321 of JBQCDV010000095.1, forward strand.
GACGAGCCGGCCGCTTGCCAGAGCTGCGGCGGCGTCGGGGTCGGCGAGGGCAGCGTCGAGGGTCTCCTCGAGCTCACGGACGATGGCATCGGAGAGACGTCGTCCCCGCTCGCCGGCGAGCCCTCTGACCTCGCGGACGAGCGCTGCGATCAGCTGCTGCCGCTGTCGGCTCAGCGCCCGCAGCTGGTCGCCCTGGAGGGTGGCTTGGGCCTCGCGGAGACCTTCGCCCAGCTGAAGAAATGGCTGCACCTGGTCGGCTCGTTCGCGCACGAGAGTGTTGAGCAGCCAGGCGGCAACGGTCGGTCGACGTGCGCCCTTGACGACCGACAGCAGCTCACGCGGGGCACCCGAAGCCTTGAGCTGTTTGGCTGCTGCGTCTCGTGCCGCGATGAATTCCTCGGGTGGCAAACCGTACAGCTCGTCGAGGAGGGCCGGCAGGTCAGGCGACTCGGTCACCTAGGAAGCGTCTCAAGCCTCGGTCGCGGCCACGTGAGATCTCACAGGAGCCACGCGGATAGAGGCCCCCTCGCGTGCGACGGTCACCGAAATAGTCGAGCTGGAGTAGGCGTCAGCGATCCGGTCGAGCTCGTCGTCGGTGCGCGCGGGACCGTGGTGGAAGAGCGCCAGTTGGCCGACGTCGGCGCGTCGCGCGAGGTCCAGCACGTCGTCGATGACCGCATGGCCGTAGAGCTCGGCGATGGCGCGTTCAGAGGCGAGGTTCTGCGCGTCGTGGATCAGCAGGTCCACGCCGCGAATCAGCTCCAGCGTCTCCGGTGTCTCGCCCAGGCATAGTGAGTGGTCGGGGATATAGGCCAGGGAGCCGCCCTCGGCCTCGACGCGGTAGCCGTAGGTGCGGCCGCCCTTGTGCTTGACGTCCACCGCGGTCACTGAGAAGCCTTCGATCTCGTGATGGCCGGGCTCGATCGCCGACCAACTCCAGGCCCCGCCCATCCCCTCAGGCGTGATCGGAAACGCGGGCGGCGACATCGACTGCGCGACCAGGTTGCGTCCCGACTGCCCATCCTGCGCTGGCACGAACACGTCGGCGCGAGCCTGCGGTCGGTCGCCGGCAACAAAGAATGGAATTCCCTGCATGTGATCCCAGTGCAGGTGGCTGAGCAGAATCGCCCCGTTGAACGCCGAGCGCTGTAAAAGCGTCGTCAACTGGCGCAATCCAGTTCCGGCATCGAGGACCAGACTCGGCTCGCTCTCGGCATCGAGAGTGACGGCTACGCACGATGTGTGACCGCCGTAGCGGACGAACTCCGCGCCCGGCGCGGCCGTCGATCCGCGAACACCTAAAAACGTCACACGCATCGCTGCCCCTTGTCGCCAGAAGCGGGTTCGGCGCGCAAACACTACGGCTCGGTAGGTCTAGACGTGGGGCTTTCGGCGGCTATTCAATGGTGCGGCCGCGGCGTTGGTCGCGACCCTCGATGCGCACCAGCCCCCGGCGCATCAGCCTCCGAGCGTCGCACCGCTCGGCGATGGCCTCCTGGGGGCAAAGTGGGTGACTGACATGTCCCTTCCCCGCCGACTCGTCATCGACCTTCGCGGAGACCTCGCCGGACTCACCCAGTACGGCGACGACTGCTACGGCTACGGGTCGCAGCTGCCGCTGGAGCGCGAGCAGCGTGAGGCTCTCCTCGAAGGCACAGCCACGTCCGCTCGCGCGGGCACTTCCGCACAAGCCGTGACCTCGTCGGCGCTGCGTCTCCCGCGCCCAGGGCTCGCCCCCGATGACCTCTTGCACCATGCGCACCGACCGGCACTCGCAGCAGCGCCGTTCTCCTATGACCTCGCCTCTGCTGAGACGGAAACCGCTGAACTCTTGGGGGAGATCCATGTCGGCAGCTAGCGAAGCCCTGCAGGAGACGGGTCGGTCACTGCGCACCGTCTACGCCAATCCCGGCCTCCGCCGCGTCAATGCCGCGCTCGCTGGCTCCCTCATTGGCGACTGGGCCATGGGGACGGCGGTGGCGGTGTGGGCGTACAGCGTCGGCGGCGCCGGGCTCGTCGGCCTCTGGGGGGTGCTGCGCCTCGGGTCGATGACCTTGGTGACCCCCTTTGCCGGCACCATCGTGGACCGCTTCCCGCGAGTTCGCGTCATGGTGACGGCTGATGTGTCCCGCGCGCTCGTCGTGACTTTCGCGGCTTTGGCGCTGGTCGCGCATCAGACCGTCCTGGTCTTCGCGCTCGGGCTGCTGGCCGGGATCCTCGGCTCGCCGTTCCGGCCGGCACAGATGTCGCTGATGCCCACCCTCGCCGACCGTCCCGAGGAGCTGACCGCCAGCAACGGCGTGGCCAGCACCTTGGAGAGCATCGCGTTCTTCATCGGTCCCGCGATCGCCGGTTTCATGCTCGCGGTGACCGAGGTCTGGGTCGTCTTCCTCGTCAATGTGGCGTCGTTCCTGTGGTCCGCCGCGCTCGTCATAGGGATCCGCGAACGCCGCAGCGGGACTGCCGGTGACGAGTCGGGTGCGGGTGGGAGCGGCGCCAGCGGGGGCGACGACGGTGCTGCGGCGGCCGATGACGGTCCTCTCCCGGACGGCCACGCGCTCCCCGGCGGCCTTCCCGAGGGAGGCAGCCGAGGCCTGCCGGCAGAGGGCGGCGCGGTGCTCACCGCGACCGAGGCTGCCGTGCTGGTGCCGCAGCAGGTGTCGGTCACGACGGCGGCGGAGTCCCAGCCGGGTGTCGCTGCTGACGTTGAGCCGGCCGAGGCTCCCGAGCTCGAACCCGCCGCGAAGGTCGGCTTCCTGCGCGAGTCATCCGAAGGCTTCCGGACCATCTGGCGGCATCCCGCCCTGCGGTTGATGACCGTTGTCTACTGCGCGCAGACCGTCGTCGCGGGTGCGGCCGGCGTGTTCACGGTGGCTATCGCTGAGGACCTCACCGGTATGGGGTCGCAGGGGGTGGGCTTCCTCAACTCGGCATTCGGCATCGGTGCGATTGTCGGAGGCGTGCTAGCGGTCGCCCGGGCCAACAAGAACCGCCTTGCTCGCGACTTCGGTGTCGGCGTGATCCTGTGGGCGATCCCGCTGCTGCTGGTGTGGGTCTGGCCCGTCGCGGCCGCGGCCGTCGCGGCAACGCTCATCATGGGCGGCGCCAACCCCATCTGCGACGTCAACGCCTCCACGATCCTGCAGCGCATCACGCCGGAAGCCGTGATGGGACGGGTCTTCAGCGCTCTCGAGACCGCTCTCATCGCCTTCATGGCGGTCGGCGCGCTCATCATGCCGCTGCTCATCAAGCTGGTCGGGATCCGTGTCGGCCTAGGCATCCTGGCGATCGTCATCGGCCTCGCGGTGTTGCCCGCCATGCCTGGCCTGCGGCGCCTCGACTCGGAGCTCGACGAGCCCGAGGCCCTGCCGGTGCTGCGTGCCATCTCGCTGTTCGCCCCGCTGGCGCCGCAGGTGCTCGACGGCTTGGCTCGGCGCTGCCTGAAGATCGAGCTCGCCGCCGGCGACGTGCCCGTCCGCGAGGGCGAGACCGGCGACCGGTTCTACGTCATCGCCTCAGGGCGGATCGAGGCGAGCCAGGCCGGACGGGTGCTCCGGCAGGAGAGCGCCGGCGACTTCTTCGGCGAGATCGCGCTGCTGCGGGACACTCCGCGCACCGCGACGATCACCGTCCTCGAGCCGACGGTGCTCTGGGCTCTCGAGCGCGACGACTTCCTGGAGGCCATGGGTGCCAGC
>JBQCDV010000096.1:0-10701 GCA_051960855.1 Actinomycetales bacterium
GGCTACACGGTCTTTGGGCACGTGACCAACGGCCTCGACATCGTGAAGGCAGTCGGCGCCGCCGGCCCGACGTCCAGCAGCAATCCCAAGCCCAAGCAGCCGGTGCAGATCCAGCACGTCGACGTGAGTGAGGCGAAGTGAGCGACACCCCTGTGGTGCCCGAGGACAACCAGCCGGCGGAGCCGACCCGCGAGGAGGCGCTGGCTGCCAGCGAGCTCGACGCTCCGGAGGGCTCTGAGGGCTCCGAGGCGGACGTCCGGTCCGAGGTCGCCGATGACGGCCCGGCCGAGCCCCAGCCCGGTGACGAGCAGCTGGCCAACGTGCTGCTGGAGACCGAGCCGGACCCGGACGCTGCCCCGTCGGAGGGCGCCTCTGGCGAGGAGACCGCCGAGGTGTCGGCTGCCGCCCCGTCGGGCGATGGCGCCGCGGACGTGCCGGATGCTGTCGACGAGCCCGTGGTCAGCGAGGCTGCGACCCCGCGCGTGCCGACGCCTGCGGCGCTGGCCGCCACTCCCGGTGGGGTCGCGGCTCAGCACGGTGCCGAGTCGGCCGCCGAGCCGGGCGCGACCGGGACGGCCGCGACCCCGGACCCAGAGGCTGCGTCCAACTCGGCATCTCCTGCCGACGACGCTCCCGCCCGGCCCGTCAGCGACCCCGCGGACTGGGGCCGCGTGGGCGAGGACGGCACCGTCTTCGTGCGGCAGGCTGAGGCCGAGCGCGAGGTCGGCAGCTACCCCGGTGCGACACCTGAGGAGGCGCTGGCCTACTTCGGGCGGAAGTACGACGAGCTGGTCGGCCAGGTCGACCTGCTCGACAGCCGGGTGCACGCCGGCCGCGTCAACGACAAGGAGGCGCGCGCGTCGCTCGAGCAGCTGCGCGAGGCGATTCCGTCAGCCAACGCCGTCGGCGACCTCGACGGCCTGCTGGCCCGGCTCACGGCACTCGAGCCGGTCATCGACAAGGCTGCCAAGCGCAACGCCGCTCGTCGGGAGGCGATCCGCAACCGCGCCAAGGCGACCAAGGAGGCGATCGTCGTCGAGGCCGAGGCGCTCGTCGAGAGCACCCGGTGGAAGGCCGACGGCGACCGGCTCAAGGAGCTCTTCGAGCAGTGGAAGGCCGCTCCGCGCCTCGACAAGAAGACCGACGACGAGCTGTGGGGCCGGTTCCGTGCCGCGCGCACTGCCTTCGACAAGCGTCGCCGCGCGCACTTCGCCTCACTGGACGCCGAGCGCGGTGAGGTCGCGGCGCGCAAGGAGAAGCTCGTCAAGGAGGCCGAGTCCCTCGCCACCTCAACGGACTGGGGACCGACCGCCGGCCGCTTCCGCACGCTGATGGACCAGTGGAAGTCGGCGGGGCGCGCGGGGCGTGACGAGGAGGAGCAGCTCTGGCAGCGGTTCAAGGCCGCGCAGGACGCCTTCTTCACGGCCCGCAACGCCACCTTCGAGGAGCGCGACAGCGAGTACCGCGGCAACCTCGAGGCCAAGGAGGCCCTGCTCGTCGAGGCCGAGAAGCTGGTGCCCGTCAAGGACCTGCGCGCCACCAAGGCCGCGCTGCGCGACATCCAGGAGCGGTGGGAGAAGGCCGGGCGCGTGCCGCGGTCGGACATGAACCGCGTGGAGGGCCGGCTCCGCCGGGTCGAGGACGCCGTCCGCCAGGCCGAGGAGGCCGAGTGGCGCCGGACCAACCCCGAGGCCCGGGCTCGCGCCCAGGGTGCCGTCGACCAGCTGCAGCAGGCGATCGCCGGCCTGCAGGAGCGCCGCGACAAGGCCGCCGCCCGTGGGGACGACCGCGCCGTGCGCGAGGCCGAGGAGGCTCTCGAGGCCCGCAAGTCCTGGCTGGTCGAGGCCGAGAAGACGCTGGCGGAGTTCAGCTGACCTCCCCCTGATGCATCGGGTCACCCACCTCACAACGGGGGTGACCCGATGCATCGCCGTCTGTCAGGCCCGCTTATCCACAGCGCGGCGGGTCGGGGCGACCCGCAGTCCGCTAGGTCGTGATCTCCGCGATCCGCTCAGCCGGTGGCGGCGGAGGCTGCGTGACGTCGACGCCATGCGCCTTGGGGATCACGTAGTCGCGCAGGTAGTGCTCGTGCTCGGTCGAGGGCTGCTCCACCATGCTGCGGAAGCGCTCCGCCATCTGGTCCTGGTCGACGCCCTCCCACACGATGACCATGAGGTCGCCCATCGGGGTGCGCTGCCGGAAGACGTTCTCCGTCGTCACACCACCTGTGCGCAGGAAGTCCCGGTGCGCCTCACCCCGACCGCCCTGCTCGATCTCGTCAGCGAACTCCTGCCACGCGTCCACATCCGCGATGGGCATGACCGCGACTGCCATTCTGGACATCGGGACCTCCGCTCTAACGGCGGTCGGCCGCCGGGTGACGGCCGGCCTCGGGACTCACTGTCGCCCCGACACTGCCCCTCAGCAAGAGCCCCGGGTACGGCAGGCGTTAGGAACGATCAACATCGCCGAACGCCGCAGCTCGCCGCCTCGCGTCAGCGCGATGAGGCAGCAGCGCGAGCGCCACGAGACCGATGGCCCAGACCACGGTCAGCGCCGCGAGGGCACGGCCGTAGCCGCCGTCCTTGCCCTGCCAGCAGAGCACGACGAGACCGAGGTAGCCGGCTGACAGCGCGGACGTGACGGCGTAGCCGGCCCGGACGGCAGGAGCGACCGCGGCGAGCACCGCGAGGCCCGGCACTGCCAGTGCCAGCGCGGCCTGCACGACGTAGTGGTCCACGCCCACGCTGACGTCCACCGGCTGGTCCGCGCGAGCGGCAGCTGCCATCGCGACGGCGTAGGTGGCTCCCCCGACGGCGCCCGCCAGGGACCAGGCGAGGAGGGGCAGCGACGGGTGCGGCCGCAGCGGCGTTCGGGGGTCGGGGTGCAGCAGGGCCACGACGACGGCGACCTGGACTGCCAGCAGCGCGACGAGGACGAGGGCCGCCCACGCGGCGCTCAGCAGCGCGGCAACCGCCAGTGCGGCGACGGCGACTGCCAGCTGGGTGACGACCGCACCGACCGTCCGGGGGCGCCACGCCAGCCGGAGCAGAGCGGCGGCGACCAGGACAGTGGAGAACAGGCCCCAGCCGGCTTCGAGCACGACCGCCCAGGCGGGGTTCCAGCTGACGGCGAGGTCCGGCACGCCGAAGCCCGGGAAGACCAGCCAGCTCAGGGCGAAGAGCAGTGCCAGCACGCGTGCCGTGACGACGCGTCCGGCGCTTGGCGCGGCGGCGGGGGCGGTGCGATCAGCCGGTGGGGCCAGGGGCATGGCGCGCAGTATGGCCCGCGGCAGCACCGCCGCGGGCGGAACCGGCGGTAAGGGTCGGGCCCACAACTATTGCCGGCTCGGCGAAGATGGGGGTCGCGGGCTAGGAGCGGACGCGGTAGACGTCGTAGACGCCTTCGACACCGCGGACCGCCTTGAGCACGTGACCGAGGTGCTTGGGGTCGGCCATCTCGAAGGTGAACCGCGACAGCGCGACGCGGTCGCGGGAGGTCGTGACCGACGCCGACAGGATGTTGACGTGCTGGTCGGACAGGGCGCGGGTGACGTCCGACAGCAGCCGGGAGCGGTCGAGGGCCTCGACCTGGATCTGCACCAGGAAGACCGAGGTGGCCGACGGCGCCCATTCAACGTCGAGCAGCCGCTCCGGCTGACCCATCAGCGACTGGGCGTTGACGCAGTCGGCGTTGTGCACCGACACACCGTTGCCCCGGGTCACGAAGCCGACGATCTTGTCGCCGGGGACGGGGGTGCAGCAGCGGGCCAGCTTGACCCACACGTCCGAGGCGCCCTTGACGACGACGCCAGGATCCGAGCTCGAACGGCGCGGGCGGGGCTTGCTGCTGGGCTGCGTGACCTCGGCGAGGTCCTCTTCGGCGCCCTCGGGTCCCCCGACGGACTGCACCAGCCGGGAGACCACCGACTGGGCCGAGACGTGCCCCTCGCCGACCGCGGCGTAGAGCCCGGCGATGTCCGGGTAGCGCAGCTCGTGGGCGAGAGCCACCAGCGCCTCGGTCGACAGCAGCCGCTGCAGAGGCAGCCCCTGCTTGCGCATCGTGCGGGCGATGGAGTCCTTGCCCTGCTCGATGGCCTCCTCGCGGCGCTCCTTGGTGAACCACTGCCGGATCTTGTTGCGTGCCCGGGGGCTCTTGACGAAGGTCAGCCAGTCCCGGCTCGGGCCGGCGCCCTGGGCCTTGCTGGTGAAGATCTCGATGAGGTCGCCGTTCTCGAGCTGGCTCTCGAGCGGGACGAGGCGGCCGTTGACGCGGGCGCCGATGCAGCGGTGCCCGACCTCGGTGTGCACCGCATAGGCGAAGTCGACCGGAGTCGAGCCGGCGGGCAGGGCGACGACCTCGCCCTTGGGGGTGAAGACGTAGACCTCCGCCGAGCGCAGGTCGAAGCGCAGCGACTCGAGAAACTCCCCCGGGTCCTCGGTCTCCTTCTGCCAGTCCAGCAGCTGGCGCAGCCAGGCCATGTCGTTGCCGGCGGCCTTGTCGGCATCCGACGGAGTGCTCTTGCCGGCGGCGGTGGCGACCGCCTCCTCCTTGTACTTCCAGTGCGCGGCGATGCCGTACTCGGCGCGGCGGTGCATGCCGAAGGTCCGGATCTGCAGCTCCACCGGCTTGCCGTCGGGGCCGATCACCGTCGTGTGCAGCGACTGGTACATGTTGAACTTCGGCATCGCGATGTAGTCCTTGAACCGGCCGGGGACCGGGTTCCAGCGGGCATGCATCGTGCCGAGAGCGGCGTAGCAGTCGCGGACCGTGTCGACGAGGACGCGGATGCCGACGAGGTCGTAGATGTCGGCGAAGTCGCGACCGCGGACGATCATCTTCTGGTAGATCGAGTAGTAGTGCTTGGGCCGGCCGGTCACCGTGGCCTTGATCTTCGCAGCCCGCAGGTCGGCGGTCACCTGGTCGATGACCCGGGCGAGGTACTCATCACGCGACGGCGCCCGGTCTGCGACCAACCGCACGATCTCGTCGTACATCTTCGGGTAGAGGGTCGCGAAGGACAGGTCCTCCAGCTCCCACTTGATGGTGTTCATGCCGAGCCGGTGCGCCAGCGGGGCATAGATCTCGAGGGTCTCGCGGGCCTTGCGCTCGGCGTTCTCGCGGGAGACGTAGCGCCACGTGCGGGCGTTGTGCAGCCGGTCGGCGAGCTTGATGACGAGCACGCGGATGTCGCGGCTCATCGCGACGACCATCTTGCGCACGGTCTCGGCCTGCGCGGCCTGGCCGTACTTGACCTTGTCCAGCTTGGTGACGCCGTCGACGAGGTCGGCGATCTCGTCACCGAACTCCGAGCGCAGCGCGTCGAGGGAGTACTCGGTGTCCTCGACGGTGTCGTGCAGCAGCGCCGCACACAGCGTCGGCGGGGTCATGCCGAGCTCGGCGAGGATCGCGGCGACCGCGAGCGGATGGGTGATGTAGGGGTCACCGCTCTTGCGGCGCTGACCCCGGTGGTAGCGCTCGGCGACGGCGTAGGCGCGCTCGACCTCGCGCAGGTCGGCCTTCGGGTGGGTGTTGCGGATCGTGCGGAACAGCGGCTCGAGCACCGGGTTGTTCGCCGGCCGCTGCGAGCCGAGTCGGGCCAGGCGGGCCCGCACGCGGCGCGCCGTCGGGGGCGTGGGAGCCGGAGGCGCCGGGTCGGCGGAGGGAGGAGTCTCGGGGCCGGGTGTGACCTCCGACTGCACGCGAGCGACGTCAGACCGGCCCAGCTCGTCGCGCTCGATCTCACCGACGGTGGTCGGCTCGAGCTCGACTGAGCCCCGCTGGACCTGGTCCGCCACACGACCACCCCGTCCCGACTCGGTGCCACTCCCACAGCAGCGACGGCCCGGGCCGGTGCCGACCAGCTCGGGGAAGAGCGGCTGGGCGCCGCCGTGCCCGCCAGTCTACGTCGCGGGCACGTGCAGCAGCGTCGCGACCTCGCGGCCGGCCAGGCGGCTGCGCCCGTCAAGCGCGTCCAGCTCGAGCAGCACGGCGAGCGCCTCGACCGACGCGCCGAGCGCCTCCACCAGCTCGATGGCGGCAGCGGCGGTCCCTCCGGTCGCCAGCACGTCGTCGACGAGCAAGACGCGCTCCCCGGGCTCGAAAGCGTCGGCCTGGACTTCGATCTCCGCGGCGCCGTACTCCAGGTCGTAGCTGGTGCGGCGGGTCTCCCCCGGCAGCTTGCCCACCTTGCGTACCGGCACGAAGCCCGCGTGCGCGGCGAGCGCGACCGGTGCGGCGAGGATGAACCCGCGTGCCTCGATTCCCGCCACCTTGGTCACGCCGTGTGCTCGCGCGACCTCCGCCATCGCCTCGACGACGGCATGGAACGCGTCCCGGTCAGCCAGCAGCGGCGTGATGTCCTTGAAGAGGATTCCGGGCTCCGGGAAGTCCAGGACGTCCCGGACCCGCGAGGCGACCAGCTCGGCGATCTCCTCGCCGCCGTCGCTCACCGGCGCTTGCCGCTGGGCCGGCTGGAGCGGTTGCCCCGGCGCGGCTGGTTGCGGGGTCCTCGGGTCGCGCCGGAGCTCCCCGCGCCGCTGCCACCGGTCCCGCCCACGGCGGGGCGACCGGCGACGGCGTCAGGCGCCGCTGCGTCGTTCGGGTCGGTCTCGGGTCGGTCGAGCACCGCCGTCGAACGGCGTCCGCCCGTCGACCCGCCGACGCCAGCCGCGGCCGGTGCGGGGGCGGCTGCTGCTTGGGCGCGCCGCATCTCGACACGCTTACGCAGCGCGCGGATCGCGGGTTCGCGCTCCTTGAGGTCGGCCAGCACCGGCGTCGCGATGAAGATCGACGAGTAGGTGCCCACGGCGATACCGATGAAGAGGGCCAGCGAGAGGTCCTTCAGCGTGCCGGCGCCGAGCAGGCCGGCGCCCACGAAGAGGATGCCCGCGACCGGCAGCAGCGCGATGACCGAGGTGTTGATCGAGCGCACCAGGGTCTGGTTGACGGCGAGGTTGGCCTGGTCGGTGTAGGTGGCGCGGGAGCCGCTGGTGATCCCGTTGGTGTTCTCGCGCACCTTGTCGAAGACGACGACGGTGTCGTAGAGCGAGTAGCCGAGGATCGTCAGCAGGCCGATGACCGTGGACGGGGTGACCTCGAAGCCGACGAGGGCGTAGATGCCGACGGTGATGATGAGGTCATGGGCGAGGGCGAGGATCCCGGCCACGCCCATGCGCCACTCGCGGAAGTAGGCCCAGATGAAGATGACAACCGCGACGAGGAAGACGATCAGGCCGTTGACGGCCTTGCCCGTGATCTGCTGGCCCCAGGAAGGGCCGACGACACGCTGGCTGACCGCTGCCGGCTTGACGTTGAAGTCCTTGGCGAGGGTCTCCTTGACCTGCTCGCTGCGGGCCGTCGTGAGCGACTCGGTCTGGATGCGGACGGTGTTGCCGCCGACCACCTGGATGATCGGCTCACCGGGGACACCGGCGTCGGCGATCGCCGCGCGCGCCTTCTCGACGGAGACGCCCGGCGCGCTGAGCTGGAACTCCGAGCCGCCCCGGAACTCGATGCCCAGCGTGAGCCCGCGGACCAGCAGCGCGATCACGCTGACCGCGATCAGGACGCCGGAGATGATGTACCAGACGCGCTGGCGCCCGACGATGTCGTAGGAGATGTCCCCGCGGTAGAGGCGGGCACCGAAGCTCTCGCGTGCCATGGGTCAGGCCTCCTCGGTGCCGCGCGGGCTGGAGTCAGGGACGGTGACGGCGGTAGAGCCGCTGGAGCCGCTGGCCGCGGCGCGGCGGGCGACGATCGAGCTGCCGGAACCTCCGGCGGTGGCGACCGCCGCGCGGGCAGCCGCCTTGCCGCCCACCCGCTCGGCGGCCAGGCCGGAGAGCCGATGGCCCTTGCCGTAGAACGACGTGCGGGCCAGCAGGGTCAGGAACGGCTTGGTGAAGATGAACACCACCAGCACGTCGATCAGCGTGGTCAGGCCGAGGGTGAACGCGAAGCCTCGCACGCTGCCCACCGACAGGATGTAGAGGATCACCGCGGCCAGGAACGACACGAAGTCGGCCGCGAGGATCGTGCGGCGCGCGCGGTTCCAGCCGCTCTCGACGGCGACGCGCAGAGTGCGCCCGTCCCGCAGCTCATCGCGCACCCGTTCGAAGTAGACGACGAACGAGTCCGCGGTGATGCCGACCGCGACGATCGCACCGGCGACACCGGCGAGGGTCAGCGCGAAGCCGATCCGGTCACCGAGCAGCACAACCGAGGCGTAGGTGACGGCGGCGGCCGCCACGAGGCTCAGCAGCGACACCAGGCCGAGACCGCGGTAGTAGATCAGCGAGTAGAGGACGACGAGCCCGAGGCCGATGGCACCGGCGATGAGACCGCCCTGCAGCGAGTCAGAGCCGAGCGTCGGCGAGATCTCCTCCACGTCGCCGGCCTGGAAGGTCAGCGGGAGGGCGCCGTACTTCAGCACGTTGGCCAGCGAGGTGGCGGTCGCCTGGGTGAAGTTGCCGGTGATCCGCGCCGAGCCGCCGGGGATCGGAGCCGACACCGACGGTGCGGAGATGACCTGGCCGTCGAGCACGATCGCGAACTGGTTCTGCGGCGGCGCCTGCTGGGCGAGCTTCGTCGTGGACTGCGTGAACTTCTTCGCCCCGGTGCTGTCGAAGGTCAGCTGCACCTCCCACGCGCCGGTGGTCGCACCAGTCGACGTGGTCTCCAGGCCAGCGCTGGCCCCGGACAGGTCGGTGCCCACGATGTCAGCGGGCCCAAGCAGGTACTTCACCTGCCCGCTCTCGTCACAGGCGATCATCGGCTTGTCGGCGGCGACGTCGCGGGGGCGCTCGTTGGGCTGGGAGCAGTCGAGGGCGTTGAACTCGGCGATCAAGGACTGAGGAACGCCGGCCAGACCGCTTGCGTCCGTCGTCGCGCTCGCGCTCGGGGCGGCGCTACCGCTCGCCGCGGGCGCCGGTGTCGTGCTGCCACTAGCGGTGCTGCCACTGGCGGTGCTGCCACTGGCGGTGCTGCCGCTGGCGGTCGCCGACGGGCTCGGGGTGACTGCCCGCGGGGCGGGGCGCCCGTTGGAGGAGCTCGTCGGGGACGCCGACGCGCTCGGCGGCTTGAGGGTCGCACCCGGCGACGCGCTAGCGCTGGGGGTCGCGGACGGCTGCGCGCTGCCCGACGGGCTCGCGCTGGCCGACGGCGTGGCCGTCGGCTGCGGCGCGCTCACCTGCTCCTGCAGGACCGGACGGAAGCGCAGCTGAGCGGCCTGCTGCAGCTGCTGCACGAGCTGCGGGTTGCGCTCCCCCGGCAGCGACACGACGATCGACCGCTGCTGACCGGTGCCCTGTGCGACCACCTCGGCCTCCGCGACGCCGCTGCCGTTGACGCGGTTGCGCATGATGTCGATGGCCTGCTGGATCGCGTCATCGGTGATCTTCTTGCCGGGCTCCGGCTTGGGGATCAGCGTGACACTCGTGCCGCCCTCGAGGTCGAGGCCGAGCTTGGGTGTCCAGCTGCCCTTGCCGAGCGTCGCGGCTGCCGCCATGCCGCCGTACAGCAGCAGCAGGATGACCGCGAAGGCCAGAAGCGAGCGCCCAGGGCGCGAGGCCTTGGCTGGTGGCACGGGGAGTTTCTCCTGTCAGCAGCCCGCCCGAGGAGCGGGCGGGGTCGAACGGTCGGCCGCGGATCGCGGTCGTGCGGCGGAGCCGCGGTGTGGAAACTGGGCAACTCGTCTGGCGTGCGCCCAGCCGCAGGTCAGTGACCCGGACGTCGCTCGGGGTCGTCGGGGTAGTCGGTCGAGTCGTGCGTCGTGAGGTCAACGGTCGAGTCCTCGGCGGCCGGTGTCCCGGACGCGTCGTAGACATCGCTGCCGGTCGCGCTCAGGACCCGCGAGACCGCGCCGCGGGCCCACCGGACCCGGACGCCGGGCGCCATCTCGAGCAGCACGGAGTCGTCGGCGATCTCGACGACGCGGCCGTAGGCGCCGCTGCCCGTCATGACCTCCTGGCCCGGCTGCAACGCGCTCTGCAGCTGCTGGGCCTGGCGCTGCCGGTTGCGACCGGGGCGGATGACGAAGAAGTAGAACGCGACGACGATCAGCAGCAGCGGGAGGATCCCGCTGAACACGCTGCCCCCGGAGGACGGGTTGGCGGCGAGAGGGGCCGCGGCCATTGGGGCTACAGCGAGGGCGGCTGTCACGTCGTCGTGGTCCTTCCGAGCGGGCGAACAAGCAGGGTTGCGGAGGGCGTTGCCGGGGCATCAGCCGCGGTTGCACACCTCTCCAACGTCCGAGCCAGTCTAGGTGAGCCCACTGTCACGCGACCAAAATCCGACGAAAGCGGTCACCGGCGCGCCGGAACTTGCGTAGGGGCCCCCGTCAGTCCTCCTCGGCCCCGCTGTCGAACCCCTCGGCTTCGAACAGCGTGTCCGTGACCCCGCTGCCCAGGGCGGCGGCGCGACCGCCACTGACCCCGAGGTGCTCCCAGGCGGCGGGCGTCGCGATGCGGCCCCGGGGCGTGCGGGCGAGCAGTCCCTCGCGCACGAGGAACGGCTCGGCGACCTCCTCGACGGTCTCGCGCTCCTCTCCGACGGCGACCGCGAGCGTCGAGACGCCCACGGGGCCGCCGCCGAACCGCTCCACCAGAGCCCGCAGCACCGCCCGGTCCAGCCGGTCGAGGCCGCGCTCGTCGACCTCGTAGATGTCGAGCGCCGCGCGCGCAGCACTCCGGTCGACGACCCCGT
>JBQCDV010000097.1:0-30194 GCA_051960855.1 Actinomycetales bacterium
CAGGCCTAGCGTCCCCGCCACCAGATCGTTTCGGGCACGTTTCCTGCCCGTTTCCGTGCTGCGCGGCCCTGCCCGCGGCAGCCATCAGAAGGGAGAGGCGCATGGCGCTTCAGGAGGAACGCGTCACGCTGCGCGGGATGTGGGCGGAGTTGTCGGCGGAGTTCGCCGGGACGCTGATCCTGATCCTGTTCGGCGTGGGCGTCGTCGCACAGGTCGTCGCCGGCGGCATCGGCAACCACGACAGCATCGCCTGGGGCTGGGGGTTGGCCGTCACCCTCGGCGTCTACACCAGCGCACGCATCAGCGGGGCGCACCTGAACCCGGCCGTCACCGTCGCTCTGGCGGCGTTCCGCGGCTTCTCGTGGCGGAAGGTGCTGCCGTACTCGATCGCCCAGACCCTCGGCGCGTTCGTCGCGGCGCTGCTGGTGCGGTGGAACTACAGCGAGGTCCTGGCCAAGTTCGACCCGGGCCACACCATCAAGAGCCAGGGCGTCTTCTCGACGCTTCCCGGCAACGGCAGCGCACCGGTCGGGACGTGGGGCGCCTTCCGCGACCAGGTCATCGGCACCGCCATCCTGATGTTCCTCATCCTCGCGGTGACCGAAGCCCGCAACAACCCCCCGCTGGCCAACATCGGCCCGTTCATCGTCGGTCTCATCGTCGTCGCGATCGGTATGGCGTGGGGTACGGACGCCGGCTACGCCATCAACCCCGCTCGTGACTTCGGTCCTCGGCTGGCCTCGTTCCTCACCGGCTACGGCACGGCGTTCCAGGACCAGTACGGACACCAGTACTGGTGGGTGCCCATCGTGGCCCCGATCATCGGCGGTCTCGTCGGTGCCTTCCTCTTCGACCAGTTCGTCGCCCGCTACCTCACTGACGACCAGGCCGAGCTGTCCGAGCCAGGCCGCGGCGTCACCGACGCCGACCGCGCCCCCGACACCGGGCACGGCCACCACACCGCGGGCGCAACCGCCACCACCGAGGTCCACGGGGACACGGCAACCAACACAGGGAGGATCTGATGGCGCAGTACGTCGGCGCAGTCGACCAGGGCACGACCAGCACGCGGTTCATGGTCTTCGACCACTCCGGGCGCGAGGTCGGCAAGCACCAGCTCGAGCACGAGCAGATCCTTCCGCAGGCAGGCTGGGTCGAGCACAACCCGCAGGAGATCTGGGAGCGGACGCAGACCGTCATCTCCACGACCCTGACCAAGCTCGGCATCCAAGGCTCCGACCTCGCCGCGGTGGGCATCACCAACCAGCGCGAGACCTCCGTCGTGTGGGACAAGCGCACCGGGCGTCCCCTCTACAACGCCATCGTCTGGCAGGACACCCGCACCGACCGCATCGCCAGCCGGCTGGAGCGTGAGGGCAAGGGCGACGTCATCCGGCAGAAGGCCGGTCTTCCGCCGGCCACCTACTTCTCCGGTGGCAAGATCCAGTGGATCCTCGAGAACGTCGACGGTGTCCGCGAGGCAGCCGAGCGCGGGGACGCGATCTTCGGCAACACGGACACCTGGCTGATCTGGAACCTCACCGGTGGCACCGAGGGCGGGTCGCACGTCACCGACCCCACCAACGCCAGCCGCACGATGCTGATGAACCTCGAGACCCTCGACTGGGATGACGAGCTGCTCTCGTTCTTCAACATCCCGCGGCAGATGCTGCCGGAGATCCGGCCGTCGTCGGACCCCCGCGGCTACGGCGAGATCAAGCGAGGCCCGCTGGCGGGTGTCCCCCTCACCGGTGACCTGGGCGACCAGCAGGCCGCGACCGTCGGCCAGGTGTGCTTCTCCCCCGGTGAAGCCAAGAACACCTACGGCACCGGCAACTTCATGCTGCTCAACACCGGCAACGAGGTGGTCCGCAGCAAGAACGGCCTGCTGACGACCGTCTGCTACAAGTTCGGCGACGACGCGCCGGTCTACGCCCTCGAGGGCTCGATCGCCGTCACCGGCTCGGCCGTCCAGTGGCTGCGCGACCAGCTCGGCATCATCAGCGGCGCCTCCCAGAGCGAGTCGCTGGCCCGGCAGGTCGAGGACAACGGCGGGATCTACTTCGTGCCGGCGTTCTCGGGGCTGTTTGCTCCCTACTGGCGCAGTGACGCCCGTGGTGCCATCGTCGGTCTGTCCCGCTTCAACACCAACGCCCACCTGGCGCGGGCCACGCTGGAGAGCATCTGCTACCAGTCCCGCGACGTCTCGGAGGCGATGGAGCAGGACAGCGGTGTGCACCTGGATGTCCTCAAGGTCGACGGCGGCGTGACCGCCAACGACCTGTGCATGCAGCTGCAGGCCGACATCCTCGGGGTCCCGGTCAGCCGACCGGTCGTCGCCGAGACCACCGCCCTCGGCGCCGCCTACGCCGCGGGCCTGGCCGTCGGGTTCTGGAAGAACACCGACGAGCTGCGCGAGAACTGGCTGGAGGACAAGCGCTGGGACCCGCAGTGGGACGAGTCCAAGCGCACCGCCGGCTACGACGGGTGGAAGAAGGCCGTCCAGCGCACGCTGGACTGGGTAGACGTCAGCTGACGTCCCTCCCCGACCGGCTCCACCGCGTGTCCCCGCTCCGGCCGTCAGCACCCGCTGGCGGCCGGAGCCGGCGGCACCTCGTTCTGCACGACTTCCCCCGCGACGCACGAAAGGTTGCACCGTGATCGCTGTGCCCCTCTCCCCCGCTACCCGCACCGCCGCGCTCGAGGCCATGTCCGACGGCACCGAGCTCGACGTCCTCGTCGTCGGAGGCGGCGTCGTTGGAGCCGGCAGCGCGCTCGACGCCGCGACCCGCGGCCTGCGCGTCGGCCTCGTCGAGGCGCGCGACTGGGCGAGCGGCACGTCGAGCCGGTCCAGCAAGCTCGTCCACGGCGGCCTGCGCTACCTCGAGATGCTCGACTTCGGCCTCGTCCGCGAGGCGCTCAAGGAGCGCGGCCTCATCCTGGGCAAGCTGGCACCGCACCTCGTGCGCCCGGTTCCGTTCCTCTACCCCCTCGAGCACCGCGTGTGGGAGCGCCCCTACGTCGGCAGCGGCGTCTTCCTCTACGACGCGATGGCGGCGACCTCGGGCAACTCCCTGGGGATGCCCCACCACCGTCACTACACCAGGCGCGGTGCCCTCAAGCTGGCACCGTCGCTGAAGCCCGACTCCCTCGTCGGCGCCGTTCGGTACTACGACGCGCAGGTCGACGACGCTCGGCACACGATGGAGATCATCCGCACGGCGGCGTCCTACGGCGCCCTGGTGGCGAACCGCACCAAGGTCGTCGGCTTCCTGCGGGAGGGCGAGCGCGTCACGGGTGCGACGATCCGCGACACCGAGACCGGGCAGGAGCGCACCGTCCGGGCGAAGGTCATCATCAACGCGACCGGCGTCTGGACGGACGACACCCAGGCTCTGATCGGCGAGCGCGGCCAGTTCCACGTGCGGGCCAGCAAGGGGATCCACCTGGTGGTGCCGCGCGACCGGATCCGGTCCAGCACCGGCCTGATCCTGCGCACCGAGAAGAGCGTCCTGTTCGTCATCCCGTGGGGCCGCCACTGGATCATCGGCACCACCGACACCGACTGGAATCTCGACAAGGCGCACCCCGCCGCCACCGCGGCCGACATCGACTACCTGCTCGAGCACGTCAACAAGGTCCTCGAGACCCCCCTGACGCGCGAGGACGTCGAGGGGGTCTACGCGGGCCTGCGCCCCCTGCTCGCAGGCGAGTCCGAGAGCACGAGCAAGCTCTCCCGCGAGCACGCCGTCGCCTCGCCCGCGCCCGGTCTCGTGGTCGTGGCCGGTGGCAAGTACACGACCTACCGGGTCATGGCCAAGGACGCCGTCGATGCCGCCGTCCACGCCCTCGGCACCACGGTGGGACCCTGCGTCACCGAGCAGATCCCGCTCGTCGGTGCGACCGGCTGGCGGGCCCTGTGGAACCAGCGCCACCAGCTGGCGAAGTCCTCCGGGCTGCATGTCGCCCGCATCGAGCACCTGCTCGGCCGCTACGGCGCCCTGACGACCGAGCTGCTCGACCTCGTCAAGGAGCGACCCGAGCTGGCCGAGCCGCTGCCGAACGCCGACGACTACTTGCAGGCGGAGGCGCTCTACGCCGCCCGCGCCGAAGGCGCGCGTCATCTCGACGACGTCCTCGCCCGCCGCACCCGCATCTCGATCGAGGCATGGGACCGCGGGGTGGCGGCCGCGCCCGTGGCGGCCAAACTCATGGGCGAGGTCCTGGGCTGGGACAAGGCGACGGTGCAGAAGGAGACCGACCACTACGTGGCCCGCGTCAACGCCGAGCGTCAGTCACAGGAGCAGCCAGACGACGCCGCCGCCGATGCGGTGCGTCTCAGCGCTGGCGAGATCGTGCCGGCCTAGCCGTCAGCTCACCTCGCGCCGCGGTCGCGGACGCATCCATCCCAGGGTGCGCCCGACCGCGGCGCGCCAGTTTTCGTACTGCTCGTCGCGCCACGCGGCGCTGCGCTGCGGCTGCCACTGGGCAGCCCGGTGCCACTGGCGCCGCAGGGACTCGAGGTCGGCCCACACCCCGAGCGTGAGGCCCGCGGCGTAGGCGGCTCCGAGGGAGACGGTCTCGGCCACCATGGGCCGCAGCACCGGCACGTCCAGGACGTCGGCGACGGTCTGCATGAGCAGGTGGTCGGCGGTCATGCCGCCGTCGACGCGCAGCGCCTTGAGACCGAGACCGGAGTCCGCCGACATGGCGTCGACCACCTCACGGGTCTGCCAGGCGGTCGACTCGAGAACGGCGCGGGCGAGATGGCCCCGTGTGATGTACGACGTGAGCCCGACGATGACGCCGCGCGCCTCGCTGCGCCAGTGCGGCGCGAAGAGCCCGGCGAACGCCGGGACGATGTAGCACCCGCCGTTGTCGGCCACGGTCAGCGCCAGTGTCTCGATCTCGGGAGCGGTCCGGATCATGCCGAGGCTGTCCCGGAACCACTGCACCAGCGACCCGGCCACAGCGATGGACCCCTCGAGGGCGAACTGCGCGGGTGCGCCAGGCAGCTGGTAGGCGACGGTGGTCAACATGCCGTGCGTCGACTGCACCCGCTCGCTGCCGGTGTGCAGGAGGAGGAACGCCCCGGTGCCATAGGTGCACTTGGCCTCGCCGGGGGCGAAGCAGGTCTGCCCGAACAGGGCGGCCTGCTGGTCGCCGAGCGCGGCGGCGATCGGGACGCCTGGCAGCACCGTGGTGCTGTGGCCATAGACCTCGGCGTTGCTGCGGATCTCGGGCAGCATGGCACGGGGCACGTCGAAGGCCTCGAGCAGCTCGTCGTCCCAGTCGAGGGTGCCGAGGTTCATCAGCATGGTCCGGCTGGCGTTGGTGACATCGGTGACGTGGACGCCGCCTCTCGGTCCCCCCGTCAGGCGCCAGATCAGCCAGCTCTCCATCGTGCCCATCAGCACCTCGCCGCGCTCAGCGCGCTCACGCAGGCGCGGGTCGTGACGGAAGAGCCAGGTGAGGCGTGGAGCGGAGAAGTAGGTCGTCGGGAGCAGGCCGCACCGCTCCTGGAACCAGCCCGCGCCGTACCGCTCGGTGACGTCCTCGACGATCTCGGCGGTACGGGTGTCCTGCCAGACGATGGCGTGCTGGACGGGGCGGCCGGTCACCCGGTCCCACACCACCGTGGTCTCGCGCTGGTTGGCGATACCCAGCCCCACGATGTCGCCGGGCGAGAGCCGTGCGCGGGCGACCGCCTCCGGGACGACCCGCTCGACGTCGCGCCAGATCTGCAGCGCGTCGTGCTCGACCCACCCAGGGCTGGGGTAGTGCTGCCGGTGCTCGCGCTGGGCGATCGACACCAGGCGACCCAGCGTGTCGAAGACGACCGCCCGCGTGGAGGTCGTCCCCTGGTCGATCGCGACCAGATATCGCTCCGTCATGCTGAGGTCACCAGCTCCGTATCGTCAGCGCGCACCCGCCACCTCCCGTGCGGTGGCGGAGGCAGCATCGAGCAGCAGCCGCAGCAGGTGAGCTCGCGGCGCACCGGAGTCCAGCAGCCGCCGAACCGGCCCCCGCAGTCCCAGCGCGGCGACCACCCGGCCGAGCGGCCCATGCACGGGGACCGCCAGCCCCGCGACGCCGTTCAGGCACTCCTCCCGCTCGAGCGCCCACCCTCGCCGCCCCACCGCAAACAGCTCACGCCGCAGCACGGTGGCATCCACCAACGTCGTCGGCGTGAAGCGCTCCCGGTCGTCGGGCAGCAGGATCTGGCCTTCGACACCGGCCAGCAGGACCTTGCCGAGGGCGGTGGCATGCGCGGGCCAGACCGCCCCCGTCTCGAGCGTCTGGGCAGTGTCGTCGGGCCGGAAGACGTGATGGATGACGCTCACCTGACGGTCGGGCGTGAGCACCGCGAGGTGGACCGCCTCACCGGCGTGCGCGGCGAGAGAGTCGGCCCAGTTCATGGCGCGGGAGCGTAGCTCGTGGACGTCCAGCCGTTGCGGCGGCCGCAGCGGCTCGAGGAGCAGCCGGTAGCGTCGCGTGGCATCGTCCTGCTCCACCAGGCCGGTGGAGCAGAGCGTCCGAAGCAGCCCGTGCACGGTGCTCTTCGGCAGCCGCAGCGCCTCGGAGAGCTCGGAGACGCGCAGCGCTCCGCTGCCGGCCAGGAGCTTGAGCAGCGAGGCGGCGCGCTCGACCGACTGCACGGCACCAGGCACGGGTGCACCGTATTGCACGGTCACGCCGGCGACGGTGAAGGCTGGGACGGAGGGCCAGAAGGCGGCGAGAGGGGAGAACATCATGGCCACGCCGCGCGAGGGTGAGGTCGAGATCGACACCGGCCGGGCCAGCCTGCGCCGGGACCGCGACAATCCCGAGGCGTGGCTCGTGGTCGTGAACGGCGCTCCCTCGTCCCTGGTGCACCTCGCTGACCCGACCGTGCTGGAGTTCGAGTACATCCGCTGGATGGGCCGGCTCGTCGACGCACTGCCCGGCCCCGGCGAACCGCTGGCCGTCGCGCACCTGGGCGGAGCCGGCTGCACGCTCCCCCGCTATGTGGCAGCGACCCGACCGGGGTCTCGGCAGGTGGTGTTCGAGGTGGATGCCGCCTTGGTCGAGCTCGCGCGTGAGTCCTTCGGGCTCACCCGCCGGGCGGGCATTCGTCTGCGCGCGGCCGACGCGCGCGCGGGGCTGCAGCAGCTGCCGGCGGGCAGCCAGGACCTCGTCGTTCGAGACGCCTTTGCCGGTGACGTGGTCCCGGCCCACCTGCAGACCGTGGAGTTCCTGAACGACGTCCGCGCCCGGCTGGCCGTCGATGGCGTGTACGTCGCGAACGTCGCCTCCCCCGTCGACCTCGCGATCGCCCGCCGTGAGGCGGCCACCGCACGCGAGGTCTTCGCGCACGTGGCGGTCGCGGCCGAGCCAGCCCATCTGCGCGGGCGGCGGTACGGCAATGTCGTCCTGGCCGCCTGCAGCTCACGGGACCCCGCGTGGCTGTCGGCCTGGGTGCGGTCGCTGTCGTCCGATCCGGTGCGCGCGCGGGTGATGGCCGACGCCGATGTGGCGGCCTGGGTCAGCGGTGCTCCGCTGCTGCGGGACGTGTCTCCGGCCGGCTGACACCCTGCTGATGCCGCCGCGCGAGTGACCGGGCCGCGGGGACGGCAACGGGCCCCGGTCGGATGACCGGGGCCCGTTGTCTGCGTCAGTGGGGGTCAGGCGGCGTCACACGACGCCGATCGACCCAGTGGCGCTCGATCTCAGAGGGCGCGAACGTTCTCCGCCTGCGGACCCTTGGGGCCCTGCGTGATGTCGAACTCCACGCGCTGGGCCTCCTGCAGCGAACGGTAGCCGTCGCCGGTAATGGCCGAGAAGTGGACGAAGACGTCCTTCGAGCCGTCGTCGACGGCGATGAAGCCGTAGCCCTTCTCGTCGTTGAACCACTTCACAGTGCCCTGAGCCATGCTGATCTCCTTCGAGGGACCGGTGCCTGCCTCCGATGGCAGACGCCGTGTCTTGGCGTTGACCTCGGCGTATGCCGAGTGGTGTCGTCGCGCTCGCCGTTGACGCCCCTGAGAGGGAGACCGACCTCGAGGGATCTCGATGTCGGACGGCCCACTGCACCCAGGTAGCACAAACGCCTGCGAACGGTGTCCGCAGGCGCTCAATCACGACCGATACTGCTCAAACAACCAACGGCAACGCTAGCAGAGCACGGGCAGCCGTCAAGCATCTGTGCGGAAGGTGCTGGAGAGCGGCCGCGGTCAGATGGCAGCGCCCGGGGCGGCGCCGTCGGTCGCGAGCTCGGTGTGACGCACGGAGAGCCCCACGACGGCGACCACGGCCGCGCCGAGGATCAGCACGGCGCCGACGAGGAACGCCGCGGTGAAGCCGTGCACCTCCGCCTGCGCCGCCACCGCCTGCGCGGCGGCCTTGGCCTTGTCTCCGCTCAGCTGCCCGCTGGCCGCCTGCTGCTTCACCTGGGCGGCGAGCTCGGACGCGCGGCTGGTGGCCGCGGTCGTCGCGACCGTCGACAGCACCGCCAGGCCAACGGCGCTGCCGACCTGCTGCATGGTGTTGAGCACCGCCGAGGCCACCCCTGAGTCGCGGCGCTCGACGCCGTGCACGGCGGTCAACGTCATCGGCACGAAGACCAACCCCATGCCCAGGGAGATCACGAGCATGCCGGGCAGGACCCCGCCCAGGTAGCTCGAGCTCGTCGTGATGTGCGTGTAGAGCCACATCCCCACGGCGGCGACCGCCGCCCCCAGTCCAGCGATCCACCGCGGGTCCACCCGCGAGACGAGCCGACTGGCCACCTGGGCTGCGACCACGATCCCGACGCTGAACGGCAGGAAGGCGAAGCCGGCCTTCACGGCGCTGTAGCCGAGGACGGTCTGGATGTAGATGCCGAGGAAGTAGAACATCGCGAACAGCCCGGCGCCGATCACGAGCATCGCGACGTAGGAGACCGCCCTCGTCCGGTCGGCCAACACGCGGAAGGGCATCAGCGCATGCGTGGAGCGGGCCTCGATGCCGAGGAAGGCGATGACGAGGGCCACTCCCACGGCGAGGGTCCCGATGGTGACGGGGTCGCCCCAGCCGGCCGAGCGGTCGGCGGCGTGGGTGAAGCCGTAGACGACCAGGCTCAGACCCGCCGTCGCCGTCAGGGCACCGGGCAGGTCGAAGCGTCCCTGCTGCCGGCTGGACTCGTTCAGGACCCGCGGTGCGACACAGGCGACGAACAGCCCGATCGGGACGTTGATGATGAACGTCCAGCGCCACGACGCCTCCGTGAGGACGCCACCGAGGATGAGCCCGACCGCCGCGCCCGCACCCGACATGGCGGCGTAGACGGCGAAGGCCCGGTTGCGCGCCGCGCCGGGCGGGAAGTTCGTGGTCACCAGCGACAGCGCTGTGGGCGAGGCGATCGCGGCGCCGCAGCCCTGCAGGACACGGGCGAACAGCATCCAGGTGTCGTTCTGGGCGAGACCGCCCAGCAGCGAGGCGACAGCGAAGAGAACGACGCCGACCATGAACACCCGGCGCCGACCGAGCAGGTCGCCGGCCCTGCCGCCGAGGAGCAGCAGGCCGCCGAAGGCGAGGGTGTAGGCGTTGACGACCCACGGCAGGTTGGCGAAGGAGAAGCCGAGGTCGGTCCGCAGGTGCGGCAGGGCGATGTTGACGATCGTGGCGTCGAGCACCACCATCAGCTGCGCTGCCGAGATGACCAGCAGTGCCAGGGCGAGGTGGCGCGACCCGCCGGCCCCTGCGTCGTGAGCAGACGAAGACCCCTCGGACGCGGAGGACTCGTCGACGGCAGGGGTCGTCGCACTCATGGCATTCCTTTCACGGCCCAGCGGCGGAGGCGGTCAGACGACCGGTTGTTGCGCGGGCAGGCACGTCGAGGCAGGTCGACGTCACGGGGTCGTGAAGAGCCTAGGGGACGCGTCTCGCCGCCACGAGTCGGTTTCGCTGATGGCGATCTTGGTAGAGGCGCGTGACGATCAGTCGAGAGCAGGAAGCCCTCCGTCAGTCGGCGCTCTGCTCAGCCGTCTCGAGAACGTTGCCCGCGAGGATTCCACTCATCCCGCGGAAGACCGGCCCCACGTGCAGACCAGAGCCGTTGATCGTGAACTCGTGGATCTCCCGGTCGTGCGCTGACCCGCGCATCTTGAGCACCGTGAGCCCCCGCTTGATCTCACCGCGCATCTCCACGTAGCGCAGCAGGATGATCGAGTCGGTCAGCGTGGAGATATGTCCCTCGGTGATGGAGGAGCCACCGAGCAGGGTGGTGGTCGCAGCGGTCAGCAGGGCGGTGGTCTCCCCCGCCTTGAGGAACGAGGTGAGGCCGATGATGAACTCGCGGAAGGCCTTGGGAGAGCCGATTCGCTCGAGTGCGGAGAGGCTGTCGATCGCCACGCGCGAGGGCTGGTACTCGTCGATGAGGTTCTTGATCTCGACAAGGTGGTCTTCGAGCGAGGCGACCTCCGGATAGGTGGCCACCAGCCGCAGCCGCCCGTCGCGCTCCATCTGGGCGAAGTCGCGGCCCCAGCCCCGGGCATTGCGGAAGATCTGGTCGCGGCTCTCCTCGAACGCGAGCAGCAGGCTGCGCTCACCGCTGTCGGCACCCCCGGCCATGAACTCCGTGACCATCAGCGTCTTGCCGGTCCCCGTCGCCCCCGAGGCAAGGACGATGGAGTCGCGGAAGAAGCCGCCGCCGCACAGAGCGTCCAGTTCCGGATTGCCACTCGTCACCCGCGCATCCGACGAGCGCGCGGTGAGCGAGACCACCGAGAGCGGGATGACGACGATGCCCTGGCCGGGCAGGACGGTGAACGGGTACTCCCCCTTGCGGTGCAGCGCGCCCCGCATCTTGAGGACCTCGACCGTCCGACGGCGCTTCTCGCTCTCGAGGGTGTTGCGCAGGACGACGACGTTGTCGACGACATATTCGCCGACATCCAGCCCGTCGGTCTCTTCGCCGTCGCGGGCCTCCGAGGTCATCACGATCGTGAGACCGAGCCGCTTGAGCCTGGTGATGAGCAGCCGCATCCGTCGCCGGAGGTCGTACTCCGAGCTAAAGCGACTGACCACGGCGTTCAGGGAGTCGATCGCGATGCGGGTCGCGCCGACGCGGTCAGCGGCGTGCCCGATCTGGGCCGCGAGGATGTCGAACTCGTCGCCCTCCGGGGCTCCCCCAGCCTCGGCTCCGTACCCCTCGCCGAGCAGCGGACTGCCGTCAACGAACTCCAGCAGCTCGTCCCGTTCCAGCTTGTCGACATCCCACCCGAGGGTGGCGAAGTTGCGCCGCAGCTCCTGCGCCGGCTCCTCGAGGGTGACGAAGACGCCGGGCTCGCCGGCCTTGGCGCCCTCCACGACGAACTGCCCCGCGAAGATCGTCTTCGCTGATCCGGCCGCTCCCACGACAAGCGTGGCGCGCCCCTGCGTGAGGCCACCGGCGGAGACATGGTCGAAACCGGGGATGCCGGTCTCGACGCGCGGCAGCGTCAGGACCTCGTCCCCGCTGTAAAGCGAGACCGGGCGGGCGATGTCGCTCATCTGCCCTCCAGCAGCTGACTCGCGCCGTCCCGGGTGTCGCGGCGCCGCACCCCGGGGGCTGTCACGGTGCACCACACGGTCTTGCCGAAGTCGTCTGACACGACGCCCCACTCCTCGGCCATCGCCTCGATCAGCGCGATGCCGCGCCCCGATGGACGCGAGGAGCTGTAAGGCTGCTGCTCGGGCTCGACGAGGTTGCGGTCGGCAACGGTCACGAGGACAGCGCCGTCGAGGGCGGTGACCCCGACGCTGATGGCGGTGCGGGCGTGGATGACGGCGTTGGTCACCATCTCGCTGACGAGCAGTGCCAGGACCTGCGCCGCCTCCGACGACACGTCCACCTGGTCGAGCGACCACCTCCGCGCCGCCGCCGGAGCCGCCGGGTGCGGCCGCAGCTCGAGATGCTCGTGGTCGTGGTGGAGAGCCTGCCGGTGGGGAGCCTGGTGCGCGGGCACGAGTGCAGACAGCACTCTGTGGCACCCCACGTGTGGGCCCTCCTCGTCGTCCCTGCAGCAGTTGCGGATCAAGAATACGAGCAGTTGCCCATTACCGCGCGGCGGCGGGGACGGCGTCACCGGCGTGGCCGGGTGGCTGCTTCAGTCGCTACTTCACGCGTAGGGGGTCGTGCCCGACGCGCATGAGGGAACGCCGCCACTCGCTGTCCTGCAGCCGCCCGCTGTCGGGCGTGGGCTGCTCGCGGTCCACGAGGTCGACGACCTCCCGCATCACCGCGACGTCGTCCGTGGTCAGGTCCATCTCGCGCTTGGTCAGGATGTCGAGCACGCCGCGCGACGTCGCATCACCGACCTCGTCGGGGACGGCCTGCGTCCCCGGTTGGGCGGAGTCCTGCAGGAGGAACTCCCGCAGCTCCTTGCTGGTCATGTTGACCGCCTCGTGGAACTGCTGCCACAGCTCGTCGATCTCAGGGTCTGGATGCACAGGTGCCATACCTCTCGCGTGCCCGGCAGGCATGATCGGAAAACGACGTGGGGTAGGAATGGCGCCGTGCCAGACCGCGCCCTCGTCGTCCTGGGAACCAGCGCGGGCGTCCCGACGAGGATGCGCAACCACAGCGGGTTCGTGCTGCTGTGGGACCGGGAGCGTCTCCTGGTCGACCCAGGCGAGGGCACTCAGCGGCAGCTGCAGCACGTCGGCGTGTCGGCCGGGTCCCTCTCCCGGATCGCGGTGACCCATGCGCACGGCGACCACTGTCTCGGGCTGCCCGGCGTCCTGCAGCGGCGCGTCTTCGACGGCATCGACACGCCGGTCGCGGTGCACGCACCGGCGGCGGCCGTCCCGCGGCTGCAGCAGCTCGTCGGCGCGACCCACCACGGCGGTCCGCAGCCAGCGGAGTGGCGGCCGGAGCCAGGCGCCGCCAGAGAGGCGGCGGCCGCGCGCGGGGCGGTCGAGCGCGCGGCGGCTCCTGCGCCTACCGAACGGCGAGACGGACCTCTCCTGCAGGCCCGCGAGCTTGACCATCGTGTCCCGTGCGTCGGCTACCGGTGGCAGGAACCCGACGGCTACACGGTGCTGCCCGAGCGTCTCCACGAGGCCGGTGTCGCAGGCCCGGACGTCGGGCGGCTGCTGCGGGAGGGCATCCTGCACCGCGGCGGCACCACGGTGACGCGGGAGCAGGTGACGGTCGCGCGGCGTGGCCAGTCAGTGGCCTTCGTCCTCGACACCCGTCGCTGTGACGCTGCTGTCGCCCTGGCTCACGATGTCGACCTGCTTGTCATCGAGGCCACCTATCTCGACAGGGACCGCGACCTGGCCGAGCGGTACGGGCACCTCACCGCGGCGCAGGCGGCGCAGATTGCCACCGAGGCCGGCGCGCATCGGCTGGTGCTGGTGCACGTCTCGCAGCGCTACGGGGACGACGCTGTCGCGGTGGCGGACGCCTTCCTCACCGAGGCGGGACGATGGCATGCCGACGTCGTCATGCCACAGGACCTGGAGACCGTGGAGCTGCCAAAGCGGCGACGGCTCCCGGCCTAACAGCCCCCGGCAGCAGTTGCCGGTCAGCGCCTGGCCAGGAGCCCGGCACCGACTGCCAGCCCCAGCACCGACCGCGGCTCGTAGGGGACGCGCCACAGCCCGCCGTGGACAGCGCCGTTCGCGAAGAGGTCCTGCGGGTGGCCGAGGACCGGGCGCGGTGCGCGCAGGTCGTGGACGAGCAGGGCGGCCATCAGCGCGCTGCTCGTCGCGGGGGCGAAGACCTCGACGCCGAAGCGGCCGGCGCCGGCATACGCGGCGGCCAGGACGCGGTTGCGGACGACGCTGCGCGTGCGGGTCGGCGGCGCGACGTTGGCCGACACCACCCGCCCGGCGTCGAAGTCCACGAGCGCCCGCCACCGTTGCAGCTGCTTGGCGAGGGCGTAATTAGGACCCTGCTGGACGACGAGGGAGTCGGCGACGCCGAGGCGACGTCCATCCGGCACGTCCACAGTGCGCCGGTAGGCGGGCCGGAACAGTCGTGCGGCGGGGACAAGACCGGTCGCGGCGCGCAGCGGGGCCTGAGCGAGGCGCCGCCAACCACGGGCGGCGAAGCGGGCCCGGGCCACCTCAACGGCGTCGGGTGGCGCGAGGAAGACGTCGGTGGGCGTGGCCAGCATCGCGCAGGCGGCTTCGGGACGTGCCGACCGGGCCCGCTCCCACGCCAGGTCGACTGCCTGCTGCAGGGGCGGAAACGCGCGCCCGTCGGCGTAGACGTAGTTGCCGAAGACGGGCCGTCGGGCGACGCGGACGGCCAGGGCACCGACGGCGCCGGGAGCGCGGCGGACGTCGAGGCCGAGGACGGGACCGACGGCGCCGCCCGGTCTCGGGGCGCCCTCGGCTCCCGATCCGCTGCCCTGAGCGATGCCTGCTCCCTCCCCCTGCAGGGGCACCACCAGGGTGCCGGCGAGCTGTCCGGCCGCGGCGACGAGGCGCTCCCAAACACCCGTCGCGGGCACGTCGACCGCCGTAACCCGCGCACCCCAGCGCAGCAGCGACAATGTCGGGGCCATCTCGGCGCCGGCGCCCACGACGACGAAATCGAGGTCGTCGAGGTCGAGCCATTCGGGATGGTCGATGACGGCCCGCACGGCATCCGCGGCCGAGGGCTCGAGGACGCCAGCGTCCTGCCATGCCGCGAGCTGCCCGCTCAGCTCGTCCTCGCGCAGGCGACCCCCGTGCCAGGGCAGCGAGAAGCTCGTCTCCCGCGCCCCGCCGCCCACGAACGTCGTCGTCTGGGGTGGCTCGTCGACGTCTGCCTCGGCGCCGTCCCCGCTCTGGTACAGCAGATGCTCCGCAGCGGCGTCGAGCGCCGCAGCTGCTGCCGCGACGTCGCTTCCCGCGCCGGCGGCCGCGACCGTCAGGTCGCGCACATGCCGGGCGTAGCGCCGCCGCCAGTCGCCCTCCCGCTCGATCGCAGCGGCGATGCTGGAAGCGTCCGATCCGCCCGCGGCCGCCGCGGCTGCGAACACCGCCCGGCCCACAGTGCTGGTGCTCTCGAAGCCGTCAGCCCGGCGGGAGTCCGGGCGGTACCAGACACCGGGCAGTGGGGAGTCGCCGCCAGGGTGGCTCATCGCGCGACCTGGCGGATGAGCCCTTCCTGCATGACCGTGGCGACCAGCCGGCCGTCGCGGGTGAAGACCCGTCCGCTGGCCAGCCCGCGGCCACCCGTCGCCGAGGGCGAGACCTCGTCGTAGAGCAGCCACTCGTCGGCCCGGAAGGGACGGTGGAACCACATCGCGTGATCGAGCGACGCCGACTGCAGTCCCGGCGCGCCGATGTAGGTGCCGTGAGGGACGAGGCTGCTTGCCAGCAGCGTCAGGTCGCTGGCATAGACGAGCAGGCAGACGTGCTGGAGGTCGCCCGCCGGGATGTTCCCCAGGTCTCCGGCGGCGCGCAGCCAGACGCGCGCCCGGGCTGGGTGCCGCCCGTCGCTCAGGACGCCCCCCGGCCCCGAGTCCCCAGCAAAGCGGACCTCCAGGGCGGCCCACTCCCGCTCCCAGGAGCTGCTGGGCACTCCTGTCTGCCCCGCCATCACCTCACCGAGCGGCGGGCACGACTCGGGATCAGGGACAGCAGGATCGCTGGGCATGGCGTCCTGGTGGTCGAGCCCCTGCTCGTCCTTCTGGAACGACGCCGAGAGATAGAAGATCGACCGGCCATGCTGCCGCGCCACGACACGACGCATGCTGAAGGAGCCGCCGTCGCGGACCGACTCCACGTCGTACACGATCGGAACCGAGGTGTCGCCTGGCCGCAGGAAGTAGCCGTGCAGCGAGTGCACCGCGCGCGACGCCTCGACGGTACGGCCGGCGGCGACGAGGGCCTGAGCCGCGACCTGGCCGCCGAAGACGCGCTGCAGCCGCGTGTCGGGCTGACAGCCCCGGAAGAGACCGACGTCGATGGTCTCGAGGTCGAGGATCGAGATCAGTTCGTCCAGAGTCGAGGGCACGCGCTCATCCTGCCGTCTCCGGCGTCGTCAGCGCGTCTGGGTCTCGAGCTCGACCCACACCTGCTTGCCGTCGCTGCGTGCGTCGACTCCCCAGCGGTCGGCAAGGGCGTCGACCAGCACCAGGCCGCGGCCGCCCTCCTCGGAGTGCGCGGCCACGCGAGCCCGCACGGGACGGCGCGAGCCGTCGATGACCTCCAGCCGCAGCACGTCCGTGGCGAGGTAGGCCCGGACGACCACATCGGTGCCCGCGTGCCGCACGGCGTTGCTGACGAGCTCGGTGACCAAGAGAGCGGCGTCGTCGTAGAGGGCCGGCCGCGTTGCACAGACCTCGCGCAGCATGCGGCGGGCAAGACCCGGCGCCTCCACCGAGGGCGGCAGTCGCAACGACCGCTCGTGAGGTCCGGGCTGGTGGCGGGACCCGACAGGAGCGCCATCGCCCCACCGGCCCGAGGCGACGTCGTCGGGGCGCGCTGAGCCCGCCCGGGACCCGGTGGAGCTGGACGGCTCAGAGGCACCTGAGGACCCTGCGGCCACGGTCGCGACCCTCCCATCCACCTCGGTTGCTGGACACGTCGGACGGCACCGCACGGCCCTGACCGGCCGGCGGCAGGGTGCACTTACCCGATCTGCTGGGTTCACGCACCCGAGCGCCGAGGTTGGGGATTGCACGAGCGACCTGCGACGTTGGCACAGGCATGCGCACCCCGGAGGAGCTCTACGACCTGGATGACGCGGGTCTCGCCGCAGTGGCTGCCGCATTGGCCGTCTCCGCGGGCGACGACGGAGACGACGGAGACAACGGAGACAACGGCCACGACGCAGACCGCGGTTCTGCCTCCAGCCCTGCGGTCCCGCCCGCCCGGACACTGCCGCTGATCCAGGCACTGTCGGGATTCGTCGACGCCGGAAGCGCCGTCCGCCTCGCCCGCGAGGCGCTGCTCGCCTCGGGTGCTCGCACGCGCGTCGCGACCTTCGATGTCGACGAGCTGTACGACTACCGGGCCCGTCGCCCGATGATGACCTTCTCGCGCGACCACTGGTCGGGCTACGACGCACCCGAACTCGCCCTCGACCTCGTCCACGGGCCAACGCCGTTCCTCGTGCTCTATGGCCCCGAGCCCGACGTGCAGTGGGAGCGCTTCGTCGCGGCCGTGCTCGGGCTGCTCGACCGCCTGCAGGTGGGCGTGACCGTCGGGCTCAATGCGATCCCGATGGCCGTCCCCCACACCCGACCCTCCGGGATCACCGCGCATGGGACGAGGCGAGAGCTCATCGCCGGCTACCAGCCGTGGGTCGACACCGTGCTCGTGCCGGCCAGCGCCGGGCACCTGCTGGAGCTGCGGCTGGGAGAGCGCGGTCGCGACGCCGTCGGGTTCGCCGCCCACGTCCCCCATTACCTTGCGCAAGCCGACTACCCGCCCGCCGCGCAGGCTCTCCTGACCGCCCTCGCCGCCTCGACCGGGGTGTCCGTGGCGGCGACGGGCCTCGACGAGCAGGCGGTGCTGGTCCGCGCGCAGATCGACGCCCAGATCGGCGAGTCCGAGGAGATCTCCGCAGTCGTGCGTGGTCTCGAGCAGCAGTACGACGCCTTCGTCGGCGCGCGCGGCCGCGAGTCGCTGCTCGCCGAGGACGGGTCCCCACTCGACGAGGTGTCGCTGCCGTCGGCCGACGAGCTCGGCGCGGAGCTCGAGCGGTTCCTCGCCGAGCAGACCCACAAGGGCGACGACGAGTGACGGCTGCGTGAGGGCCGATGCCCTCGCCCGGCGAGACGGGTGGCGGTGCTGGATCTGCGGCGGCGAGCTCGACCGGACCGTCGCCGCGACGGATCCCACTGCCCCCACCATCGACCATGTCCTCCCCCGCGCGCTGGGTGGCAGCTCCGAGCCGTCCAACCTGCGCCTGGCCCACCGCCGCTGCAACGGACGGCGCGGGTCTCGCCTGCCCGAGCTGACCTGGCCGTCCGAGCTGCCGCTGTCCGCGCCCGCTGACCTGCTCACCGCCGCCCGTCGCGGCCTGCGGCGGCGCGGCTCGTGGGAGGTCGTCGCGCTGGCCGGCGACTCCCAGGACGCCGAGCGGGCGGCGCAGTGGCTGGACTCGGCCCTGACCGAGGTCTTCGGTCCGGCGTTCGAGACCCGCACCCGTCGCGCCGGTGGCCCGGTGCTCGTCGAGATGCGCTCGCCGGTGTCGTAGGTTGCGCTCATGGCCGATCAGCGGATGAGAGCCATGAACCCTCTGAAAGCCCTTGTCGTGGAGGACGACGCCCAGCTCGGGCTGCTGCTGGTGACCACCCTCGAGGCTTCCGGCTTCGAGGTGGAGCTCACCCGCGCCGGGCTGGATGCGGTGCAGCGGGTGCGGCAGGACCAGCCCGACCTCATCACCTTGGACCTGCACCTGCCCGACATCGACGGCTTCGAGGTGTGCCGGCGCGTCCGAGACGAGACCTCGGCCTACATCGTCGTGGTCAGCGGGCGCAGCGACGAGGTCGACAAGCTGCTCGGCCTCGAACTCGGCGCCGACGACTACCTCACCAAGCCCTTCAGCGTGCGTGAGCTGTCGGCGCGCGTGGCGGCGATGTTCCGGCGTCCACGCGTGGCGTCTGCGTCAGAGCCGGCAGGGCCGCCAGAGGCAGTGGGGGCAGCGGGGCCAGCAGGGTCTGCCCCCGCGGACGACGACGACCGGCGGGCGCACGGGCCGCTCACGGTGGACCTGCGTGCCCGCGAGGTCGCCGTCGACGGCACCGAGGTCAACCTCACCCGCACCGAGTTCGACCTGCTCACGACCCTGCTGTCCGACACGCGCAAGGTGTGGTCCCGCGAGGAGCTGCTGGCGACCGTCTGGGGCGACACGTGGGGCCGGGACACCCACCTCGTCGAGGTCCACGTCGGCAACCTCCGCCGCAAGCTCGGCGGAGTAGCAGGGCAGGGCCCGCTCGTGCGCACGGTGCGCGGAGTGGGCTACCGCCTCGCCGGCTGAGATTCCCGAACGTCGCTGTCGCCTGCCGCGGCGCCGTCGCCGGCGGCAGGTCCGCGCCACCGGTCGAAGCAGCGCCGATGGGCAGGCGATTCGAAATCTTCGGTGCGGCCGTGTGTCGATCATCCAGGTCGGGTAGCCGGACAGGAGCACTGTGCGCCGGCCGGCCGGGCTGGCGCGCGGCCGCGCACTTCCCCTGACCTGCTTGGCGAGCGAGAGGACATCTCGTGGACGACGACTGGCGTCACCTCGGGCTGTGCACGCAGGAGGACCCCGAGCTGTTCTTCCCCGTGGGCACCGGCCCGGAGGCTATCGAGCAGACCCGCCGGGCCAAGGCGATCTGTGACCGGTGTCCGGTGCGCGAGCCGTGCCTGGACTATGCGATCGCGACGCGTCAGCAAAACGGCGTGTGGGGCGGGCAGAGCGAAGAGGAGCTGCGTCGCCTCATCCGGCGCCAGGCGCGGGCGCGGTCAGCCGCCTGAGGCACCCATCGGGGGCAGCAGCGCCGCCATCTCCGGCAGGTCGAACACTGCGGCGGTAGCGCGTGCGCTCTGGCGTCCAGCATCGGGGTCGGCGCCAGCGGCGACGAGGACCCGGACCGAGGCGGCGTCCTGCCGAAAGACGGCTGCGCCGAGCGCAGACTGACCGCGGTCGTTGACCTTGTTGACGTCCGCGCCGCGCGCGACCAGGGAGGCCACTGTGTCGGGGTGGCGGTGGTAGGCAGCCAGGATCAGCAGCGTGTCCCCGGTCCCGGTCGTGAGGTTGACGGGGAGCCCGGCGTCGACGAGACGGCCGAGTTCCTCGGTGTCCCCGTCCCGCGCGAGGTCGAAGACCCTTGCAGCGAAGGCAAGCGTCTCGTCGTCCAGGCCGCCAGTGTCACTCACCGGGTCACTCATAGGGTCACTCACCGGGTCACTCACCGGCCTACCGTAAGCAGGACGCCGCAGCCGGCGCACCCCGCTGCCCACAGCACACTGGTGAACGTGCCGATGATGAACCGCTCGGCTGCAGCCGGCGCCCGCAGCTCGGGATAGCGCGCCAGGCCCTTGATGCCCAGGACGACGGCGAGGCCTTCCGGCCAGCCGGCGAGCAAGGTCGTGACGATCGCCGCGCGCTCGAGCGCGCCGATCCACGCACCGCCCCGCAACACCGGCGGCTCGGCCGCCACCACGTCGGTGTCACCGCTGCGGTCCGCAAGCTCTAAGACCAGGGTCGTCACCGGTCCCCCGGCTGCAACCGCGAGCAGCGACAGCAGGCAGACGACGAGGATGCCGACGAGGCCGGACGCGCTCAGGGGCGCCAGCGGACCGTGCCCTGCCGCTCGGCTCCACGCCCCGGCTGCGGCGGCGACCGCGAGCACCACCACCGGCAGCGCCACCCAGATCGCTCCCGCCTTTCGAAGCGGCCGGCGAGGACCCCGCCTCCTGCCGCCCCGCCACGGCGGCACCGACGCGATCACGGCAACGGCGAGCAACCCGGCGATAACGGCGTTCGTGACGGCTCTCATCGCCCCTCGACCCGGGCCGGAGGGTCGGCCTCGACGTGCGCCTCGGGCTTCACGTGAGCCTCGGCCTCGGAGTCGGCCTCGGATGAAGGCACTGCGGCGTCGAGCAGCCGCACGACCAGCTCCCGGACATCGAGCTCGAGCGGCCACTGGGCGGAGGTGAGCCGCTGCTGCACCGCCTGCCGCGTGATGTCGAGGCGGGCGGCTGCTGCCGTCGTCGACAGGCCCTGCTCGATGAGGTCGATCGCTTCCCAGGCGGCGGCGCTCCTGCGTCGGCAGAGAGCGGCGAGAACGTCGAGGGCCGTCTGCGCGTCACGTGCGCGCGCGGCGTCGGGGCCCTCGACAGCCAGCCGAGTGGATCGGCGCTTGGCCCGCTCCACCGCCCGACGGGCTCGCTCGTAGGCCTCGCCACGCCCTTCGCGCGTGGAGGCTGGCAGTGGCTGCTCGGTCGCGCCGAGGCCGAGGCCGATGTGGAACCCGCCGAGACGTATCAGACGGAGGACGGTGCGCAGCGCCTGCTGCCCGTCGGTCAGGACGCCCTGCAGCTCGTCGCCCGCCGTGCGCTCGAAGGGGCGCAGGACGGGCAGGGGCTGCAGGGACGACAGGGCGGCCGCTACCCGGTCGGGCTGCCGGCGGCTGCTCTGTTGGTCTACGGTCGCGACAATCGGCACCCAGCAAGGCTAGTGTCTTGCCGAGTGACCCAGCAAGGGTGTGTCCTTGCGACGTTCAGTTGGCGTGGCTCAGCAGCCAGGACGTCACCGCGCCGATGTCCTGCATGGTGGCGAGGTGGCCCGCCTCGGAGTCGAGCCGGGTCTCAGCATGCGGCAGAGCCGAGGCGAGCCAGTCGCCGTGTGGGGCCGGGACCATGAGGTCGACCCCGCCCTGGAAGATCAGGACCGGCACCCGGATATCGGCCAGGGAGAAGCCCCACGGCTTGACGAAGGCGAGGTCGTCGTCCAGCCAGCCGTCGACTCCCGAGGCCCCGCCAGCGGCCATCGCCGCATGCATGTAGTCGGCGAGGCCGTCGGTGAGGAGGTCGACGTCCGCGGGCGGCAGCAGCGTGGCCATGGCCTCGTGCAACGTGGCGGCCGACCCGCCGAGCTGGACGGCAGCGGCTTCCTCCAGCCAGGGCCGCAGCACGTCCTCACCCTGCAGCGCCGCGCCGAACTCCTCGACGTTGTCCTCCCCCATGCCGGCCATCCAGTCCAGCCCGGTCGCATCGACGGGGGCGACGCCGGACAGGCAGGCCGCCGCGCTGACCCGGTCGCCGAGCAGCGCTGCGCACGCCAGCACGTGAGGGCCGCCGCCGCTGATGCCCCACGTGAGGAAGTCGTCGACACCGAGCGCGTCGGCGATCGCCGCGGTGTCGGAGGCGGCGTCGGCGACCGAGCGGCCTGGGGCCCGAGTGGAGCCGCCGTAGCCCGGCCGGTCGTAGCCGATCAGGCGCAGGCCGCGGGCGCGGGCGTCGGCGTCCCACAGGGTGTAGACGAGGCCGGACATGGGCGTCCCGTGGTGGATGACGACAGGGACACCGTCGGGGACACCGGCGTCGAATACGCGCAGCGTCCGGTCATCCGCGGTCGTCACCAGATGCACGGTCGCGTCGGCCACGCCGACGGCATGAGAGGGGCTCGTCACGCGCGGCACTGTCTCACAGCCGTCATCCGCGCAGCTCCCCCTCCTCGCGCAGCTCCCCCTCCTCGCGCAAGCGGGGCTCCGTGCGGTTGGCCGGACGCAGGCCCGGCTTGTCGGCGTAGAACTCCCGCACGAAGTCCATGTCCTGGCGTACGGTCCGCCCGCCCTGCCCCGGGACGAAGCTGGGGCCGAAACCGGCCCGCTTGTGCGGCCCGTCGACGAAGCCCAGCGTGACCGGGATGCGGGTCGCCTTGGCGATGCGGTAGAAGCCGGATTTCCAGTACTCCCCCTGGCTACGGGTGCCCTCGGCGGCGATCACGAGCAGGAAGTCCTGGTCGTCCCGAGCGGCTCGCAGCAGCTCCCGCACCACCGACCCCGGGTTGTCGCGGTCCACCGGGATGCCGCCGGTCGCGCGCATCAGCCAGCCGAGGGGGCCTCGGAAAAGCTCCTGCTTGCCCAGGAACTTGGTGCGCAGCCCGAACTGCCAGGTGATGCCGAGCATCAGCAGGTAGTCGAAGTTGGACGTGTGGGGCGCTCCGACGAGGATCCCCACGCGGGAGTCCGGCCGCTCTCCCACGAGGGTCCAGCCGCAGGCGCGCCACACCAGTCGGGCGACGAGGCGGCGCAGCCGCAGCCCCGGAGTCAGGGCTGGAGTCAGAGACGGCATCCGTGGTCAGGCCTCTCCCTGGTCGAGGGCGTCGAGGATGGTGAAGCCGTCGGCTCCGCTCAGCCACACGGTGGCGCTGGCGGGCGCGCGTCGGCCGGTCGCGGGCCGCGGCCGCTGGCGACCCCGGCTGGTCGGGGTGCCGTGCGTCAGCACCTGCTCGGTCGGGCTGAGCTCCCGGATAGCCACCAGCCGCACGCGGTCGGGCAGTTCCTCGACGAGCTCGCTGTAGAGCTGGGGGTCGTGCTGACCGTCATCGCCGACCAGCACCCAGCTCAGGTGCGGCAGCTCCCGGATCAGGCGGCGCAGCGTGTCCCGCTTGTGCGCGGTCCCGGACCGGAACCAGGCGTCGGCGGTCGGTCCCCAGTCGGTCAGCAGCAGCGGCCCCTCGGGGAAGCCGTGCCGCGCCAGGAACCGCACCAGGGGCGGCGCGACGTTCCAGGCGCCGGTCGAGACGTAGACGACGAGGGCGCCGGGCTCATGGGACACGAGCTTGCGGAAGAGCTCGGGCATCCCGGGAACGGCGAGGCGGGACTGCTCGAGTCGGACGAAGGTGTTCCAGGCGGCCAGCAGCGGCCGAGGCAACGCGGTGACCATGACGGTGTCGTCGATATCGCTGATCACGCCCAGGCGCTCGCCGGCACCCACGATGCGCGCGCGCGTCGAGACCAGCGTCTCGCCTTCCTGCACCCGCAGCGTGAGGGGCTGCCAGCCCGGTTTCAGACCCGGCACGGCGACGCGCTCGTCGAGGTAGCCACCGCGGCCGGTGACGAGGCTGCGGACGTGCCCGCCCATCTCCACCTCGACCTCGCTGTCGACCACCGGCAGGGTGAAGAAGCGCCGCCACCCGCGGCCGCCCTCCTCGTCGCCGCGGCGGGGACGCGGGGGCAGCAGCAGCACCCGCCCCAGCACCCGCACCCAGCCCTCGTCCGGCGCCAGCGCCGCGCCGTATGTCGGATAGGCCAGGACCTGCGGGCGCCAGCCCCGACGGCGCAGCAGCCGTACGAGGCGACGTTCGAAAGCGGCCTCCAGCCGCGCTGCCCGGTGCACGAGGCGCACCTCCGGCTCGGCGACGTCCGGCGACCCCTCGGATGCCTCCGGTCGCGCAGCGGCGTCGAGGTGTCGGACCATGCGCGCCAGCCTAGGATCTGCCGGTGACAACCGGCTCGGCGTCCCCCGCCGCCTCTTCCCAGCCGACCGGCCGCGACGAGCGGCTGACCGTCGTGTTCGCCCTGATGCTGTCGATGGCGCTGGTGGCGCTCGACAGCACCATCGTGGCCACCGCGGTGCCGGACATCGTGGCGCAGTTCGGCGGCTTCTCGCAGTTCCCGTGGCTGTTCTCGGTCTACCTGCTGACGCAGGCCGTCAGCGTGCCCCTGTACGGCCGCTTCGCCGACCTCATCGGACGCCGACCGGTCCTGCTGCTCGGCATCGGGCTGTTCGTGCTGGGCTCGCTGCTGTGCGGCGTCGCCTGGAGCATGCTCAGCCTCATCCTCTTCCGCGGCCTGCAGGGCCTCGGGGCCGGCGCGGTCCAGCCCATGACCATCACCATCGTCGGTGACCTCTACGGCGTCGAGGAGCGCGGCAAGGTCCAGGGCTACATGTCGAGCGTGTGGGGAGCCGCGGCCGTCATCGGGCCCACACTCGGTGGCGTCTTCTCCGAGTACCTGACGTGGCGCTGGATCTTCTGGGTCAACCTGCCCGTGGCCGC
This sequence comes from Actinomycetales bacterium, assembly GCA_051960855.1. Taxonomy (GTDB): domain Bacteria; phylum Actinomycetota; class Actinomycetes; order JAJZTN01; family JAJZTN01; genus JBQCDV01. The sequence continues at coordinate 24,440 of JBQCDV010000097.1, forward strand.
GCTCGCGGTGTGGATGCTGCTGCGCCACTTCCACGAGGACGTGGTGCGGCGCGAGCACCGCATCGACTACCTGGGAGCCGCCACCCTCGTGGCCGGCTGCAGCCTGCTGATCCTCGCGCTGCTCGAAGGCGGTGTCAGTTGGGCCTGGGGCTCGGCGACCAGCGTCGGGCTGTTCCTCGCCGCGGCGGCCCTCATCGCCGCCTTCGTCGTCACCGAGACCCGTGTGGCCGAGCCGGTCCTGCCGCTCTGGGTCTTCGGACGCCGCACGCTGCTGGCCGGCAACCTCGCCTCCTTCGCCATTGGGGCGCTGACCTTCGGGCTGACCTCCTATGTCCCGACGTTCGCGCAGGGGGTGCGCGGGGCCGGCCCCCTGCTGGCCGGCTTCACCCTCGCCGCGCTCACCGTCGGGTGGCCGATCGCGTCCACCGTCGCGGCGCGGCTCTACCTGCGGTTGGGCTTCCGGGACACCGGTCTCGTCGGCGCGGTCGTCGCGGTCGCCGGCTCGGCCGCGGTGGCGGCGATGCCGGACACCGCTCCCCTGTGGGCGATGGGCCTGGCGTGCTTCGTCGTCGGGGTGGGACTGGGCTTCTGTGCGACGAGCACCCTCGTCGCCGTGCAGTCGGTCGTCGGGTGGGACCGGCGCGGCGTCGTGACCGGCACCAACATGTTCACGCGCTCAGTGGGCAGCGCCGTCGGTCTGGCCGCCTTCGGAGCCATCGCGAACACGCTGATCGCCGACCGCTTCTCCTCGGCTCCGGCCGCGATCGCCTCACAGCTGCCCGACCGGTCGGCGGCCACCTCGGCCGTCCTCGGCGGCCAGCACACCCTGCCGGACCCGGTCGCAGCCTTCATCCGGCACACGCTCTACGAGGCCACGCACACCGTCTTCGTCAGCCTCGTCGCGGTCGCCGTCGTGCTCGGCGTGGTCATCGCCCTCATGCCCCGACGAACGACGATGCTGGACTTCCCGTCGTCGTCCGGTGCCGCCCCGGCGGGGGCCGCTGCGGGGCCTGACGCAGAAGGTGCCCCGGAGGTTGCGATGGGATTCGTCACGGCGCCTCGTTCGCCCGACGGCGCAACCGACAGTCGCAGTGGCGAGTGGTGAGAGGTGTCGTCGCTCGGAAAGGCCGAGCGCCCCCGGCCCCCAGCCGGTTCCTCTCAGGAGCTCGCCATGTCCGTCCGGACATCGTCCACCTCGCACCCGACTTCCCTCTCGACGCCCCACCTGTCGGGGCTGCGCCGCGCGCGCCGCCTCCCGCTGTTCCTCGCTGGGGCGCTCACCGTCGGCGGCCTCTCGCTGGTCGCCCTGACCGAGGCCCCGGCCCGCGCGGCCGGCACCACCTCGACGGCCGCCGCCGTCACCGCCATCGCGCCAGCCGCAGCAACGGGTGCGACGACCAGCAGCTGGGCGCGGCTGAACCCGTCCCCGGCCCTGCTCGCCGCCTCCCAGATGCCGAAGGTCAACTCCGTCCAGCGCTGGACGGCCACCAGCACGCGGGCGACGTTCGTGTCCTACCAGCCGCAGTGGCGAGGCCAGCTGCACGCGGCGCGGCAGGACTTCCGCGTGAGCGGCGGCCGTGCCATCAGCGCCGTGTTCACGTTCCCGACTGAGGCGAAGGCGAAGGCGGCGGCCGCCGACCTGCTCGACGTCACGCGCAGCGAGCTGCGCCGCCACCTGCCGCGAGGGGCGGTGCTCCTCTACGGGCCGGCGAAGGTCACGAAGGTGGCGGTCCCGTCCGGGATGGCGGGCTACACCTCGCTGGTGTCGAAGCCGAGCGCGGCGAGCATCGAAGGCTCATTCGAGTGGCTCGGTGTCACTCAGCGCGGCCGAGCGATGTCGGTCGTCGTGTGGCGCGTCGGGGGCCAGGACGCCACCTATGAGGTCGACCCGACCATCGCAGCGCTGAAGGCAGCCAACACCAGACTGGCCCGGCTGCGCTGAGGCCCCCCGACCGCGCCGGACCGCGCCGACCGCCACTGCGCTGCCAGTGGCAGGTGCGGTCCGGCGCGCTGCCGCGGCAGGTCCGACGCTGCTACTGCACCCGCAGCACCGACACCAGGAAGTCACTGTCGCGGCGCCACGGCCGCAGGTCCCAGATCGCGAAGCGCTGTTCCTCCACCAGCCCCGAGGAGGCGACATCGGGCTCCCACTCGTCCACCCAGTAGCCGCGGCCGGCGCCGAAGCCCACCACCACGACACCGTCGCTGCGCACGACACCGCCGAGCTGTCGCAGGATCTGCCCCTGCGTGCCCTCTGCGGCGTAGGGCATGACGTTGCCCGGCACGATTGCGGCGTCGAAGGCGCCGTCCTCCGACAGGCGGAGCTCCACGGGGTCGAGCGCGGTGAGGTCCATCACCAGCCAGCGGACCTGCGGATGGTCCTCGCGGGCGGCCTCGATGAGCAGCGGGTCGGCGTCGACCCCGACGACGCGGTGACCCCGCTGGGCCAGAGCCGCTCCCACCCGTCCGCCTCCGCAGCCGCCGTCCAGGATCCGGGATCCGCGTCCCACCACCGTGTCCAGCAGCCGCGCCTCGCCGTCGAGGTCGGCGCCTGCCGCCGCCATCTGCCGGAACCGTTCGACGTACCACCGCGAGTGCTCCTCGCCATGGACCGACGCCCACCGCGTCGGGACGACTCCAGGCGTGCCCTCACCGTCGCCAGCGTCGTTCATGCCACGCCCTCCATTGCCGTCAGACGCGCGACGAGCTCTGTGAGAGTGACGCCGAGCGGCGCTTCTAGTCGGATTGACGCGAACTCGTCCCCGCGAGTCTCGCCCTGGTTGACGATGGCGACTCGGATGCCCAGCTTGGCGGCGCGGAGCACGAAGCGGCGCCCGGACATCACCGTCAACGACGAGCCGAGCACGAGCAGCAGCCGCGACCGCTCGACGAGCGCGTAGCTGTCGGCGACCCGCTGAGGCGGCACCGTCTCGCCGAAGTACACGACGTCGGGCTTGAGCACTCCCTGGCACCGCTCGCACGAGACGATCCGAAACCCTTGCAGCGCCTCGTCCGGCAGGGTGACGTCACCGTCGGGGTTGACTGCGAGCACCTCCGCCTGCCAGCCGGGGTTGGCCGCATCGAGTCGCTCGGCCAGGTCCGAGCGCGCAGTGAGGTAGCCGCAGTCGAGGCACACGACCCGGTCGAGGTTGCCGTGCAGCTCCACGACATCGCTCGCTCCCGCGGCCGTATGGAGTCCGTCGACGTTCTGAGTGACGATTCCCGACAGCAGGCCCAGCCGCTGTAGGGCGGCCACGGCCAGGTGCCCGTCGTTCGGCGTGGCCCGGTCGAACATCCGCCAGCCCAGATGGCTCCGCGCCCAGTACCGCACGCGCGCCTCGGGCTCCCGCGTGAACACCTGGTAGGTCATGGGGGTCACGCGTCGCGCGGCGCCCGATGGGCCGCGGTAGTCGGGGATCCCGGACTCCGTGGACAGTCCGGCGCCGGACAGCACCGCGACCTCCCCTGCGGCCACGGCCTCGGTCAGAGGCCCGAGATCGACCCGAACGTCGCTGTCCGGGGTCCCCGCCGTCGTCTGCGCCACCGTCACCTCCCTAGTGTCACCTGCCGACGAAGGCCCCGACCTACCCGTCCAGGCCGAACATGCCAGCGGCCTCCGCCATCCCGGTGACGGCGACCTCGGGACGCGGCCTCGCAGCCCAGCGCGCGGCGGTCAGCCGGAGGCGGTCCGAGACGAGCACCTCCTCACCCCGCACGTCACGGGAGATGCCGTCGTGCTCGTAGCCGAGCTTGCGGGAGACGCCCTGCGAGGCGTGGTTGTCCTGGAAGACCTCGCTGGTCGCGTCGCTGGCACCCAGGTACCCGAAGGCCAGAGTGAGGAGCGCGACGCGGGCTTCCGTCCCGAACCCCTGTCCCTGGTGTCGCAGTCCCAGCCACGACGAGGTCGTCACCTCCCGGGTGAGGGCGAAGTCCTGCGCCCGCAGGGTTGCCATGCCCAGCGCCTCACCGGTGATCGAGAACACCCCGAGTCCGAGCGACCAGTGGGCCGGCGCCCAGTCGCCGAGCCGCCACCAGTGCCCCTGCACCACGGCACGTGCTCGCTCCTCGGGGCTCCCCTCCGCCCACGGAGTGAGGAAGGGCCGTTCGTCGGCGCGGTGCACCCCGTCGGCCGCGAGCCGGGCGAGCGCGACGAGCTCATCCTCAGCGGGGAGGCGTAGCTGCAGCCGCGCGGTCGTGAGCCGAAGGGCGAACGTCGGCCAGATCTCGGAGAGCACCGGCCGAGTGTGTCAGTGGTCGGCGGCGTGGGTCCCACGCAGAGCCGTCTGCTCGCTCGCGTCGGGATCGGGGGCGGCGATGCGCTCCTCGGAGTCGGCGAGCACGGCCGCCGCCTGGACCTGCGGGTCGTCGCTGCCCGCCTGCTGCTCCTCGGGCAGCAGCCGCGACCGGGCGGCAATGTCGCCGGCGTCCACCCCCGGCTCAAGTCGCTCGTCCACTCCCGGCTCGACGTCGACATCGTTGTGCCGACGCTGGGTCGGCTGGGCACCCGCGTCCTTCGGGATCTCGGAGGACGTGTCCCTGCTGCTGTCACCCATGGCCTCGGTCCTACCCGTCGCTCACGGTGTGACGCGGACGATCGTCAGTCCCGCCAGCGTCGGGACGAGCAGCCGGTCCCCGGTGACGGCTGGCGTGCCGAAGCGGCTGAGCTGGCCGACGTCGACCGTCTCCCGCTGCTCCCCCGACCTCGCGTCCAGCGCGAGGAGCCGACCCCCTCGGGCATCGGGCACCCAGACCCGGTTGCCCCCGACCACCGGGGAGCCATTGGCGGCCCCGCCGGCGTGCCAGAGCACGCTCATCCGGCCGTCCGCTCCGACCCTGACGGCGCGCACACCATCCGTGCAGGGCACGTAGACCGTGTCACCGACGACGGCTGTGCCACCGAAGGACCGGCACAGCTCTCGGCTGGACACCGATCCACCGATGCCGCCGAGGTCGTCCTGCCGCAGCACGTAGGCTGTGCCGCCCTTGCCGGCGATGAACACCCACCGGTCCCCCACCAGCGCTGGTCCCTGGGAGCCGAGGTCGGCGTCCCGGGCGTTCTCCTCCGCCCACTGCCGGGGGGAGAACGAGTCCACGCGCTCTGCCCCGTCCAGCGCCAGGACGGAGTCGGAGTAGTCGTAGCCATCCCCCGGACCGGCCTCACCGTTGCCAACCGACACGAACATCCGCCCCGCGGCGTTGACCGCAGGACCGGGAGGAGTCCAGATGCCGGCCTCACGGGTCGTCGGGACCGTGAAGGCCACCGCACTTCCCGCACCGTCAACGCTCCAGCCCACCACGCGGCCCTTGTAGTCACCGCAGTCCCCCGCAAGTCCGCCGAACGGCACCCACACCCGTCCCTCGTCGAGCGCCAGCGCGCCGCGCTGCTGCATCGCGCGCCGGTCCACCCCGGGAAGATCCAAGGAACGGCGCCATTTCACCTGGCCGTCCACGAGATCGAGGGCCACGAGCTCGTGACGGATGGGAGCGTCGAGCTCGGCGGCGACGTAGACAGTCGAGGTGGCTGTGTCGATGACCGGAGTGCCGGTGACGCCCAACGGATCGATGTTGCCGCAGGGAAGTGCCGACAGCGGGACGGGTGTCCCGAGCTTGGTCCGCCACAGCTGGGTCCCGTCGGGACGCAGGCCGTAGACGGAGTTCGCCTCGGTCGCGACGACGGCGACGGCGGTTCCACCAGCGGTGGCCACCACCGGCGAGGCGTAGACCTGCCCGTCGAGCCGCACCCGCCGCTCCACGC
>JBQCDV010000098.1:0-6832 GCA_051960855.1 Actinomycetales bacterium
GCGGCGCACGGTCTACCCGTCCTGGCCCATCTCGTCGACGCTCAGACAGCCGCCGTCGACTACGTCCACGGCGGTGAGGGACTGCTGATGGCACCGGCGTACGCGGTGCCGGAGCTGCTGGCCCGCAACGGTCTGATGCTGCAGGACTTCGACCGCTACGAGATCCACGAGGCGTTTGCCAGCACGGTGCTCGCGACACTCAGGGCGTGGGAGGACCCTGCCTACTGCAAGGAGCGGCTGGGCCTCGACGCGCCGCTGGGGGCGATCGACCGCGGCAAGCTCAACGTGACGGGCTCATCGCTCGCGGCCGGTCACCCGTTCGCGGCCACCGGCGGCCGCATCGTCGCCACCCTTGCCAAGCTGCTGCACGAGCTCGGGCCGGGCAAGCGTGGCCTCATCTCCATCTGTGCCGCCGGCGGTCAGGGCGTCGTCGCGATTCTCGAGAGCTGAGTCATGCCGCCGTCGCTTCGTCACCCGTCGTCGAACTCGTCCTCGTCCTCGTCCTCGTCATTTTCTGGGTCCTCGTCCTCGTCCCGAAAGGCTCCAGCCGTGTCCGACTGGTACCGCGACTTCGCCAACTCCGGCGTCGGCGCGACCGTCACGAAGCAGCTCGGCCTGCCGCGCCCGGCGGTGCTGCGCCGCTACACCCCTGGCCAGCCGCTGCTCCCTGGCGCCGCTGCCATCGGTGTGGCTGGGCAGGGCCGTCTGCGGCAACGGCTGGAGCAGCTGCTCGAGGCCAACGGCGTGACGATCGCTCCCGCTCAGGGCGCGGACACCGAGGGTCCGGAGCAGACGTCGGCGAAACGTGCCCCCGAGCGCCTCGCCGCGGTCGTGCTCGACGCGACCGGACTGCGGGGTCCGTCCGATCTCGTTGCGGCGCAGGTGTTTCTGACGCCGACCGTCAAGCGGCTCACGCCCTCCGGGCGCGTCCTCGTGCTCGCGGACGCCCCGTCGGAAGCCGACTCCGTCCCGGTCGCCGCGGCTCGGCAGGCGGTCGAGGGCCTGGTGCGGTCCTTGGCCAAGGAGCTCAGGGCCGGCGCGACCGCGAACCTGCTCTTCGTCGGCGCGGAAGCCGACGACGCGATCGACTCCCCGGTGAGCTTCTTCCTGTCGGGGCGGTCGGCCTACGTCGACGGTCAGGCGGTCACAGTGACCGCCCCCACCTCCGCCGTGCCCCACTCCAGCGGCGGGACCTCGACCCCCAGCGTTGCGAACGACCAGGCTCGGCACCTGTCCGAGAAGCCGCTGGCTGGGAAGGTCGCGGTCGTGACGGGCGCCGCCCGCGGCATCGGTGCCGCTATTGCCGAGGTCCTGTCCCGGGATGGCGCCCACGTGGTCGTGGTCGACATCCCCGCCGCCGGACAGTCCCTCGCGTCGGTCGCCAACGCCATCGGCGGCACGGCGCTGCAGCTCGACATCACCGCCCCCGACGCGGCGCGGCGCCTCGTCACCCACCTGCGCGAACGCCATGGCGGCGTTGACATCGTGGTCCACAACGCCGGCATCACCCGCGACAAGCTGCTCGTCAACATGGACGAAGCCCGCTGGTCGTCGGTGATGGCGGTCAACCTGCAGGCCCAGCTCGACCTCACCGAGGCCTTGCTGGCAGCCGAGGACGTCCTGCGCGACGGTGCGCGCATCGTGTGCGTGAGCTCGCAGTCCGGCATCGCCGGCAACCGCGGCCAGACCAACTACGCGGCCTCCAAGGCCGGAGTCATTGGGATGGTCCGCGCGTGGGCGCCGAGCTTTGCCGAGCGGGGCGCCACCATCAATGCTGTCGCTCCCGGCTTCATCGTCACTGAGATGACGGCCAAGATGCCTTTCGGGACAAGGGAAGTCGGCGCCCGGCTCAACTCGCTCCAGCAGGGCGGCCTGCCCGTCGACGTCGCCGAGACCATCGCCTGGCTCGCGCAGCCGGGCACCTCCGGCGTCAACGGTCAGGTGGTCCGCGTCTGCGGCCAGTCCCTGCTGGGAGCCTGACGTGGCGTCGGTGGAGCAGGCTCCGTCGCTACCGCGGCTGTTTGCGCGGGCGGCCCTGCTGGGACGCGGCAAGAAGGGTGGGGACTCCGCGAGCCTTCCCACCAGGCGGGTGCGTCGCAGCGGCGTTCGGGTCGAGGGTGGGCGGCTGGCGCGCTACGACACGCTCTGCGGCTATCCGCTCGCGGACACGCTTCCGGTGACAGGGCCGCACCTGCTGACGTTTCCGATGCAGGTGCAGCTGATGGCGGCGCGCGACTTCCCTCTCGCGCTGGTCGGTCTCGTGCACGTCCGCAACGAGATCCGGCAGCACCGGCCGGTGGGGGTGAGCGAGCTGCTCGACCTCGAGGTCTGGGCCGAGCGCCTCGCGTCCCATCCCCGGGGCGCCACCGCCGACCTCTGCGCGCGGGTCAGCGTCGGCGGGGAGACGGTCTGGGAGAGCCGCTCGGTCTACCTCTCGCGTGGCGTGAAGCCGCCGGCGGATGCTTCGGAGGCTGACGTCGCGGCCGGTCTGCCGACCGCCGCCGAGGTCGAGGCGGCTGCCACCGGTCACGCGGTCTGGAAGGTCCCCGGCGACCTGGGAAGGCGTTACGCCTCGGTATCGGGGGACGTCAACCCCATCCATCTGTGGCCCTTGACGGCCAAGGCTTTTGGCTTCCCTCGGGCGATCGCGCACGGCATGTGGACACACGCGCATGCGCTGGCAGCGCTGTCGGGCCGGCTGCCCGACGCACTGGTCGCCGAGGTCGCCTTCCGCAAGCCGGTGCTGCTGCCGTCGACGGTGCAGTTGGCCACCGCGCGCGGTGACGGCGGCTGGGACCTGGCCGTCACCTCGAGGGGTGCCTCGCGCTCGGATCGGCAGCCGGCCACGCCTCGGGCGCCGATCGAGCATCTCGTCGGCACCGTCCGCGGGCTCTGAGCGCCCTCGCTGGGGTCAGTCCGGTCAGTCTTGTGAGCCCGGTCAATCGGGGTCAGTCCGGTCAATCGTGGTCAATCGTGGCCCCCGGCCTCCGGAGACCTCCAGAACGGCGAGCCCAGCGGCAGCATGACGGGCACCGCCTGGGGCTCGACCTCCACCTGCAGCGTGGTCGAGTCGGAGATCGCATCGCCGTCGACCTGCCGTGCCTGCACGCCTCGCGCCTGGATCAGCACCCGGCGGCCGGACAGGTGCAGCAGGCCCGGCTCACCTTCGGCCCGGCGCGCGGCGACGCGCACCGCGAGCCGTCCCCAGTCCGCCACCCGCCGCGGCGCCACGACCACGACGTCGAGCTGACCGTCGTCGGGACGGGCATCGGGCAGCAGCCGCAGGCCGGCGGTGAGCTCACCGACGTTGCCGACCAGGACCGTGCGCGCCGAACGCCGCACCGGCGGCTGGTCGTCGATCGTGACCTGCACGTCCATGAGGCGTGCCCGCCAGTGCCGGGAGCCCGAGACGACGTAGGCGGCAGGGCCGAGACGGCGCTTCACCTCCTCAGGAGCGTCACGCACGATGAGGGCGTCGAGCCCGAGACCCGCCATCACCGCGGACGCCTTGCCGCTGTCGGGGTCGTCGCCGGTGACGCGCAGCAGGTCGATGCGGCCCCGGGCGCCGTGTAGGGCGACGTCGAGGGCGCCTTCCAGGTCGTCCCACGGGATGCCGAGGTTGCGGGCCAGCAGGTTGCCCGTGCCGCCGGGCAGGATTCCCAACGGCACGTCGCCGCCGGCGAGCGCGTCGCAGACGTTGCGCACCGTCCCGTCTCCGCCGACCGTCAGCACGAGACCGGCGCCTGCCGCGACCGCCTGACGGGCTTGACCCGCGCCCGAGTCGTCAGGAGTCGTCTCCAGCCACAGCGGTCCCAGCCACCCGGCTCGCTGCACTCGGTTGGAGATGAGCCGGCGGTTGCCGGGGGTGTCCACCGCCTTCGTGGGGTTGACGACGACGGCGACCAGCCGCTGCTGACGACGTTCGGGAAGGGGGAGGGGTGCGGCCGCCAGCCGCTCGCTCCACGGCATCCGCGCCAGCCAGCGGTCCACTCCGCCGACCGCTCCGGCGGTCGTGGCGACCGACGCGGCGAGCAGCCAGCCGCCGACGACGTCGGACAGGTAGTGCACGCCGAGCAGGAGGCGGTCGATTCCCGTCACGAGGACGAGAAGCCCGGCGAGCCAGGGCAGCCAGCGCCGTGCCACGTAGATGGCAAAGGGCCATGCGATGACGAGCAGCTCGAGCGCCGAGAGCAGTGACGCGGTGGCGTGGCCGGAGGGCCAGGAGTAGCCGGCAGCGATGTCGAAGGGGTCCGGCGGCCGCGGCCTGGCCAGCGACAGCTTGAGCAGCGCCTCTGTCGCGACGCCGATGCCGAGGACCACGAGGGCCCAGAGAGCGGGCTTGCGGTGCCCCCGCAGCGCGAGTCCGAGCGCGCCGACGACGACACTGGCACGCCAGGTCGCAGGCCCGAGCACGACCGAGATCTCCCGCAGGCTGGCGAGGACCCACGGGTGCCGCGCGACCCACTCACGGGCCGCGGAGGCGACCTGCTGGTCGAGATCGACGACCGGCCCCCAGCGCAGCGCCACCGCGACAGCGAGCGCGGCCGTCGCCACGACGAAGCCGATCGCGACCGGTGCCAGCCGCTCCCGGGACAGGCGCGCCGGCAGGGTAGCGAGGTCGGCGCGCACGCCTCAGTGTCGCTGATGCTCCCGCGGGGGCAGCGGCGGGACCTCCTCCGGGTCCTCGTGCGCGCCCCTGGTCATGCCAGCGCGCGCGGCCTCCAGCTGGGCGGCGAACGCCACCCCGAGGAACACCGCCACCGACGTCAGGTTGGCCCACAGCAGCAGCGCCACGACACCCGTGAGTGGTCCGTAGGTCGACCCGAACGACGACGCGTGCGTGACGTAGTAGGCCAGGCCCAGCGTGAAGACCAGCCACAGCAGCAGCCCGATGAGGGAGCCGATCGCGACCCAGGACAGGCCCGGCTGGCGCCGCCGCGGCGCCCGCTCGTAGAGCACGGCGAACGACACCCACGCCAGCGCCACCCCGACGGGCCAGCGGACGACCGCGAACGCCGTTCGCGCGCCATCTCCCCAGCCGTACACCTGCGCGAGCGACTGCCCGATCGCGGCGCCCCCGACAAGGATCAGGAAGCCGAGCAGCGCGGGGATGCCAGCGATCAGGACGAGCAGGGCGGCGCGGGAGTACTTTTGCTGGAACGGGCGGTCGCGCTGGATGCCGTAGATCCGGTTGGCGCCGCGTTCGACCTGGCCCATTGCGGTCGTGAGCGCGACGAGTGCGACCACGAGACCGAGCCAGAGTGCGAGCTGGCCCCCCGTGGTGGCCTTGCGGTGGGACTGCTCGAGAGCCTGCTTGACGACGTCGTCGCTCGTGCCCGGGGTCAGGCGGAGCAGGGTGAGCTCGAGGACCTTGCCCAGGCGGCTGGTCCCCGTCGTGCTGGACAGGCCGACCATCGCGATGACCAGGGGGATGAACGACAGGCACAGCTGCAGCCCCAGCGCGCGGGCGGAGCTGAAGCCGTCGCCGTACCGGAAGCGGACGTAGGCCTGCAGCACCATGCCGTCCTTGTCCGCCCGGCGGAAGGTCGCGCGCGGCCCGTCGGTGGTGAGCAGCGCCGCCGGCATGTTCGCCGTCTCCGGGACCCGGCTGGCTGAGCTCACGACTGCTCCTCGGGAAGCCGGATGACCAGGGCGGCAGGCTCGACCACTGACTCCAGGACAGTGCCGGTGGTGATCGGGTCGCCGTCGAGCTGCCGCGGCTGGGGGGAGGAGGCTTCGATGTGCACGCGCCGGCCCGTCAGCGTCGCCACGAGCTCGTCCTCCCGGTGTCGCCGCAGGACGACCCGCGCGGCGATGCGCACCCACTGCGGCACGGTGCGGGGAGCGATGACGAGCACGTCGAGCCGACCGTCGTCGGGCACGGCGTCGGGCAGCAGCGTGAGCCCCGCCTGCAGCTCCCCGACGTTCCCGACCAGGACAGTGCGGGCCGAACGCCGCAGCGGTGGCTGGTCGTCGACGGTGATCGTCACGCGCATCCGGCGGTCCCGGAGGTGACGCAGCGCTGCTGCGACGTAGGCGAGCGAGCCGACCCGCGCCTTGAGCTTCTCGGGCGCGTCGCGCATCATCGCCGCGTCGAAGCCGATCCCGGCCATCACCACGAAGCCGTCGCCCTTCGAGGTGTCGTCCAGCTCCACCAGCCGGGCGACGTCGATGCGGTGGTCGCGCCCGGTCAGTGCGATGTCGAGGGCGGCGTCCAGGTCGTTGACCGGTAGGGCGAGGTTGCGGGCCAGGAGGTTCCCCGTGCCCCCGGGCAGGATCCCGAGCGGGACACCGCTGCCGGCGAGCTCGCTGCACACCACGCGCACCGTCCCGTCGCCGCCGAGGGCCAGGACCAGAGAGGCGTTGGCCTCCAGCGCGCGTCGGGTCATGGTGTGGCCCGGGTCCCCTGCCGAGGTCTCCAGCCAGAGTGGCTCACCGCGACCCGCCTCGTCGAGCCGGCGGGTGAGCCACTCGCGGGTGGCCGGGCCGTCGTCGACCTTGGTCGGATTGACGATGACGGCGACCAGCCCTGTCACGTCGCACCGTGCTTGGCAGCGTGACGGGTGGTGCCACTGCTGTGCCGGTGCAGACCGCCGATCAGGACCACGAGCGAGACCGTCAGCGCCAGGAAGCCGTCGGCCACGCCGGCGAGGACGTCGCTGAGGTGGTGCATTCCGCGGTAGAGCCGGGACCAGGCGACCGCGGCGGGGAAGAGCAGGATCAGCCACGCCGCCCACTGCGCGAGCCGGTGGCGCTGGTGCCAGGCGAGGACCAGGGCGAGGGAGGCCGCGAAGGCCGTGGCTGCTCCGACATGACCGCTCGGATAGCTCGA
>JBQCDV010000099.1:0-3664 GCA_051960855.1 Actinomycetales bacterium
CTCAGTGCGCGGAGTTCTTCGTGTGCGGCTTCTTCCCGAGCTGACGCCAGTCGTCCTCGGCCACCTCCACGTCGTAGTGCTTGGCTGCGGCCTTGATGTTGGCGAACGCCTGATCGCGCTCGTCGTCGGTCACGCCCTGCACCTGGTCGAAGCGCGCCAGCGCCGTCTGCACATGCCGCGCGTCGGTCAGCGGCTCCTTGCGCTTGTCAGGAAAGGCGTACACCGAGTCCGGCAGCTCGCGACGCTCCTTGCTCGACAGCTGCCCGTGCTCCTCGTGCGGTTTCCAGGTGGTCTTCATGCGACCTGACTTACCCGCTTACGGCAGGTCTGCTCACAGGCTGACGCGACGGTCGCGGCGCCCATCGTGCGAGAGCAGGAGGCCAAGAAGGATCATCCCGACGCCGAGACCGAAGTGCAGCCAATTGTCTGCGGTGTTAACCGGCACGAAGTTCGCCGCGCTCTCCTTGTCGATGAAGAGCCCGTAGAGCCACAGCACGAGGTAGATCACGCCGCCGCCGACGAGGAAGGTGCGGGCCGAGGCGGAGGTCCGCGCGGCGACGAGACCGGCGATGCCGAAGAGCAGGTGCACGACGTTGTGCAGGATCGACACCTCGAAGATGCCGAGCAGCTTGGCGTCGGACGTGTGTCCCGCGAAGGACATGTCGCTGTAGTTCGTCGTGATGCCGGGGATGAAGCCGAGGACTCCGACGAGCAGGAATCCCAGGCCGACGACCAAAGCCGCCGTCTGCACCATCGTTCGGGAGCTTCTCGTCGCATGCGAGGTCGTCATGAGCGTTCCGCCTCTGTCGGTTGTGGCATCCGCGGGCTGGAACGCCGATCAGTTGGTGGCCCGGCGTTACCCGCGCCCCATCGCGCTAACCCAGTCGCCGCAGATAGGAGAACGACGTCGCCTCGCTCCTGCTCGCGTCCCGGCGACGGCGTCGTTCACATCGTCGTCACAGGTCCGTGACAGCGGTGCGACAGCGCTGCCGTCGATCGTCTCTGTCATCGGGGTCGCCCGGCCCCGAGAGACGAAGGGATGGACCATGCGAACCAACCGCACTACACGCCGAGTGGCCCTGCTCGCCGGTGGCTTCGTGACCGGCGCTGCTCTTGCCGGCGCCCTCGGCGCAAGCGCCACCACGAGCACTCCGGCACCAAGCAGTTCGACCGCGAGCAGCTCGACCGCGAGCAGCTCGACCGCCCAGAGCCCCGGCTCCGAGAGCGGCAACCGGCCTCAGGAGACTCCCCTGACGGGCGACAGCCTCAGCAAGGTGACCGCGGCGATCAGCGCGAAGTACCCGGGCGCCACGATCGAGCGCGCCGAGACTGACGCTGATGGCGGCGGCACCTACGAAGCCCACATCACCAAGAAGGACGGCAGCCGGGTGACCGTGCTCTTCAACACCAGCTTCTCCATCACAGGCGAGGAGGCGGGCGGCCGCGGCGGCCCCGGGGGCGACATGAGCCCCGGCGCTCACCGCGGCGGCTACGGCGGCCAGGGCGGACCCGCCGCCAACGGGGAGACGGCTTTGACGGGCAGCACGCTCAGCAGCGTCAAGAGTGCCGTGCTCAAGAAGTACCCCGGCGCGACCGTCGACCTGGCGACCACCGAGAAAGACGGCAGCATCGCGAGCGCCGTCTACGAGGCCCACATCACGAAGTCCGATGGCACCCGCGTCGAGGTCCTCCTCGACGGGGACTTCGCGATCGTCGGCGAGGAAGCCGGCCACGAGGGCCGTCGCGGCCAGGGAGGTCCCAATGGCGACGGGGGCTTCGGCCCGGGGAGTCCCGGCGGACAGGCCTCCGCCCAGGAACAGCAGGGCTCCAACTCCCTGACTCCCTCGGGCTCGACGTCGGGCAGCACCACCCAACAGAGCTGACCCGAGCTGACCCGAGCTGACCCGGCCGGCTGCCACTCTCGCCCCTTCCACGCAGCCACTTCGCACTCACCACTTCGCACCCAGCACCCTCAACCCAGCCACGTCCGAACGGCGTCCGCCACGGCGGGCGCCGGTCGGACGTGACTGCTGCGTCGCGGCTTCCGCCCAACTCCCTCCGCCCGTCTCCCTCGACCCGTCCCCCTCCGCCCGTCCCCCTCCGCCCGTCTCGCCCGAGCTGTTGGTGGTCGAAAGGGGGGCTGTTGGAGTTACTGCTCGCTCTGGCGAGCACCAGCACCAACAGGTCAGTGCCGTCACGTGCAAAAACTCCGACAGCTCCGCGCGGAGACCGCGGAGGCCGCGCCGGGGCAGCGCGAGGGCGGCCCGGGGCAGCGCGAAGGCGCAGAAGCTGCCTCAACCTCGGAGACAACGATGTCCCCCGTAGCTGCGCCGCTCCCGCGCAGGCCACCCCGAGCAGTCTCCTCGGCCCCGCCGCCAGCCCCAGCAAAGCAACCGTTTGCAGCACATGTGTCCGAGATGTACGTCATCAGATCGACACACATTCGTGCCCGTCAAAGTGTTGACCATCACACCGACACCCGCGTACAACTACGGGACAACGTTGTCCGGACGAGCCGGGTGACACGCGTGGAAGGACAGCCGAATGCAGAAGCCGGCGCGAATCGCGGCACTGACTGCCGGTCTCATGGCGGGCTCACTCGCTCTCGCTGCCTGCAGCTCCTCGAGCTCGGGGGACAGCAGCGCGACCGGGGGCGGCTCCGGCAGTGCCAACAAGGGCGAGAAGGTCGGGGTCGCCCTGATCCTCAAGACCCTGTCCAACCCCTACTTTGTCTCGATGGAGCAGGACGCCAAGAAGGAGGCCGCCAAGGACAACGTCAACCTCACGGTCGCCGCCGGCAAGCAGGACGGCGACACCCAGTCCCAGATCCAGGCGATCGACAACGCCATCTCCCGTGGCGACAAGGGCATCCTCATCACCACCAACGGCGACGCGGTCAACGCGGAGTTGAAGAAGGCCAAGCAGTCCGGGCTCTACATCATCGCCCTGGACACCGTGCCCAACCCGGCCAGCGTCGTCGACGTCACGTTCGCGACCGACAACGAGCAGGCCGGCAAGCTCATCGGCCAGTACGCCGCCACCAAGCTCGACGGCAAGAAGGCCGTCATCGCGATGCTCGACCTCTTCAACGACCAGGTCGTGTCGGTCGACGTCAGCCGCGACCACGGCTTCCTCGAGGGCATGGGCATCGACCCCGGCAGCAAGACGCAGAACGGCCAGGAGGCGAAGACCGGCAAGTACACCGGCGGCAAGGGCGGCGACTACGAGATCGCGTGCCACCAGCCGACCAACGGCGCCATCCCGGGCGGCAAGACGGCCATGGAGAACTGCCTGTCGGCCAACGGCAACATCAACGTCGTCTACACGATCAACGAGCCGGCCGCGGCCGGTGCGCTCCAGGCGCTGCAGGCAGCCGGCAAGACCGACGCGACCGTGGTCACGATCGACGGCAGCTGCAACTACATCAACGGCCTCGTCAAGGAAGGCAAGATCGCCGCCGACGCGGCTCAGTACCCGGGCGACATGGCGGCCAAGGGCGTGCAGGCGATCGCGAACCTCGCCCGGACGGGCAAGGCACCGAAGCTCCCCGACGGCAAGGACTTCATCAACACCGGCACCACGCTCGTGACCGCGAACCCGCTGCCTGGCCTCGACAGCCAGAAGCCGGAGGAGGCCGCGCAGAAGTGCTGGGGCGGCAACAGCT
>JBQCDV010000100.1:0-2779 GCA_051960855.1 Actinomycetales bacterium
CAGCGAAACATCAACTTGCGGAAAGTCGCCGTTAATGTCGTCCATCTCCTTGAGGTGATCGTACGGAACATCGGCCTCAGCAAGCAGCACGTTCATGTGCCCCGGCATGCGGCCTGCGACCGGGTGGATCGCGTAGATGACCTCGATCCCCTTGCTCTCCAACACTTCCGCGAGCTCGCGGATCGTGTGCTGCGCCTGCGCAACGGCCAATCCATATCCCGGAACGACGATGACCTTGCGCGCGTAGGCGAGCAGGATCGCCACGTCCTCGGCGGAGGCGGAGCGCACCGGGCGGTTGCTCACTTCCGTGGAGCCGGCCGTCGAGCCGCCGCGGAAGGCGCCGAAGAGGATGCTGACGACCGACCGGCCCATCGCGGAGGCCATGAGGCGGGTCAGGATCGTGCCGCTGGCGCCCACAAGCGTCCCCGCGACGAGAAGCAGGGGGTTGCCGAGCAGATAGCCGCTGGCCGCGACCGTAAGACCGGTGAAGGCGTTGAGCAGGCTGATGACGATGGGGACGTCGGCGCCGCCGACCGGCAGGACGACTTGCAGGCCCAGCAGCAGACCGACCAGTCCCAGCACCAGGGCGGCCCACAGGGCACCTGTCGTCACGACGACGACAGCCAGTGCCAGCGCGGCCACGACGCTCACGACCATCGCGATCTGGGCACCGGCGATCACCACGGGCCGTGTGGTCATCAGCTCCTGCAGCTTGGCGAAGGTCAGCACCGAGCCGGCCAGGGAGACCGTGCCCACAAGGATGGTGAAGGCGACCGCGAGCCGGTTGGCGACCGACTGCTGCGTGCCGGGGGCGTCGGCGAGCTCGAGCACCGCGACGAGTGCGGCGGCTGCACCGCCGACACCGTTGAAGAGCGCGACGAGCTGCGGCATCTGGGTCATGGCCACGCGACGGGCGGCCGGGACGCCCAGCGCTGTCCCGACGACCACGGCGGCGAGGATCAGCACCAGGTGGTCGAGGTGCTCGCTGGTCAGGACGATCAGCACCGCCAGCGCCGCGCCGGCGGCGCCGATGAGGTTGCCGGACCGCGCCGTTCGGGGGGAGGACAGCCCGCGGAGGGCGAGGATGAAGCAGACGGCTGCGACGAGGTAGCCCAGCTGCGCCCAGACCGGGATCGCGGTCGGCTCGGCGGCCGCGGCAGTTGCCACCCCTGCCGCCGTCACCGCGCGTCCCCGCCCGAGGTGGGTCGGCGACCCTTGAACATCTCCAACATCCGGTCGGTCACCACGAAGCCGCCCACCATGTTGACCGTCGCCAGCACGACCGCGAGCAGCCCGACGACCAGCTCCCAGGTGGAGGTGGCGTGGCCGCTGACGAGGATCGCGCCGACGAGGATGACGCCGTGGATGGCGTTCGCGCCGGACATCAGCGGCGTGTGCAGGGTCGTCGAGACCTTCGAGACGACCTCGAAGCCGACGAAGACCGCCAGCACGAAGACCGTCAGCAGCGCGACGCCGCTACTCATGCACCCTCCCCTGCCAGCTGAGCGTCGGTGTCGTCGGCCTCCGAGTGTCCGGTGACGAGCGCCGCCTGGATGATCTCGTCGTCGACCCGTGGGTCCACGACCCCGTCGGCCGTCATCAACGCCAGCAGGTTGACGAGGTTGCGGGCATAGAGAGCGCTGGCATGCACCGGCAGCTGGCTCGGGACGTCGCGCCCGCCCCAGATGAGGACGTCGTCGACCCACACCTGCTCGCCGGGCACGGATCCCTCGACGTTGCCGCCGGTGTCGGCTGCGAGGTCGACGACGACCGAGCCCGGCTTCATGCCGCGGACCATCTCAGCGGTCACGAGTCGCGGTGCGGGGCGACCCGGGACCGCCGCGGTGGTGATGAGCGCGTCGGAGGCGGCGACGAACGGGGCGAGCAGCTCCTGCTGGCGCCGCGCCCGGTCCTGGGTCATCTCCCGGGCGTAGCCACCGGAGCCCTCCAGCGCGTCCAACCCGAGGTCGACGAAGGTGGCACCCATCGACCGCACCTCGTCTGCGGAGGAGGGCCGGACGTCGTAGGCCTCCACCACGGCACCCAGCCGCTTGGCGGTCGCGATCGCCTGCAGGCCGGCGACTCCGGCACCGAGGACCAGCACCTTCGCCGGAGGCACGGTGCCGGCGGCGGTCATGTACAGCGGGAAGAACCGCGGCAGCCGCTCGGCCGCCACCAGTGCGCAGCGGTAGCCGGACACCAGCGCCTGCGAGGACAGGGCGTCCATCGACTGGGCCCGGCTGATGCGAGGGACCAGCTCGACGGCGAGGGCCCGCACCCGGCGGCGTTCGAGGGCGCTGAGCAGCTCGGCGTTCGTCGATGGGGACAAAAAGCCCAGCGTCGTCGCGCCTTCGCGCAGCCGTCCGACCTGGTCGAGCGTCGGTGGTGAGACGTGCAGAACGACGTCCGACGTGGTGAGCGCATCGTCGACCAGCGTCGCCCCGGCGTCGGCGTAGTCGGTGTCGCTCACATAGACGTGCTGTCCGGCCCCCCGTTCGACCGCGACGTCGAGCCCGGCCGAGACCAGGCGCGACACGGCGTCCGGGACCAGCGCCACGCGCCGCTCACCGGGTCGGACCTCACGGGGGACGCCCACCTGCACGAGCGTCACCGTAGGGGGTGCAGACCCTCGCCCGGTGGCACAACGCGCAGACAGGTGCCGATCGGGGCGTCGGGACAGCGCGGTGGGGGGGGGGTTGCCCCCCGCGGGGGGGGGGCCTCCCCCTCCACCAAGGCCCCCGGGGGGGGGCGCGGGGCGGGGGGGCCGCCCGCGGGCCCC
>JBQCDV010000101.1:0-11563 GCA_051960855.1 Actinomycetales bacterium
GTCATCCGGTAGAGCCAGTCGTTGCTCGGCTGCTTGAGCGTCACGACGAGCTTGGTCGGGCTGTCGGCCTTGGCGGACTCCACGACGTCCATTGCGGCCTTGAGCGAGATCGTCCAGTCGGTCTTGACCCGGTTGATGCTGAAGGCGGCGTCGTCGGCCGTGAACTTCGCACCGTTGGTGAAGGTCGCGTTGTCGACGAGGTCGAAGGTGTAGGTCTTCCGGTCCGGGCTGACGGTCCAGGACTTCGCGAGGTCGGGGACGATCTTGCCGTCCTGGTCGAGCTTGACCAGACCCTCGTAGACGTTGTCGAGCAGCGCCTGCGGGATCGCGGCACCGTCGGTCGTCGTGAAGTCCAGGCTCGCTGGCTCAGCGACGAGGCCGATCGCGATGGCGTCGTTCGACGGACCGCTCGAGCCCCCCGTCGAGCCGGACGCGGCGGCGCTGCCGGAGGTCCCGCCGCCGTTGCCGGTGGCGGAAGGGTTGCTCGAGGACCCCGCCGAGCAGGCGGTGAGCGTGAGCGCCGTGACGGCGGCGAGCGCGAGAGCCCTCGCCCGCATGGGTCGAATCCTCACTGGTTCTCCAATCGGTGCAGGACGGCCTCGGCCAGTGCCGCTGTTGTGGCAGACCCCCCCAGGTCTGGCGTGTGGTGGGCCGGGTCGGCGAGGGCGTCGCCGATGGCCCGGGTCAGGTCGGTCGCGGCGCCCGCGTGCCCGAGGTCCTCGAGCAGCATTGTCGCCGACAGCAAGCAGGCGACGGGATTTGCCAGGCCCTTTCCTGCTATGTCCGGTGCGGAGCCGTGGACCGGCTCGTAGACGCCGGGGACGTCGCCACCGGGGCGGACATTGCCGCTCGGCGCCATCCCCATGCCGCCGGCGAGCACCGCGGCGAGGTCGCTGAGGATGTCTCCGAAGAGGTTGCCGGCCAGGACGACATCGAGGGAGCGCGGCGACTGCACCATCCGCGCGGCCATCGCGTCGACGAGCACGACCTCGAGCTCGACCTTCGGGTGACGCTCGGCCACCTCCCGGACGACGCGGTCCCACATGGGGTAGGCGAAGCGCATCGCGTTCGACTTCGTGACGAGGCAGAGCCGGCCGCGGCGCCGTTCGGCGAGGGTGAAGGCGTGCTCGGCGGCGCGCTCGATGACCCGGCGGGAGTGCACCGCCACCTCGACGGCCACCTCGTCGGAGCTCATCGCGTGGGCAAGCCCGCCCGCGCCGACGTACTCGCCCTCAGTGTTCTCGCGCACGATGACGAGGTCGACGCCGTTGGTGCCGCGCACCGCCGTCGGGACGCCCGGGAAGGAACGGACCGGCCGCAGGTTGACGGACAGGTCCAGCGCCTGGCGCAGCGCGATGATCAGGCCCCACACCAGCTCCGCGTCCGGAACGTCGGGGCGTCCTACCGCCCCGAAGAGCACCGCGTCGTGCTCGCGGACAGTCGCGACGGCGTCCTCCGGCATCGCGCGCCCCGTCGCCAGGTAGCGCTCACCGCCCCAGTCGAGCTCGGTGACCTCGAGCTTGACCCCATGCCGCGTCGTGACCGTCTCGAGGACCGGCAGGGTCGCGGCGACGACCTCGGGACCGACCCCGTCGCCGGGGATGACCGCGAGCCGCAGCGGGCGACACGCGCCAGCCGCGTCGCCTGCGGTCGTGCCGGCCATTTCGCCTCCTCAACTGGTCGGACCAGTAGACCCGGTGCCATGTGGGCGCCTAATCTGGCACGCGCCCGACGTCAGCACAAGACTCCCGACGACGTCAGGAGCGAGTCGTGACCAGAACGTGTCGGGACCAGGACCTGTCAGGGCGGGAAGGCGAGGCCGATGTGAGCGAGGTGCGGTTCCAGCCGGTGCAGCCGGTGCGCGCCTACGAGCGCATCGTCGAGCAGGTCGAGGAGGCGGTGCTGCGCGGCGAGCTGCTGCCAGGCTCGCGGCTGCCCAGCGAGCGGGAGCTGATGACGCAGTTCTCCGTCTCGCGCTCCACCGTCCGCGAGGCCCTGCGGGTGCTCGAGAGCGCGGGCGTCGTCCGCAGCCGGCCCGGTGACCCACACGGGCCCGAGGTCCTGCCGTTCTCGTCGGGGACGCTGCGCAAGCAGATGATGCGCCTCGCGCACGTCGACGGGGTCACGCTCGCCGAGCTCGTCGCCTTCCGCATGGTGCTCGACGGCTCGGCCAACGAGCTGGCCGCCGCGCTGCGCACCGGCGAGCAGCTGGCGGAGATGGAGGCTCGGCTCGCCGACATGCGCGCGGCCCTCGACCTGGGCTACGAGCAGTACAGCGAGGCCGACGTCGCCTTCCACGAGGCCGTCGCGCGGGCCAGCGGCAACGGGCTCCTGCAGGTCTGCGCCGACGTGGTGCGCGGGGTCGTGCTCGGGCTCATCGCCGACAAGATCGAGCACTCCCCCGACAGCCGGTCGTTGATGGAGGAGTCCCTCCACCACCACGCCGAGGTGTTCGCCGCGGTGCGCGACGGCGACGGGCGCCAGGCCTCCCGCCTCGCCCGCGCCAACCTCTACCAGTACTACGCCGGCTACCTCCCGGAAGCCGACCGCGGCGCGCTGGCGACGCTGGTCGACACACCACACGTGGCCGCGATCCCCGCACCAGCAGTACCCGACGGAAGGACCGCACGGTGACCACGACCAGCCCGGACACCGGGGCCCGGATCTCCGGGACCTCCTTCACCGCGCCGTTCCCGACCGGCCTGCCCGTCGGCGACGGCTGGCGGCAGGTCGAGGCGACATCCGAGGTGCGTTTCCCCTACGACGGCAGCCTGGTCGCCCAGGCCCCGCTCGGCGATGTCGCCGCCGCGGAGGCCGCCGTGGATGCCGCCGCCGCCGTCGCGCGGGAGGTTGGCCGGCTGCCGAGCCACGTGCGACGGGAGGTCCTGTCGAACGTCGCCGCGTGGGTGGCCGACGCGCGCGCAGACCTCGAGGCCCTGCTCGTGCTCGAGACGGGCAAGCCGCTGGTCGACTGCCGCGTCGAGGTGGCGCGGACCCAGCTGACCCTCCAGACCGCCGCCGAGGAGGTGGCCCGGCTGCACGGGGAGACCGTCCCGCTCGACCTGCTGCCCAGCGGCCAGGGCCTGGTCGGCTGGTGGACCCGTCGTCCGGCGGGACCGGTCCTCGGCATCGCCGGCTACAACTACCCGCTGCTGCTGGCGAGCCACAAGATCGCGCCTGCCCTTGCCGCGGGCTGCCCCGTCATCTGCAAGCCCGCGCCCTCGACACCGCTAGCGACGCTGTGGCTGGTCCACGCCGCGCGGCAGGCCCTGGCCGCCGCCGGGGCTCCGGCTGCCGCGGTCCAGCTGGTCACGGGCGATGTCGAGGTCGGCTCCCGCCTCGTGCAGGACCCGCGGATCGCGGTCGTATCCTTCACCGGGTCGGCCGCGGTCGGGCACCAGATCGCCCGCGATGCCGCGCCTCGCAAGGCCCTGCTGGAGCTGGGCTCCAACGCCGCGCTGGTCGTCGCAGCCGACGCGGACCTGCTCGCGGCGGCGGATGCCGTCGTGCGCGGTGGCTACTACGCCTCGGGTCAGGCGTGCATCGCAGTCCAGCGGGTGCTGGTCGAGGAGTCGGTGCGCGAGGAGTTCGTCGGCCTGGTGGGTGAGCGGGTGCGGGAGGTCGTGGTCGGCGACCCGCGGGACGAGAAGACCCGTGTCAGCGCCCTGATCGACGAGCGCTCGACCGCCCGTGTCGTCGACTGGGTGCACGCCGCGGTCGAGGCCGGGGCGACTCTCGTGCACGGCGGCGGCACGGTCGAGGTCGGTGGTGGCCGCCGCGCGATCGAGCCGACCGTGCTGCTCGACGTGCCCGACGGCGTCGCCGCGTGGGACGAGGAGATCTTCGGCCCGGTCGTGTGTGTCCGCTCGGTCCCCGACATCGACGCTGCCTTCGCTGCGGTCAACCGCTCCCGGTATGGCCTGCACGCCAGCGTCTTCACGCGCAGCCTGGCCACCACGATGCGGGCGATCGACGAGCTCGAGGTCGGAGGTGTCGTCGTCAACGAGGTGCCCGGCTTCCGCTCCGACGTCATGCCCTACGGCGGCGTCAAGGACAGCGGCATCGGGCGCGAGGGACCGCGCTTCGCGATCGAGGAGATGACCGTCACGCGCATGGCCGTCGTGCGCCCCGCCTGACCACCGAGGAGACCCATGACCGACACGAAGCCGACGGACTACTCCCAGCTTTTCCGTCTCGACGGTCGGCGCGCCGTCGTCATCGGTGCAGGCTCGGGGATCGGTCGGGAGAGCGCCCTGGCACTCGCAGCCCACGGCGCCCACGTCATCTGCGCCGACCGCGACGCCGCGGCCGCGCAGCAGACCGCCATCATGGCTTCGTCGTTCGGAGATGGAGGGAGCTCAGGGACGGCGGAGGCGCGCCAGCTCGACGTGCTCGACGCCGACGCACTGCAGGCCACCGCGGCCGAGCTCGATGTCGTCGACGTCCTCGTGGTCACTGCCGCGACCAACGTGCGCAAGCCGGTGCTCGACTACACGGCCGAGGAGTTCGACCGGGTGGTCAACCTCAACCTGCGCGCGTCGTTCGAGGCGGTGCGCGCCTTCGGACCCGGAATGGCGCAGCGGGGACGAGGCAGCATCATCGGCTTCTCCTCGATTCGCGGCACGACGGTGGAGCCGGGCCAGGGGGTCTACGCCGCAACCAAGGCGGGTCTGGTGCAGCTGCTGCGCGCGGTCGCCGCCGAGCTGGGGCCGCAGGGCGTGAGGGCGAATGCCATCGCGCCCGGCGTCGTCGAGACACCGCTGACCGCGCAGATCAAGGCTAACCAGGACTGGTACGCCGCCTACGCCAGCAAGTCGGCGCTGGGGCGGTGGGCCCAGCCCGGCGAGCTGGCCGGCGCCGTCGTCTACCTCGCCAGTGACGCGTCGAGCTTCGTGACCGGCAGCGTGCTCACCGTCGACGGCGGCTGGACTGCCGTGGACGGGCGGTTCACGCCGCCGATGTGAGGCCCGGCCGGCTCAGCCGGTCACGGCCTCGGCGACACCCGCCGCCACGCCCGCTCCTTCTCGCGAGGTCCGCCGGCGCCGGCACGGCACCGCGGGCACACCCAGCTCACCTCGTCGGCGGCCCCGCCGCTCTCGGGAAAGACGTCCTCCCAGAGCACGTGTGGAAAGCGGGCGAGCCGTGACCGCGACAGCGCAAGGCCGCACACCGTCTGGTTGTGCCCCGGCACCCAGGCGTGGACCTCGCCGGCGGGCAACCGGACGCCATCCGGGTCGGTCCACGACCCGGAGGCGGCCACGCGGGCGCTCACGCGCTACTCCCCCGACTCCCCGACCACCCACCACGGTGCGGTGTAGCCCAGTGCCCGACCGTGGACAGCGCCGTTCGAGACGTCGTCGACGCCCGGCTCCGGCTCCCACGGGTCGGCCACGCGCAGCAGACACCAGCCGGCCTCATCGGGCAGCTCGACGTCGATGGCCAGCGGTGAGCCGGCGACGACGGTGGCCTGGGTCGCGACCCGCGGCAGGCCGGCACCGTCGCTGACGAGCACCTGCAGCACGACATCGCGGCCGTCGAGACCGGCACCGGCGAGGTCGACCGCCAGCGACCCCTGACGGACGCTCACCTCGCCGCCCATCGGCACGCCGTGGAAGGCCGCGGCCAGCACCAGACCGGGCTCGCGTGTCGCGAAGGTGCGCCGCGCCAGCAGCGCCTCGCGCACCCCTTCGCGGGAGTGCTCCCGCACCCACAGACCCGTCCGCCCGCGCCCCACCACGCCGTACTCGCGGCCGTGCTCATCCGAGCACCCGACGAGCCCCGGACGCCACCCCTTGTCCAGCACCTCCACGATCGGCGAGGGCAGACCGCGCTCGACGCCCCAGAGCAGGTAGTCGTCGGTGCGGTTGAAGACCTCCAGGCCGACCATCCGCCGACTCAGGCCGGCGCCGTGCAGCGGCTCGTCCGGCAGCGTGCCGAAGTCGCCGTGCCGCCCCGGTTCGCGCCCTGGGTGGTTGTAGCCGAAGAGCGCCTCCTGCTCCACGTCGCGCAACCACTGGTGCAGCGACTCGATCCGACCCGGCGTCCGCACCGGGGTCCAGCTCGAGGCGCCCCAGATGTTGACGTGGCCCAACCACTGCTCGCTCCACTCGAAGCCTGCGATGGCGGTGAACTCCCCCGGCGTGTCGGCGAGGTCGGCCAGCTCCAGCGTCCGCAGCCACTCCTTGTCGCCGATGGTCCGCGGCACCATGCGCGCCAGCGCGACCGCCGCCTCGTCTGGGTAGTCGGCAAGGGACAGGTGTGGAACGACGTCGTGCGGAATGGTCGCGTGGTCGGTCAGCGCCGCGAAGTCCAGACCGGCATCGCGCATGACGGCGAACGCCGTTTCGGGGTCGCCACGCCCGTCCGAGTGCAGCGAGTGGTTGTGCAGGTCGCCGTGCAGCAGCGTCACCTCGGCGCCCACCACCTCCGGCGAGAGCACCTCACTGGTGCGCCGCGGGGGCAGACGGTCGGGTGGTGCGCTGCCGAAGGGGTAGTGCGTCACGCGGGAACCGGCTCCTTGAGACTGTTGCTCGAGTGGAATAGTTGCGCAAGCAAAGACATTATGGCGACATGACCGCCTCGCATCCTGCCTCCCCCGTCCGCCCTGTCGACGAACACCCTGCCAACGACCCGGCAGGCAACCCCTCGATCGCCGAACGCCGTCCGCCACGGCTGGCCGTCGTCGTCGCCAGCACGCGGGAGAAGCGCTTCGCTGACACCGTGGCGACGTGGTTCGCCGAGCAGGCGCGGACGCACGGGGGCTTCGAGCTCGACGTCATCGACCTGCGAGACGTCGACCTGCCGCCGCTGGGCTCGGCGCACCCCAAGAGTGGGCGCTACCCGGAGCGCGTGCGGGCCTTCGCCGAGCGGGTGGGCGCGGCGGACGCCTTCGTCTTCGTCACGCCGGAGTACAACCACGGCTATCCCGCGAGCCTGAAGCTGGCGCTGGACTCGGTCTTCGCGGAGTGGAACGCCAAGCCGGCGTCCTTCGTGAGCTACGGCGGAATGTCCGGCGGCCTGCGCGCGGTCGAGCAGCTGCGCCTCGTGCTGGCCGAGCTGCACATGGTCGACATCCGCGAGACGGTCGCGCTGCCCTTCGCGATGCGCATGTTCGACGAGGGCGGGTCGCTGGTGGACGACGGTGTGGTCGGCGCTTCTGTCAAGGTCATGCTCGACCAGCTGATGTGGTGGACGCAGACCCTGCGCGCCGGACGCGAGAGCCAGCCGTACGCCGCCTGACGGACGAGGGGCCTCGGGACGCGCGCCAGAGGCCTACAGGTACTGCGCGCGCAGCGCGGGGCGGGCGATCAGCGCGTACAGCACGGACCCCAGGACGTGCAGGAAGACGATGAGCAGGACCCAGAGGAGCTTGCTCTGACCCGCCATCCGCCAGCGTGCGTCCGGGGTCCGCAGGGCGTCGACGAGCGACCACACCCACAGCACGAGCATGCCCACGCCGATGCCGAATCCCAGCAGGATGAACAACGCGCCCAACGCCTCCATGTCCACAGCACTCCCTTGGTCGTAATCGCGAGCGGAAGCGCCGACGTTAACCGCCGAACGGCGCTCACGGGGGTGACTCATCGAGTTCGCGCCGGAGAGGTGCGTCACGCGCCAACGAACGACACGGCGACCGGGCGACCCGTCGACCGGGCGACCCGTCGACCGGATGTTGCACAACGTGTGCCGAACTCTGGCGCGGGGTACGCGGCCGGACATGAGTGCTGGCCGACGCGTGCCTCCGGTGCGCCGCGACAAGCGAGTGGACCCGGGCCCTCGAGGCTGGCCGCGCCTGGCGCGGGGCGCCCTCGACCTGCCCGTGTGGGCGTACGGGATGGCGCGGACCACCGTGGAGTACCTGTGGCGCTGGGTCAGTGGGCGCCGACCGCTCCGACACACCGTCGTCACCCGGCTGCAGCCGCCACCTGAGATCGTCGGCGGCCTGGACCAGCAGGCCGCGCCGGACGCGCAGACGCTCGCCCACGGTGTTGGGCCGCTCTTCCACCGCACGTACACCGCGCGCATCCGCCATGCCACCTGCTCGCCGGAGCAGCTGCTGGAGCAGCTGCTGAGCGACTTCAACAGCGCCTCCCCCACCGAGGTCGCGCGCTTCGAGCGCACCAAGGGCGAGGGCAGGGCAGCGGCCGGCGACGAGTGGGTCGTGCGGATGCCGGGGCCCTGGGACGCCCCGGTGCGGCTGCTGCACCGCGAGGAGCAGCGCTTTGTGCTGGCGACCCTGCAGGGTCACATGGAGGCCGGCTCGATCGAGTTCGCCGCGCACGAGCAAGACGACCTCCTCGTCTTCCAGATCGAGTCCTGGGCCCGCAGCGGCGACAAGCTCTTCGACCTGCTGTACGACAAGCTCGACCTGTCCCGCGAGATGCAGCTGCACATGTGGGTCCACGTCGCCGAGCGCGCCGCGGTCCTGTCCGGAGGTGAGCTCGTCGACCAGGTGGAGGTCGTGACCGAGCGCGACCCGGACGCGGGTCACGTCGACGCGAGCGCCGGGTCGTGAGGACCGCAGACCGCCAGCACCTCGCCGGTCGCGTCGTGCTGGTGACGGGCGCGACGTCCGGTGTCGGTCGAGCGACGGCCGAGCGGTTGGTGTCCCACGGTGCGACCGTCGTCGGCTGTGCCCGCACGCAGCGGCGGATCGACCACGTGCGCGACGAGGTTCCCGACCTCGACCTGCAGACGGCTGACGTCGGCGACCCGGGACAACGACGTTCGCTGATCGAGCATGTGGAGTCCCGCTACGGCAGGCTCGACGCGCTGGTGAGCGCGGCGGGGATCGGGCGCTACGGGTGGTTCGACGAGCTCAGCGAGGACGACCTCGAGGACCTCGTCCGCATCAACACCCTCGCCCCGCTGCAGCTGACCCGGCTGTGCCTGCCGCTGCTGCGCCAGAGCAAGGGGGACCTCGTGCTGGTGGGGTCGTCGATCACCTGGTCGCCGTTCCCGCCGCTGACGGCCTATGCGGCCAGCAAGGCCGGCCTCGACGCGCTCACCCGCGGCCTGCGACGCGAGACCAAACGGCACGGCGTGCGCGTGCACCTGCTGCAGCCCGGCCCGCTGCGCACCGAGCTGCTGTCGCGCACGGCCGGCGTCGAGCCCCGGGAGGACGAGGACGCCGCGCAGCAACTGCCACCGGTCATCCCCTCTCCGGAGCACGCCGCTCGTGCCGTCATCCGCGCCCTGACGTCTACGCGGGGCACCACCCAGGCGGTCCCCCGCGCTGTCGGCGTCGGCCGGGTGACCCAGCTGCCTCTCGTGCGGGAGGCGCTCGATGTTGTCCTGTCCCAGGCGGCTCCGGTCCTCGTGCGGTCGGGTCACCGTCTCATCGCGGGTATGAGGTCGGCATGACGAACGTGCACCTGCTCCGGACACCGGATGCGCACAAGGCGCTCGAGCAGCTCCACAGCGAGAGCTACAACTACACGCTGGAGCACGGGGACCCGACCAAGGAGGACGGCTGGACGATCGACCACTACTGCTGTCCGCTGCCGTCAGAGGCGCCTGGCGCCCCGGAAGCAGGGGGACCATGGGAGATCGCGTGCCGGCTCATCCGCGACTACGAGTTCGCTGATCCCCACATCATCAAGGCGGTGTTCCTGCCGGACGCGCCCCTGCTGCATCGCGACATGCTGCTGGAGGCGAAGTTCTTCGGACTGCGCTTCCTCATCGGCGTGCGCGTCGCCGGCGTGGTCGACGAGACCTGCGAGCGGGACGGGCGGCAGGTGCGGCGGTGGGGCTGGAGCTACCGCACGCTGCAGGGGCACCTCGAGATGGGCGAGATGGGCTACGAGGCGTGGAAGTGGCTCGACACCGGCGAGGTGGAGTTCCGCATCCACCGCTACGTCAAGACCGGGATCATCCCCAACCCGATCATCCGGCTGGGCTGGGATGTCTTCGGGCGGCCGATGCAGGTGCGATTCGTGCACAAGAGCGAGCAGCGCATGCAGCAGCTGGTGGCCGAGGAACTGCAGTCGCACCGCACCGGCGAGCCGCCGGAACACCGCGTGCCGCGGGCCTCTGATGAGGTCGAGGTCTCCTCGGCGACAGGCAAGCACGCGGAGCGGCTGGCAGACCAGAGTCGGCCGTGATCTCTCCCGGCCGGCGGATGGTGAAGTCGGCGATCAGTGGGTAGACCCGCGGCATGGGTCTTGTGATTCTCCTCATCGTCCTGGCCATCATCTTCGGCGTCGTCGGTCTCGTCGTCAGCGCGCTCAAGTGGCTGCTCATCATCGGCCTGATCCTGCTGGTCGCCGGCCTCATCCGCGCCTTCGTCGCAGGTCGCAGCACCCGCGTCTAGCCGCCCGGTCTCGGACGGCGCGGGCGGCCGCTGCGACGTAGGGTCATTCGGTGATCTCGACCAGCACCGCCCGCGCCCTCCGTGACGCGGGCCTGGCTTGGCAGCCGCAGACCGGGGACCGCTTCGTCATCGACCGGCCTGAGCTCGAGGCCGAGCCGTTCGTCCTGAGCGACATGACCGTCGACGTCCACGACTTCCCCACCGGGCGTGTGATCGGCTTCAACGGCACGGTCGAGTGGGCGCTGGACTCCGTGCGCGCCGACGAGGCGCTCTGGCTGCCCGCCGAGCACCAGCTGCGCGAGCTGCTCGGCGCGGCGTTCGTGCGGCTCGAACGCGTCGGCGAGTGGTGGCGCGTGAGCGTCGCGAGCGGCGAGACCTTCAGCGACCCCGTCGCAGCAGAGGCCTACGGCCAGGCGCTGCTGCGGGTCCTCGCGCACGCGGCGGCGCTCACGGTGCCCGGCAGCTGAGTCAGGACAGCGACGGCAGGTAGACGCTGCGGTGCAGAGCAGCCCGAACGGCGCTGGTGCTGGTGGCCGAGGTCGTGAAGCGCCAGTCCGGCTGGGTGGTCGACAGCGACGGGTAGTTGAAGTAGACGACGGCGGAGATGTTCATCGCCGGCGCCTTGGCGAGCATGTCCGCGATCCACGCGGCCTGCTTGCTCCCGATGCGGCAGCCGACCTCGGCGAGCATGAAGGGCTTGGTCGACGCCCCCGGCAGAGCGCGCAGCTGCTGCAGCGAACTGGTGATGAGGGTGCTGAAGTCGAGCCAGCCACCATGGGCGGTGTCGGCGTAGTTGTAGATGTCCAGGGCCGTCCAGTCCACCCACGTCGCGCCGGGCCACACCGCTGAGAGCGGGACCGACCCCTTGTAGACGCGGTAGGGGTTCCAGACCCACTTCACGTTGGTGGCGCCGACCTGTCGGCCGATGCTGACGATGCGCCGCCAGGCGGCGACGTACTGCGCGGCGGTGTTGGGACTGCCCGCGTAGATGGCGTACGGCTGGCCCTTGACGTTCATCTCGGGCAGCAGCCGGACGAAGACGGGAGAGTGTCCCTTCCAGGCCGACGCTGCGGTCAGCCACTGTCGGATGCTCGCATCCCACTTCCCGGACGTGATCTCGGACAGCGGGCCCGGTGCCATGTAGGCGACCATCGGAGTCGCGCCGTCGGCGTAGGGGGTGTTGAACGTCGGGAAGGTCGTGCCGATCCGCTTGAAGTAGCCGGCGATGGCCATGTGGTCGACGCCGACCGC
>JBQCDV010000102.1:0-7163 GCA_051960855.1 Actinomycetales bacterium
GGGCGTCGAGCAGGCGGCCACGTGGCGCGAGGACGCTCTCCCCTGGCACTGCACCCTGCCCGACCTGATGTTCCCCACGGACAACGCCTGGTTTATCTCCGCTCTGTGGGATGACGACTGGTGGTGCCTGGGCGGCAGCCAGGACCTGGTCGACGCGGTGCTGCGGGAGCCCGCACTCGACGGGCGCGAGGTGCAGCCGGGCGAGGACGCGACGCCGCCCGGGCACGTCGCGCTCTAGGACGAGCAGGATGACCAGCGTGACCTTCGCCGAGTTCCAACGACACGACCGCGGCGAGCGCTGGGAAGACATCGTCGTTCGCAGGATGGGACCCGACGACGCCGCCGCGGTCGCCTCGATGTTCTCCGAGCGGGAGGACCGTCCGCTGTCTGACGCGCTGGAGGTGGTCCAGCCGTGGGCTGAGCCCACCGAGCAGCGCCACGTGCTGGTGGCAGAGCACCGCGGCCGTCTGGTCGGCTACGGCAAGTCCCAGTGGCTCGCACCGCAGGATGAGGGTGGCGACGCACCGGCCGGCTGGTACCTCGCGGGGCTGGTCGTCACCCCCTCCGCGCGGCGCCGCGGCGTGGGCGCGCGGTTGACCGGGGAGCGCATCGAGGCGCTGCGGTCGGTCGCTGACGAGGTCTGGTACTTCGCCAGCTCACGTAACGCCGCGACGATCGCGCTGCATCGGCACTACGGCTTCACGCTCCACGCGCGTGACGTCGTCATCCCGCGCGTCACGTTCGCCGGCGCTCAGGGCCTGCTGTTCCGGCTGGAGCTAGCGGCGGCTGAGCCACCGAGCTGATCGCGGCGACGACGGAGGTAGGCGACCTCGGCAGCGTTCCCGGCGAGCCCGATCGCGACGTCGTACGCAGCGCGGGCCTCGTCGCTCCGGCCCAGCCGCCGCAGCAGGTCGGCGCGCGTCACGTGGTACGCGTGGTAGCCGCCGAGCCGATCGCCCAGCCGCTCCACGGTCGCGAGCGCCACGTCCGGCCCGTCGAGCTCGGCGATCGCGACGGCGCGGTTGAGCGCGACGATCGGTGAAGGGTGGACCGCCGCGAGCTGGTCGTAGAGAGCGACGATCTGGGACCAGTCGGTGTCACGCACGTCCCGCGCCGACGTGTGCACGGCGTTGATCGCGGCGAGCAGCTGGTAGCGACCCGGCGCCACCCCCGAGGCCAGCCGCCGGCGGACCAGATGGTGCCCCTCCTCCACGAGGGCGAGGTCCCACGCCGCCCGGTCCTGCTCCGCAAGGGTCACCAGCTCCCCCGTCCGCGAGACCCGTGCTGCGGCCCGTGACTCGGTCAGCAGCATGAGCGCGAGCAGCCCGGTGACCTCGCCGTCGTCGGGCAGCAGTGCGTGCAGCAGCCGCGTGAGGCGGATCGCCTCGGCCGTGAGGTCCCGCCGCACCGGGTCGTGGTCCGGCCCCGAGGCGAGGTAGCCCTCGTTGAACACTAGAAACAGCACCGCGAGCACTCCCGACACCCGCGCCGGCAGGTCGTCGGCCCCCGGCACCCGATACGGGATGCGGGCGGCCTTGATCTTGGCCTTCGCCCGGGTGATCCGCTGCCCGACCGTCGCCTCGGCGACGAGGAACGCCCGCGCGATCTCGGGCACCGCCAGACCGCCGACCATGCGGAGAGTCAGCGCGACCCGGGCCTCCATGGCGAGCGCCGGGTGGCAGCAGATGAACAGCAGCCGGAGCCGCTCGTCCTCGATGGCGCCGACAGGCTCATGCGGCTCGTCATCGACCAGCAACGTCGCCTCCCGGTGCTTGTCGTCGCGCTTGCCCTCTCGACGGAGTCGGTCGATCGCCTTGCGGGTGGCCGTCGTCGTCAGCCAGCCGCCGAGATTGGGCGGTACCCCGTCAGCCGGCCAGCGCTCGACCGCCATCGCGAAAGCCTCGGCGGCTGCCTCCTCGGCCACGTCCAGGTCACCGAAGCGCCGGGCGAGCGCAGCGACGACCCGGCCCCACTCCTCGTGGTGAGCACGCGTGATCGCCGCAGCCGCAGCCGCTCCATCGCCCGCGACCGGGCCGTCGACGCGACCACTCACTCGCTGGCCGCCCCGAGGAACGGCCGCACCTCCACCCGCCGGTTGCAGGCCCGCGAGCCCTCCGCGGCGAGCTTGAGTGCCACGTCGAGGTCCGGCGCCTCCAGCACCCAGAAGCCGGCCAGGTACTCCTTGGACTCCACATACGGGCCGTCCATGACGACCTGCTGCCCACCGCGGTTGTCGATCACCGTCGCCGTCTCCGGGCCACCGAGGCCGCCCGCAAAGACCCAGTGGCCGTCGGCCATCAGGCGGTCGTTGAACTCGTCGATGGCGGCCATCTCGTCCGTGGTCGCGAGGTCGGTCGAGTCGTGCAGGACTGACACGAGGTACTGCATGGGAACTCCCTGCGGTCTCGGGCCACCCCCGGTGGGCGGCCTCACATCCCTACGACGACGAGCCCTGCCCCGATCCGACACCCGCGCGGCCACGATTGTCACGGACTTCCCGCAGTTCCACCTGCCTCCAGCGGCGACACCTACGATGGCCGCCGTGAGCACCACCCTGTCCGCCACCACTGGGCAGCGCGTCGAGCAGCCGGGCGGACAGCCTCCCGAGGCCGACAGCAGCATCCGCGGACGGGGCGCCGAGGTCGGGCGCCGTTCGTGGATCATCGCCCAACGGCTCACCACGCGCTTGCCCTCCGACCGCGCCCTGGGCTGGATCCTCCCCATCGCGATCGCGGTGATCGGCGGCATCCTGCGCTTCTGGCGGCTGTCGGTGCCAGGCACCTACGTCTTCGACGAGACGTACTACGCACGCGAGGCGTGGCGGCTGCTCAACTACGGCGTCGAGTACCAGGTCGAGCAGGGCACACCCGAGTACGTCGTGCACCCGCCGGTCGGCAAATGGGTCATCGGGATCGGCGAGTGGATCTTCGGAAACGACTCCTTCGGCTGGCGCTTCTCGGTGGCCGTCATCGGCACGATCAGCATCGTGCTCATCGGGCGGATCGCCCGTCGGCTGTTCGGCTCGACCCTGCTGGGGGCGGTCGCCTCGATCCTGCTGTGCGTCGACGGGCTCGCCTTCGTGCACTCCCGAACGGCGCTGCTGGACCCCATCCTCGCGTTCTTCGCCTTGTGCGCCTTCGGCTGTCTGCTCCTCGACCGCGACCGTTCCCGTGCCAAGCTGGCGCGGCTGGTGGCCGGCCGGGAGCGGGCGCGCTTCGGCCCGGGGCTCGGGCTGCGTCCCTACCGTCTGGCGGCGGGGGTCTTCCTCGGCCTGACGTGTGGCTGCAAGTGGAGCGGCCTGTGGTTTGTGGCGGCCTTCGGGCTGCTGTCGTTCTTCTGGGACGCGGGCGCCCGCAAGGCGTCGGGGGTCAGCCGGCCGTATGCCGCCGCCCTGCTGCGCGACGCGCTTCCGGCGTTCGCCTCGCTCGTCCTCGTCGCCTTCGCGGTCTACCTCGCCGGCTGGACCGGGTGGTTCCTCAGCGACGCCAAGCATGCCTACTTCCGGGACTGGGCCGCGCAGAACGACGCGGCGTGGCCGATCCCCGGCGGTCAGGCGCTGGCCAGCCTGTGGCACTACCACGTGGAGGCGTACAACTTCCACATCCACCTGCACGACCCGCACCCCTACCGCTCCAACCCGTGGAACTGGCTCATCCTGGGGCGGCCGGTGTCCTACTACTACCAGTCGCCGCACCTGGGTCAGTCCGGCTGCACCGTGCAGGACTGCTCGCAGGCGATCCTCGCGCTCGGCAACCCGGTCATCTGGTGGGGGTCGATCCTCGCCATCCCGGTGGTCGCCGGGCTCTGGCTGGGGCGTCGCGACTGGCGCGCGGGCGCGGTCCTCGCTGGCCTGGTCGCCGGCTACCTGCCGTGGTTCCAGTGGCAGGCGCGCACGATCTACTACTTCTACGCGCTGGCCTTCCTGCCCTACCTCGTGCTGTCGGTGACGATGGTGCTGGGCATGGTGATCGGGCCGCGGGACGCCTCGGCGCGGCGGCGGACGTGGGGCGCGGCCATCGCTGGGACCTACGTGCTGCTCGCGATCGTCACCTTCTGGTGGTTCTTCCCGATCTACACCGCCGAGGTGATCCCCTACCACCAGTGGCAGCTGCGGATGTGGCTGCCGAGCTGGGTGTAGCTCGAGTTCGGTGTAGCTCGAGTTCGGTGTAGCTCGAGCTGGGTGCCGCTAGGGACGGAGCCGCGTCGCCCGGAACTCCGCCCAGGTCACCTTGCCGTCGGGCACCATGCGCGTGCCCCAGGACGAGGCGAGCTCCCCGACCAGCGCGAGGCCACGACCGCTCTCCTCATCGGGCGTCGCGTCCCGCCGGCGTGGCAGCCGGCCGCCCTCGTCGTGCACCTCGACGACGACCGCCTGCGGCGTCGCCCAGCACTCCATGAGGACAGACCCCGCGCCATGCCGGATCGCGTTGGTGACGAGCTCCGACACGACAAGCTGCACGGCTTCGAGGTCCACCGGCTGCCGTCCGTCGGCAACCCACGCGGTCCGGCCGGCAGAGACGACCTGCGCGGCGAGAGTGCGCGCGTCCCGGACGTGCGTGACGCCAAGCACCTCGAGCCGGCGCACCACGAGAGGACGGGCGGAGTCGCGGGGCCGGACGAGCAGCAGTGCGACGTCGTCGCCGGCACCCCCCTCGGTGAGCTCGCTGACGATCCCGTCGGCCAGCTGCTGCAGGTCCACGGTCCCGGTCTCGCCGAGCTCCTTGACCTGCCGCTCGAGCGCGTCGGCGAGCCGGTCGATGCCGTGCTCGATGGAGTACTCCCGACGCTCCACGAGACCGTCGGTGTAGAGCGCGAGGGTGGCGCCCGGGGGCAGCGGCGCGACGGACTCCTCCGGCCGGTCCGCGCCCAGGCCGAGCGGGGCCACCACCGGCGGCGAGAGCTGCTCCACCTTGCCGTCGGCGGACACGACCAGCGGCGGCAGGTGACCGGCGTTGACCAGGCGCAGCTGCTCGTTGCGCGGCTCCCAGATGGCGAACGCCGCGGTCGCGAAGTGCACGGGCACGACCCCCGACGGCTCGGCCTCCAGCGCCGACAGGCCAGGAGCCAGCGACTGGGTCAGCTCGTCGAGCACCCCTACGGTGTCGCCGACGGGGACCTCCGCGCGCAGCGCGGTGCGAAACGCCGTGCGCAGCTGGCCCATGACGGCCGCCGCGCGCACTCCACGACCCATCACGTCGCCCACCACGAACGCCGCCCGACCGGCGCCCAGCTCGACGACGTCGTACCAGTCGCCGCCGATCTCCACTCCGGCCGCGCCCGCGTCGTAGCGCACACCGACGTCGACGCCCGGGATGGGCGGGAGCACCGCAGGCAGCAGAGAGCGCTGCAGGGTGAGCGCTGCGCGGCGCTGCTCGGCGTAGGCGGCGGACTGCGCCAGCGGTCCGGCGACCCGCGAGACGACGTCGACGACGAACAGGACGTCCTCCCGCGCATACGCGGGCCGGCCCTTGGTCGCGAGCAGCGTGAGCGCGCCGAGGGTCGTGCCGCCGGCGCGCAGCGGCACGATGAGCAGGCTGTGCGGCTCCCACTGCTCGAGGGTGTCCCGGTCGTCGGGGTCCCAGTGGGCGGCGAGGTCGGCGGCCGACGTCTCCCGCAGCACCGGCCGCTCCCCCTCCAGCGCCTCGAGCACCGGGTTGTCCCACCGCGGCTGAGGTGGCGCGCCGTGGCGTGACTGCTCGATCAGCTCGTCCAGGTGCTGCGTCTGCAAGCGGGGGGCGATGGAGACGGCAGCCGTCGTCACGATGCCCTGCGGCACCCGGTCGTCCGGGCCACCAGCAGCCGAGCGGACCGCCCGCAAGGCCGCGGGGTCGGCGAGGTTCGCGACGACGACATCACCGAGGTGGCGCGCCAGCGCATCGGTCAGGTGCTGCAGGGCCTCGTCCAGCCCGGGAGACTCACCGACGGCGGTGGTGAGGTCGGCGAGCAGTGAGAGCCGACCGTGAGCGTCGCGCAGCCGGTGCACCGCCGTGCGGTCGATGACCACCACGGAGACGCCCTGGACCTCGCCGGTCGCCTCGTCATGGATGGGGGCATAGGTGGAGTCGAAGACGCCCTCGAGCCGGCGGCCCTCCAAGTCCCACCACACCGCGAGGTCACGGCGGTCCAGCGGTTGCCCCGACGCGCAGACCGTGTCCAGGCTGCGGCCGATCCCCTGCTCAGCGAACTCCGGGAAGGCGGTTGAGACCGACTGCCCCAGCACCCGGGACCCGAAGGTCGCGTCGAGGGCGTCATTCGTGAACGCCAGCCGGAAGCCCGGCCCGACGAACATGGCAGCCGGCAGCCGCATGACGGCGAGCTGGTCGGCGAGCAGACGCCACTGGCGAGGCATGCCCTCCCACGCTGGCACTGCTCGCTCCTCCTCAGGGCTCGGTCGCGTCCGCACGCGTCTCCTGGACGAGCACTGCGGAGGACGCACGCACAACTGCTGTCAGTGGTGAACCTGCAAGGTGGCATTGTCGTCCATGCACTGACAGGGCGGCACGTCGGAGACCGGAGGGCGACAGACAGTGGCGAACGACGCACAGGTGGTGCGGAACGACGACGCCGGCCGCTACGAGCTGCAGGTCGACGGGCGGGCAGCTGGCGTGCTCACCTTCGAGGACCGCGACGGCGTCCTCGCGCTGCTGCACACCGAGGTGGACCCGCAGCTGGAGGGCCGCGGCTGGGGCACGCGGCTGGTGGGCGACGCTCTCGATGACCTGCGCTCCCGCGGCGAGCAGGTACTGCCCTACTGCCCGTTCGTCGCCGCCCACCTTCGCCAGCACCCCGAGCTCGTCGAGGTCGTGCCCGCACGACAGCGGGCGACGTTCGGGCTGGGGTGAGGCGGTGGCCTCGCCCGGGACGCGACGGCCCGCCGTCACCCGCGAGCAGCTGCTCGCCGCCGCCGATCGGACTGTCCCCGACGTCGCGAAGCCGGGCCTGGACGTGCTCTTCTGCGGCATCAACCCCGGGCTCTACACCGCCTACGTCGGTCACCACTTCGCCCGGCCGGGGAACCGGTTCTGGCCGGCGCTGCACGGCAGCGGCTTCACGCCGCGCCTGCTCGACCCCTCCGAGGAGCGCGAGCTGCTCGACCTCGGCCTCGGCATCACGAACGTCGCTGCTCGGGCGAGCGCCCGTGCCGACGAGCTGACGCAGGAGGA
>JBQCDV010000103.1:0-28973 GCA_051960855.1 Actinomycetales bacterium
GGCCGTGCAGAGCGGTAGCCATTGCGTCCTCGTCGCTGATGGTGCCACGCAGGAGGTACGGCTGGCTATACCCCGCGCGGACCGTTTTCAACGTCACCGAAGGGGGCGTACATATCAGGAAACATGCCGATACAACCTGTTACCGACCCTCACTCCACGTCGCCCCGCGCCTGCTCGGCGTCGCGCACATCCCTGCTGTGCAACAGGTTCGACCCGGTTCCGCACCTGCCCCTTTTGCTGCGCATTTGCGTCGGGAGCAGTTATGCGTCGGGAATTCTCACACGCCTGCGAGTCTTTCCTCGGAGCAGTTTCTATTGTCGTGAGAGGTGAGCGATCGTGACGCAGAGCAGCGCGCTCGCCGCGCCGTTCGGGATCTACTACGGGTGGCCCAGTGCGGTCAATGGGGCCGGCGGCGATCCTGTCGCTGCCGTAAGCGCCTTCCTTGCGTCGGGCTACCCGCTCGTCGTGCTCGGCGCCGACAACGCGCTCCCCTCGGGAGATCCCCACGCACCGGCGATCATCGCGGGCCTGCGCGACGGCGGCGTGACCGTGTACGGCTACGTCGCGGTCGCCGCTCACAGCATCGCTCCCGTCCTCTCGCTGAGCGACATCGACCGAATGCTCCGGGCGTGGTCGGCATTGGGCGCCTCCGGTGTCCTGCTCGACTGTGCCGGCTACGACTTCGGCGTCACCCGTGAACGGTTCCGGGCTGTCATCGCCCTCGTCCGCGCCCACGGTCTGCGGCCGCTCGTGAACGCCTGGCGACCGGCGGATGTGCTGGGCGGTGCTACTCCCCTGCGCGAGGGTGACGGCTACCTCGGAGAGAACACGGTGCTCAGCCGCGGAGTGTGGCAGGAGCCAGCCGCCTACGAGGCGAAGCTGGCATCGATGCTCTTCTTCAAGCGGGCGCTGGGAATCGAGCTGTTCGAGGTGGCGACGACCGACAGCGTCGAGGGCCGGGGCGAGATGGCGGAGCGGCTACGGCGCACCCTTGAGCCCTACGAAGTTGACCACGTCCACCTCACCGACCCGATGTACAGCTCGACCACGAACCTCCTGCTGCCACCGCCCGCCTGACCGCCGTGCTTGCC
This sequence comes from Actinomycetales bacterium, assembly GCA_051960855.1. Lineage (GTDB taxonomy): Bacteria > Actinomycetota > Actinomycetes > JAJZTN01 > JAJZTN01 > JBQCDV01. The sequence goes on from JBQCDV010000103.1 coordinate 1,092, forward strand.
AAGGCACCAGTGCCTCGCACCTCACCACCCCGGCGCTCGCCCGCTCCGATGTCGGCCTGGCTGCAACCGGAGCGACTGAGGGCCCTCGGGATCACGGACGCCCAACAGGCGGTCGCATTGGACAAGCTCCTCGCCCTGCTCGCGAGCAAGCTCCCTCGCTGACCTGCCCCGAGCCAACAGCAGTCGCTAATTCGCTTCCACGTCGCCCTGCTCGGCCTCCATCGCTTCGGAGACCGCCGCCGCCAGGGCATGGTTTCCGTGCCGGTCCAGGTTTTGCCGGGCCCGGTCGTACCGCGTGGTCGTCGACGGATTGGCATGCCGCGCCGCGATCTGCACGTCGCGCAGCGGGACACCGGCGTCGAGCATGCACGTGACGTACGCATGGCGCAGGACGTGGGGGTGGACGTGCTTGTCGATGCCGGCCGCTCGCGCCACCCGCTTGACCACCCGGTCGGCAGACCGTCGGTCGAAGGGACGCCCGTTGCGGCGCAGACACAGCACGCCCGAGCGACGTTGCCCGCGGGCGGCGTCGAGCACCGCGGCGACCGACGGCGGGATCGGAGCCGTCGCGGGCTTGCCGCCCTTTCCCACGAGCCGCAGCACGCGGTGCCCGCGCTCGATGTCGCCGATGTCCTCAACCCTCACGTTGCATGCCTCCGACACCCGCAGCCCCATCAGCGCCATCAGCCAGATCAACGCGGCCTCGCTGGACGTGCCCTCATCCCGCGCCTGGACGACCAGTGCGACCACCTCGTCCTTGTCGAGACCGAGCGTGCGCATCTCGTCGTAGTACAGCCGCGGCAGCCGCACGTATTCCGCGGGGCTGGCAGCGAGGTGCCCGTCGATGACGAGCATCCGGTAGAACGCCCGCAGCGTCGTCAGCCGCCGGTGCACGCTCTTCGCGGCGTTGTTGCGTTCCTGCTCCAGATGCACCGCGAACAGCTCAATGTGCTGTCGGTGCGCAGTCAGCGGCTCGATCCCCTGCCGCTGGCAGTAGTCGAACCACAGGCGCAGGTCCAGCGCATACGCCTCCCTCGTGCGCGGCCCATAGCGACTGAGGAACGCCGCAGCGGACAGCGCGGCCGCGGAGAACGCCTGAGCTCCCGGTCGGCTGAGGTCCCCGCGAGGCTCATGCACTCCGCACTCTCCATCCCGGCCGCGACTGTCCCGGCCCCCATCACGCCCAATGGCCGCCTCCCGACGGGAGACTTCACAGACGGTTCTACGCAGCCAGCAGCGCGGGATCGAGGCCGAGGACGTCGCCTGTGCATACGGATCGCCGACGGGCGGCGCGGTGGGCAACGGAGCGAGCGGCGGTCGGTCACCACACTTCCTCGCCGCGGCGCGCTCGCTCAATCCACTCCGCGCGCTCCGCACGCAACCTGCTCAGGCGCCGGCAGCCCGGTCCCGTTTCGGGAGCCTAGGGATGCCCGAATCGGTAGTGTAGACCGTCCCGGAACGGTAGCGTAGCGGCGTGGCCACGAACATTCGTCCGCTCGCCGGGTACGTCCGGCGCATCGTCGATGACGAGCTCGATGAGCTGCTGCCCGGAGTGGCAGCCATCAGCCTCGAGGGTCCCAAGGGTGTCGGCAAGACTGCGACGGCGCAGGCTCGAGCTGCGGCGATCCACCGCCTCGACCTCCCCGGGGAGCGCCAGGTCATCGCCGCCGACCCTGCGCGCCTCCTGACCGGCCCAGAGCCGATTCTCATCGACGAATGGCAGTCGCACCCACCCAGCTGGGACCTCGTGCGCCGCGCCGTCGACGAGCGTCCCTCCCCCGGACGGTTCATCCTCACAGGGTCAGCCTCGCCCATGGGTTCTCCTACACACTCGGGGGCAGGACGCATCCTGCCTGTCCGCATGCGGCCCCTTGCCCTGGCCGAGCGCGGGATCGCCAGCTCCGTAAGCCTTGCTGGTCTGCTGTCAGGTCCCCGGGCAGACATCGTCGGGAGCACGTCGATGGCTCTCAGTGACTATGTCGACGAGATCCTGGGCAGCGGCTTCCCGGCGCTACGGGGGCTTCCACCGCGAGCGCTTCGTGCCCAGCTCGACGGATACCTGCAGCGCGTTATCGACCGCGAGTTTCCCGAACAAGGGATGACAGTCAGGCGCTCGGACACCCTGCGGGCATGGATGCGGGCTTACGCAGCAGCAACGTCAACAACGGCGAGCTTCGAGATCATCCGCGACGCCGCGACTCCCGGCGTTGGGGACAAGCCTGCGAAGACGACAACAATGCCCTGGCGCGACATCCTCAGCCGGCTCTGGCTCCTCGACCCGGTCCCCGCGTGGCTGCCGACGAACAGCCGGTTCAAGGAACTGGGCTCGGCCGAAAAACATCACCTCGCAGACCCAGCCCTGACCGCCCGTCTGCTGAACGCGACCAGGGACGGACTTTTGACCGGGGCCTCGCCCGGCCCAGCTGTCCCACGGGATGGGACGCTGCTCGGCGCCCTGTTCGAGAGCCTCGTCGCGCTCAATCTGCGTGTCTATGCCCAGGCAGCCGAGGCAGAGGTCAGGCACCTGCGCACCTTCCGCGGCGAGCATGAGATCGACTTCATCGTGACCGGACGCGACGGCGCGGTGGTCGCCATCGAGGTGAAGCTGTCGGCGACCGTCGAGGATGCGGACACCGCTCACCTGAGGTGGCTGGCCGGCGTCCTGGGCGATGACCTCCGTGACTCCGTCCTCGTCACGACAGGCGGGCAGGCCTACCGGCGCGCCGACGGCGTCGCTGTGGTGCCAGCCGCGCTGTTGGGACCATGACCACTTCGTGAGGTCACGTCGGACACAGGAATGCCTTGGTGACCAGCGCAGCAGATGGCAGTAGTCGAACCACAGGCGCAGGTCCAGCGCATACGCCTCCCTCGTGCCCGGCCCATAGCGACTGAGGAACGCCGCAGTGGACAGCGCGGCCGCGGAGAACGCCTGAGCTCCGGCTCGAGCACGGGAGCCCCACTTCCCTTTGATGGGAGGTATCTTCCAGTTATGCGTAGCGAAGCTCCGGCCCTGCTGCCGGTCTTCCGATCACAGCACCAGGCTGAGCTGCTGACGTGGCTCTACCTGCACCCCGCCGCTCGCTGGGGCGGAACCGCCTCATCCGCGCGAACACTGCCCACCCCGCTGCTGAGGCACTGACGCGTCTGTTGCAAGTCACCTTTGGGCCGAGAGCCGTGATCGCCGAGGAGTTCGCAGTACCGGGCGCTCGGCAGGTCATCATTTTCGGGTCTTGGGCAGCTCGATACGCCGGGCAGGCGGGGCCGCCTCCCCACGACATCGACGTGCTGGTTATTGGGCAGGTCGACCGAGCGGACCTGTACGACGCCGCCGACCGAGCTTCCGCGCGGCTGGGCGCGGAAGTCAATGTGGTGCTCAGGTCCGAGGAGCAGTGGCGCGACCGGTCCGACCCCCTTCTCGTCCAGATCGACGCCCGCCCTCACGAGGTCCTGCACGAATCCCGGCCCACTGAGGACCACGCGTGACACGGTGCTCGCACGGGCAAGCCGAGGTGGAGGCCCTTACGACGCCGCCCGTCAAGCACTCACCGCGCTCCTCGCTCAACAGGGTCTGCGACCGACCACGAGGGGCGGGCACTACGTGGTCGAGCAGGCTGTGCGGGCGCAGTTCGGGTCCGGTTTCCGCCAATTCGGCGCGTTGAGGCGCCGGCGCAACGAGCTCGAGTACCCCCAGCGAGCCGACGACGAGGCGAACGAAGTCGAGGCGGCGACGGCCGTTGCGAACGCACGAGAGATCCTGATCGCCGCCGAACGTCTCCTGAGCCAGCTGGGCCTGTTCTAGAGGCTGAACGAAGGCGACGGCTCGTGGCGTTCCCGAGGTGGATGGCCGTTGCCCAGGGACAGAGCCAGTGACCCTAGGTGCCCCTAGGCAGGGCCTCAGGTCGGTTCTCAGGTCCTGAAGGACCACAAAATCGCTCCCCCCACCGACCACATTCCATCAACAGTTGATAGGCACTAAAGCGACATTTCGCTCAATAAGCTCTCGCGAGACGGCGCACGGTGACTCTTGCCTCACGAGCGGTCACGAGATCTCCGGTCGCACTCGGTGCGTTGCTCGCCACTCCTTTACATGCACCCTCTGCGTTGGTCTAATCCTGCATGGGACACGTCCCTGCAGCTCCTCACTCGGCGCTGCATCACTACTTAACGGGAGGAATTGCTTTGAAGGGCAATAGCAAGCGCAAGTTCAGTGCGCTAGGAAAGGCCGCAGCCATCGGGTCGGCGCTGTTGGCACTGCCGCTCGCTTCGGCGCATGCGGCCGACGGACTTGTCAACAACGGAGGTTTTGTAAATCTGGACGTAACCGGAACCTTCACAACCTACGCCGCCCCACAGGCTGTGGGGGGTTGGACCATCGGCGGCGACAGTATCGACTGGATACACACCTACTGGAACTCGGCCGACGCAGATGGCTACAGCATCGATCTGAGCGGCAACGGAGCGGGTTCAATGAGTCAGCCGCTCCAGACCGTCGCCGGTCAGACTTACTTTGTGCAGTTCTCGATGTCCGGAAACCCGGATGGCGACGACGGCGACAGGAGCCTCCTGGTCTCAGCGACTGGAGCCGCTGGTCAGACGTACACTATGAGTCGTGACCAATACGCTCCGACTGGCCTTTCGAGTCCGACCACGCGCGCCATCGCTTGGTCTGACAAGGGCTACACCTTTGTTGCCACAGGCCAGGCGACAACCCTCACGTTCACAAGCCTGAACAACAGCGCCTACGGGCCTGCTCTCGACAATGTTCGAGTCACGGCGGTGGCATCGCCCGGCGCGGCTTGCAAGAACGGCGGCTGGTCAACCTTGATGAATCCGGAAACAGGGGCATCGTACAAGAATCAGGGTCAGTGCGTGAGTCACTTTGCGACCAGCGGTGATACGCCGGTCGGCCCATGAGAGATTAGAACACCAGCGGGTTTAGGTGAGAGGATGGGGGCCCCGGCCAGTGGCCGGTGCCCCCATCTGCTTTCGCACTCTCACAATTCCGGGCCCTTCGCGCTCCGGAACCGCGGTACGGATCTCACAACTCGGGACGGTCCCGCGGCCCAGGGCATCCTAGCGGTATCTGACTTCGAGTCATCCTGCTGGTTCGTCGCTTCCTTGCCCAAGCCCATGCCCCGCGCCACCCGGCATCTGGTGTCTGTGACAGCCGATGAAACAGGGGACCTAGGCTCCCCTATCGGCTAGTTCAGCGGCCGCGACGGCTCGCCGAGGCGATGAGCACGCGACGCCGATTCGGGCCCGGCTCCTTGCCGCACTGACGCATAACGCACTGATGATGCACCGCGTCACGAACTCGCGACGCTCCTGCGAGAGGACGCCGAGGTAGAGCTGGGCAGTTCGCGGCGGTCTGATTTCAGCGCGGCACAGACGCCGCTGTCGCCTGTTCAGCCATCTTGCTGGCACGACTGGCAGCATCGCGTATCGACATGTTGCCTCCTGCGGCACGTCCGCGTAGCCTTGTGCACTGGGAGGTGGCCACGTGAGCACCACGATGCAAGCGCGCGGGCAGAGGGCACACGCTCGTGACCGGATCCTGCGCAGCTCAGAGCGGATGTGGCGCCCAGAGGACCTCACCGGGCCTCGCTCCACCGTTCAACACCTGCTGACGGAGCTGACGCGCGCTGGCGAGCTCCGCCGAGTCCGCAAGGGGCTGTACTGGCGCGGCCGCAAGACGCCGCTTGGCATGAGCCCGCCACCGGAAGGGGTCGTGATCTCGGAGTTGGCTCCCGGTAGCGGTGTTGGCCCCACCGGGCTGTCGGCCGCGAACATGCTCCGCGTTTCCACCCAGATTCCACGTACGGCCCAGATCGCCGTGCCCGGCCGCGCTCCACGCCACCCTGAGCGGGTGACTTTCGTGTCGCGGACCGCGCGACATGGGCGACGGACTGCCCGGCTGACAGCGGTCGAGGTAGCACTGCTGGAGACCCTCGAAGGGTGGACTCGAGTCATTGAAGTGCCCCTTCCCGAAGCCTGGAGGACGCTGCGCGAGACCGTCGCCCATCACCCCGGCGTCCGACCGGGGAAACTCGCCCGGGCAGCCCGCACCGAGCCCGCCCCCGTGCGCGTGCGCCTGGCTGATCTCCTTACCTCCGCGGGATTCCCCGAACTCGCGCGGGCCGTACCAGCCGCCGACCCCCGGACAGAGAAGGCCGTCCGACGCGACATTCCCCCGACAAGCCCGTGACGGCCAGTTCGCTGCACCCCGAAGGCGGCCAGATTCCCTGGAGGCAGGCGGACCCCGACACTTTCGCCGCCACCGTCTTGGCCGCGGCGGACCAGCTCGGCGTGCAGTCCCTGGCAGTGGAAAAGGACTACTGGGTCTGCCAAGCACTGCGAGCCATCGAGCGGCATGCGCCCGGGCAGGTGATCTTCAAGGGCGGGACCAGCCTGGAGAAGTTGCGGATCATCCAGCGTTTCTCGGAGGACCTGGACCTGCTCGTGGTCAGCTCCTTCGGTAGCGAGCGGCAGGGCAAGACTGCACTGCGGGAGATCTGCCATGCCGCTGCCGCCGGCACTGGCGCAAACCTCACGGAAGAGCGCAGTGGCGGCCGGCTAGGCTCGCTGCACCGCCGCGCCTATCTGTCGACCCTGCTGACAACGGCTGCCGAGGCTCCGGGCCTGGCCGACCCCGACAGGATCCTCCTGGAACTCGGCCAGTCCGGAGGGGCCCATCCTTCGCGGACTCGGCGCATCGAGTCGCTGCTGACACGGCAGCTCCAGCGCGTCGACTTCGACGTCTCCGCCTTCCCGGACCTCGCGCCCTTCGACGTCCCAGTGCTGGACCCCGGCCGCACGCTCATCGAAAAGTTGCTCCGGATGAACAACTTCGCGGAGATGGCCGTCGCTGACCGGGCGCACCACACCTGGCCGCGCATCGGCCGTCAGTTCTACGACGTTTGGGCGTTACTCGGCGACAGCGATGTCCTCGCCTTCCTCGCCGACACGGCTCGGGCCCGCGCGGTCCTCGAAGACTGCATCGCGGTGTCTAGGGATTTCGGCGAGGACCGCCCGGCGCCGAGTGGCGGGTTTGCGCTGTCGGCAGTCTTCGACCCAGCCGGCCCTGACGCAGCCAGGCTCCGTCGTGAGCATGACGCTGCCATGGGCGTGCTGTACTACGGCACCGAGGACCCTCCATCCTTCGACGAAGTACTCGCGCGCGTTCGCAGCAACACGGATCTGCTCGACTTCGAGGCCTGAGGACCGCGGTTGCTGCTGTCACCGTCACAATGCGAGGTGCCTGACACGGCCGGCCTAGCGGTGCTACTGCTCGCGGTCTACAGCCGCTGCGAGTGCATGGTTGCCATGCCGGTCTAGATTGTTGCGCGCCCGGTCGTACCGAGTGGTGGTGGCGGGGTTGGAGTGACGTGCGGCTATCTGAACGTCGCGCAGGGGCACGCCCGCGTCGAGCATGCAGGTGACGTCGGCGTGCCGAAGGGTGTGCGGATGAATCGACTTTGTGATGCCAGCCTTTGCGGCCATCTTCTTGACGAGCCGATCGACTGCGCGGCGATTGAAGGGTGTTCCGTCCTTCCGCAGACACAGCACTCCCCTACGGCGCCCATTGATGGCAACGTCGAGGACCTGAGCGACAGAGGGAGGTATCGGCGCAGTAGCCGGCTTGCCACCCTTGCCCACCAGTCGGAGCACGCGGTGACCGCGTTCGAGATCGAGGACGTCCTCGACCCGTACTTCGCACGCCTCGGTCACGCGCAGTCCCATCAAGCCCATGAGGTGAACGAGCGCTGCCTCTCCCGGTCGCCCTACAGCCAGAGCGGTCTTCGTCAGTGACGTGAGCTCTGGAAGGTCTAGGCCGACGGTGCGCGTCTCGTCGTAGTAGATCTTGGGCAGACGCACGTACTCCGCCGGCGACGACGCCAGATGCCCGTCAACGACAAGCATTCGGTAGAACGACCTCAGCGTGGACAGTCGCCGATGAACGCTCTTCGGGCAGTTACCCCGCTCACGCGAGAGGTGCGCGGAATAGAGCTCGATGTGCTGCCGGTGAGCTGATAGGGGATCGACCTGGTGGGCGTCGCACCAGTCGAACCAGAGCCGGAGGTCGAGGCGGTAGGCCTGTTGGGTCCTCTCGCCATACCTCGTAAGAAACGCCGCTGCCGACAACGCGGCAGGCGAGAAGGCGCCGCTACCGAGGTGCGCTAGGTCCAACTCAGTCATCAGTGCCTCCGCAGGTTCGTGTCCGAGGCGGCCGACACCTGCGTCAGCCGCCGCACCCCGACCATGCGCCCGGCCAGTCCCTTCGTCAACGGTCGCCTAGGTGCACCTGGAGACACGTCCCCGTGGCCCACAGGTCCCCGACCCACGACGGTGGGTCACGAGGGGAAGGTGGATATCCCTCACTACCGGCCGCCCAGCGGCGCTAGCCTCGAGCCCATGATGAGCGGGGGTGTTCAGCGGCTGCGAGGGGTCTTCGGTCTCCTCAGGAACGATGACCCCGCAACATGTGAGGAGTGCGGCGGTCGTTGGCCCGAACCGAGGGCTGCGGAAGGGTGGCCGGGGCTTCTGCTCGCAGGAGCACGCCGACGCCAACGGGGAGCGGTGGCAGTGGTGACATATGAAGCCGAGTGGGTGCTAGTCGGCACTCTGGGTGACCCGGTCCGAGTGATCGGTCCGTTTGCAGACGCGGACGATGCCCGCGAGCTAGCTAACCGGATCGGTGTAGCCGGCCACGTCGCCTGGGACTTGGTGAGGCTGCAGCGCCCGTGAAGGCGCCCCGCACCCTCTTCCACATCGGTAGCCTCACCGCGTCCACTCTGCTCGCCAGCGGCTCGACCTATGTCCTCTTCGCACTCTACGCGCGCCTGGCCCCTCGGGAGACGCTCGGCCAATACGTGGCAGTCACCGCGGCGGTAGCGCTCGCAACCCAACTGGTGGACGGCGGCTCCGGGCTGCTCATGGTGCGCGACGTAGCGCAGGTGCGCGCGGACGAGGCGTCGGCGGTTATCGCGGTCACTGCCATGCGCCGCCTGCGCACCCTGGCATGGTTCGTGCCGGCTTTCCTGGTGATCCTCGCGGTCGCGCTCCACTTGACCGCAGCCACCCTGGCTGTGGCTGCGGTCGGCCTCGTCGGAGCTGCCGGGTACGGATTCGTCGTTCAGGCGCTGCAGGCTCGCCAGCGGTTCCGATTGCTGGCTGGCTACCAGGTCGCCAACGCGGTCCTGTTCCTCGCGCTGGGGGTGGCGGTGCTGTCAGTTGCGCCGGTCTCGACGGCGTCGCTGCTGGCCGCTCCTGCGGCCGCCTTCCTGCTTTTGACTCTGGCTTCCGCGGCATTCCTACGACAGGAGTTCACCGTGCGGCGCACGATCGGCGGTTCTCGACGCGAGCTCTGGTCGGTGCGCGCCGGGTCAACCGCTTCGGCGCTGACCGCCAACGTTGACCAGCTGCTCCTTGGCGCGATCTCGCCGAGAGTCACGGCTGTCTACGCGGGGAGCCAACGGGCAGCACAAGGAGTGGCGGCGGTGTCGGTGGCGCTGATGAACGTGCTGCTGCCCCAGCTTGCCGGGAGCGACGAGGGTCAACGGCGATCGGCGGTGCGAGCAGCGGTCCGCCTCGCGCCAGTCGTCGCAGCCGCCGCCGCCGTGGCCGGGTGGGCCCTCGCACCTGTTCTCGGAGCTCTCTACGGGGATCGCGGCCTGGCTCCGCCCGTCGTACTGGCTCTGCTCCTGGCGGCTTACTCGCTCGGGGCCGTGTCCTCCGTGCCGGTGTCAGTGCTCTACGCCGACCGCAGGGGCGGCCTCGTCGCCTGGCTGACGGCAGCACAGGCAGTGCTTGTGCTGTCCGGGTGCGTGGCGGCCGGGATCGAGACGTCGGCGATCGGTATGGCGGCAGCCGTCGCGGCTGGAAAGACGCTGTATCTGATCGCGGCCACGGTCGCGTGCCGTACTTCCCGCAGTGCCGAAGCAGAGGTTGGTGTGGTACCGCCTCCTTCGACCAGGTTGCCTGAACGCACCATCAGCTGACGAAGGCCCACGGGTGCGAGGCCTGCGAGGTGAGCGCGCCGCCCGCCGGCGTCGTCAGCCCGGTGTGAGCCGTGTCAGAACCGGCCAACAGCGGAGACAGCGCCGCGGTGAGCACCCGCCCGGAAGGTCGGCACAGTCGAGGCGATGGGACTGCCGCATGTTCGGTTGACGCCGTGTGAGTTGTGATCATGCCGCGGCTGCGGCTTTCGTGGTGAAGGCAAGTTCGTACTCGACTGGTGTCAGCTTGCCGAGTGCCCGCTGCCGGCGGCGGTGGTTGTAGGTGTGCTCGATCCAGAACACGATGGCCTGGTGTGGCTCGTCGCGGGTGGGCCAGCGGTGTCGGTCCAGGACGTTCTTCTGCAGCAGCGCGTGCCAGGACTCCATGGCCGCGTTGTCGCCGGCGGAGGCGACCCGTCCCATCGAGCCTTGCAGGCCGGCGGCAGCCAGCGCCGCTCGGAAGGTTCTTGCTCGGAACTGAACCCCTCGGTCGTTGTGAACCATCAACGCGACCCCGCGCGGCTGGCGTCGCGCGACGGCCGTCCGCAGTGCGGTGACGGCCAGCTGGGCGGTCATTCGCTCGTCGATGGCGTAGCCGACGTTGCTGACAAGGTGGTTGATCGCGCAGCAGTAGAGCTTGCCCTCGCGGGTGGGGTGCTCGGTGATGTCGGTGACCCAGACCGTGTCTGGCGCGGAAGCGGCGGAGTTCCGCTGCACGTGGTCGTCGTGTACCGCCGGCCCCGGTGTCTTCCCGCTGCCAACTCGGCCTTTGCGCACCGTGACCGACCACAGGCGCTGCCGAGAACACAGCCGCTACACCCGCCGCTCACCCACGGTCTCGCCGAGCCTCGCGAGCTCGTCGGCCAGGAACCGGTAACCGAACTTCGGATCGTCGCCGTGAGCATCGACGAGGGCATTGGTGAGGTAGGCGTCCTCGAGGTCGCGCGCACTGACCCGAGCTGACTGCCACGCGTAATAGGGGCTCTTCACGGATGAGCGTGGGTGTGGGCGCGACGCGCTGACGTGAGTGGTTGCCGGGGGAAGGGGTCGAGGCCCCCGAGGATCAGAGGACTTCTACCTCATCTGATCTCAAGGACCTCGACATGGATGACCCTAGGGTCTGCTGCCCTGCCTCTGGCGGCTACTGCGCTCGTTGCGATCTGATCCTCGGGATTGAAGGGCTGCACGTGACCGCGGCCGAGCGTGACGACCGCGGCGGACTCGTCGTGACGGTGGAGTCATCGCAGACCGTGATGGGGTGCCCGGCCTGCGGGGTGGTCGCCCGCGGTCATGGCCGGGACGAGGCCGAGCTCATCGATGCGCCCGCGTTCGGTGCTCCCGTGCGGATCCGGTGGCGCAAGCGTCGGTGGGTATGCCCCGACCCGGGCTGCCCGGTTGGGTCGTTCATCGAGCAGGACGAGACGCTGGCGGCGCCCCGGGCGCGGCTGACGGTGCGGGCGTGCCGGTGGGCCATCGAGCAGATTCGCCGCGAGCACGCGTCCGTGAATGGTGTCCGCCGGCAGCTCGGAACGTCCTGGGCCACGGTGTGGACCTCGATCAAGCCGATTTTGGCCGCCGCCGCCGCGGATGAGTCCCGCTTTGAGGGCGTGAGCATCCTCGGGGTCGACGAGCATGTGTGGCACCACGTGTCCACCACACCGGTCGAGCACGGAGGGCGCGGCCCGAAGGAGCTGACCGGCATGGTCGACCTCACCCGCGACGAGCACGGCCAGGTCCGTGCTCGACTGCTGGACCTGGTCCCGGGTCGTTCCGCCCAGGCCTACCGCGACTGGCTGACCGAGCGCGGAGAGACGTTCCGCTCCCAGGTGGCTATCGCGACGCTGGACCCGTTCCACGGCTACAAGAACGCCATCGACGACCAGCTGCAGGACGCCCGCTCGGTGCTCGACGCCTTCCACGTCGTCAAACTGGCCACCCAGGTCGTCGACGACGTCCGCCGACGCGTCCAGCAGGACACCACCGGCCACCGCGGCCGCCGGGACGACCCTCTGTACCGGATCCGGAATATTCTGCGAGCCGGACATGAGCATCTGAGCGACCGGCAACGTGCCCGTCTCCACGCCGCCTTCACCGCCCGCGAGGAACACGTCGAGGTCGAACTCGCCTACCGGTGCGCCCAGCAGGTCCGCGCCGCCTACCACCAGAGCACTCACGCCGCGGGCCGGGCCATCGCCGAAAAAATCATCGCCACCCTGCCCACCTGCCCCATCCCAGAGGTGGCCCGGCTCGGCGCGACGCTACGCCGATGGCGAAGCGAGTTCCTCGGCTACTTCGACACCGACGGCGCCAGCAACGGCGGCACCGAAGCCATCAACGGCCTCATCGAGCTCCAACGCCGCATCGCCCGCGGCCTGCGCAACCGAGACAACTACCGCCTCCGGATGCTCCTCATCGCCGGCGGCCTAACGATCCCGACCCACGCTCATCCGTGAAGAGGGCCTGCGCGCTGAACCCGAGCACCCCGCAGTCAACCGCACCGGGAACCCCTCGGCGGCCAGGTCAGAAACCAGCGGGAACCTCAATTTGGGAGATCGCTCGCGGCGAAGTAGGCCGCCGGCCGCCGCAGGATCTCGTTCTCCATCTCCAGCCGACGCTTGTCACGCCGCAGCGCCACCAGCTCCGACTGTTCCGCGCTCGTCTGCCCCTCACGCACCCATCGTCGATGTCGGCCTGGCGCGACCAGCGCCGCACCGACTCCTCGGCGACCCCGAAGTCATGAGCCACCACGGGCACCGTCAGATCACCACGACGGGCGACCCGGACCACATCACGCTTGAACTCCAACGGGTACCTCTGCGGCACAACGACATCCTTCCCGAGGACCTACGGCCCTCGCACGAGACGTCAACCCCAACCGACAGCAGTCCCCCATGAGAAGCCAGGGGCACGCGGTCGAGTCGGTCTGTTGGGTGCTGCGCGAGCAGGGCTGTCCGATCGCCGCGCGCACCTACCGACTGTGGCAGCAGCCCAACCGGCCGGTCGCTGAGCGCTCGACGCGGAGGTAAGACGAACTGACGCCATGGTAGTTCGACTATTTGTGGACCTTGCGGTAGACAATGACCGCCCCCCGCCGCCAAAACCGGGCCGCTCCGGCCGCGAGTTCCCACGCCACGAACAGTAGGTTTCCCAGGACGTACCTCGCAGTGAGCCTCGATGGCTCTCTGAGTATTCTATAAAGCCACTCCAGTGAGTTACGTTGCATCCACTTTGGAGCACGAGTGGACGAACCCGATAGGAAGTCGAACAACCCCCCGCAAGTAAGTATGGCAGCGCCCTGGTAGGAAGCGGCGAATTCATGCGCCCACGATTCCTGCAAAGGGGCACCACGGGCCACGAGCACCAGATGGGGACGTAACGCGGAGGCTCTGTTGGGCGGCAGGTGCGTGTAGCCGTCAACAACTCCGACAAGCTTGAGAGATGGTAACGAACGAAGTAGCAACTCGCGCAATCTTTCGACGACCTCCTTGCGGCCGCCATAGAGAAGGACTCGCCAGCCCATTTCCTCGGCAAGAGAGAGAAACGGCCAAACAATGTCGGTCGTCGCAAGGCGCTCGGGCACGCTAAAGCCCCGCAGCCTAAGGGCCCATACTACACCCATTCCATCCGGATAGACCTGGGACGCTCGTACGAGTCTTCGGTAACTACGGTCTAGCAAGAGTTTAGTCGCCAACGAGGCATATAAACCGACGAACACTCGGCTTTCACGCCGCGAGACGGTGCGGACCACAGACTCGACGAGACCGTCCATCGTCAGGAGGTCAACATTTACCGCGGCTACCCTCGGCATGAAGCAACAGCACCGCTCAAGATGTTTTCCATGCACTCGACCATCTGTTCATCGGACCAAGCCGATAGGACTCTGGCGCGTGCGGCACGCCCAAGCGCAAGCCGACACTCTTCCGATTGCATAACACGCGCCACGCCCGCAGCAAGTGTTGCGACGCTCGACTCCTTGGGCAGTATCAACCCTACCTTTTCATCTAAGAGATCCCCTAGGCCGCCGGCGTCACGCGCTACGACCGGCACACCGAGAGCCATCGCATCGAGGACCGCGAAGGGGACACCCTCTCGCGTAGAGGTGCTCAACATGACTGTTGAACCTCGCATCCATGGCCTCACATCCTTCACCCTGCCGGGAAAGCGCATGTAGTCGGAATGTTCGCGTGAGAGCACGGCAGATTCTCGACCTTCCCCAAGCCACACGCCCTGCACGTCATATCCCCAGCGCCGCAAGGTCTGTACCACTTTAGCGAAGTCGCGCGGGTGCTTATCTCCCTCGGCTCGGCCCACACCTACAATGGTTCCGGAAGGAAGCGCGATGATGTCTGACGGGTTCTCATCCGGATGAACGCCATTTCGGCACACGGTGACTCGGCCACGCAGATGCGGGTAGCGCGCTGCTAAGTCCCCGGCAAGCTTCGGGGAGAGCGCGACGGTGACATCCGAACGGAACGAGATAAGCCTGCGATCGAGGAATTCGCTGTGGACGTGTTCCACGATCGGAACCTTCATCGAGATAGTTGCCATCCGCGCAGCGAGAGCCAAGTATCGATGATGGGCATGAACCACGTCCACAGCGTTGCTTTGAACGACCCGACGGAGAGATAGGACATAATGACTTAAGCCAGCAAGAGTCTTGGAAGGGAAACGATCTCCCATCCCTCTAGTCCCCACCGCGTCGACCTTCCCGATCGCGACGTGGTCTACGCAGTGTCCTCGTTGGCGCAGCCCCACTGATACCAACTCGACACAACGGGAAATGCCACTCGCAGGTACTGAATCGTAGACCTCAAGCACTCTCATGCGATAGTGGTCCCCTCAGTTGCACGATCCGCAGCAGACCGGTCTTGCAGAGCATGTGGCGAGGACTCGAGTACTGGCTGGAGTCGTACAAGGAGGGCGAAGGCGCCCCATATCATGCAGACAAAACCGGATTGAAGCAGAGTCTCAAAGAGCCCCGTAACCACCACCAGGGGAGCGATCAGGAAGAGCGGGCTTCCTACTTTCCAATGAGTTCTTAGGGGACGACGAAGCACCGTGAGTCCGAGAGACAGCAGTAGGAGCGCAAGCACGACGCCGCCACCCTCAAGGATATCGAGATATGTGTTGTGAGCGCCAAGTCCCGCGTAACCGCCCTGATCGACGCCAAGGACGGCGCTTGTACCCAGACCGTGCCCCGTAATCGGAGCCGTGAGCCAGTTCCTCAAGGCCGCCCCCATATTCGCGAGACGCGCAGCGTCGCTACCTGAGTCACGAACGCTCACGTCTTGCGTCGACGTTAGGCGGGCGAAGGGACCAATGATGCCGAGGACCGCGACGGCCGAGAGGAATCCGAGTGCAGCGGCTCGTCGGTGACTACGCCGTTTGCTGGGCAGAAGCGCCAGGCAGAGGCCAGCCGCCACAAGGGCGAGAAATCCCGATCGGCTCAAGGTTGCAATGCATCCGACAGCGATGAGAACGACAGCTGCTAGCCATTTCCGCTTAGCGGACGTAGATGTTCCTGCCCCGTACAGCGCAAAGGGAAGTGTCATAATTAAGGTCAAGGCCAAGGCATTCGGGTGCCCAAGCGTTCCTGTCGCGCGGAAGAAGCCAGGTATTTCGACACACGCTTGCGCGGTTCCTGCAGGGTATATCCATGACGGCAGGATGAGTCTATGCGCCATGGCTTGCGCTAGACCGATCGCGGACTCAGCCGCGCCGATAACCGTCATCGCCGCGATCAGGCGCCTACTATCGGTCCAGGATCTCTCTCCACTTCCGAGCACCGTGGGCACGGTCAGGAAGCTGGCCAGGATTGCCGCTAGACGACTTAAGACGTCCGTCGATCCTGAGATCTGCACGTACTCGACCAGGAGGAAGAGCAGGATTGCGAGAGAGATCGCGGTGGCCAACGGTGGCCAACGAACGCTGTTCGCGGCGATCTGCGATAGGCACCCAAACGACGCAATCGCGAGTAGACCGAGTGCCTGCTTAGTTGGTGACTCCCAAGAAGTAACCAAAAAGAATGTCACTACGACGGGCAACGTGAGTATGGGTTTACGACAAACCACACCGAACGTCACGACCGCAACGAGCGCCAAAGCCCCTTTGCTTCCATCGGACGCGGCGAGATAGCCGATCGCAAGCGTACTCGCACCGAGGAAGGCCGTGACAGCGATCTCGCCCAAGATTTTTCACTCCACACTGTTAAGCGAAGCTAGGCGGGCCAGCAGCTGAACTTGGTGATCCCAAGAATGCGCGGACGAAAAGGAATCGACTTCCTCTCGGCTTGGCCTCGGAGGGACGAACGACCATTCAAGCAGTTTGGCTACAAACCCTTGAGGAGAACGCTCGATGGCCACCCAGGGGGGCACCGGGACCATCCCGCGTGTACCCTCAGGAGTCGTAACAACCGGCATTCCGGTCGCCGCTGACTCAAGAACCTTGTTCTTTATTCCAGCGCCGGACACAATAGGTGCAGCAACAACCGGAATATCTGCTAGGACCTTGCCGAGGTCGGGCACGTAACCGCGTGCGTGGTACCACGAGGTCTTGGGAAGCATCTCGCCACCTGAGCCGTATAGGTCGACGCGTATTTGTCGGCTGGCCGCGGCCCGGTGAATCCACTTAAGACCCTGCCGGTTAGGGGGATAGTTCCAATCTGCGAACATAACGATTCGTCGAGGCAAGGGAGCCGTTAAGTGGGATTCTGTAACGAGAGACCGGGTTCCGTTCGGTACGATGAATGTGGAGGCTCCCCCTCTGAAGAAGCGATCAACTCGCGCGTCTCGTTCAGAGATGTAGAGCGCCACCACCCCCTTCCTTGCCCCCCAGCGCACGAGCGACACCGAGGCTAAGAGACCCGCAAGTGCCGAGACGTCCCCGCTCTGAATTTGGCTAAAATACCTCAGGGGCCAGCTATCGCAGAGATCCCACACGACTCTCCTGCCCGCCTTAACGCCCGCGCGCACGACTGGCGCAAGAGCGAGACCCTCGACGATCAGGACGTCAGCCGCCGGTTCAAGTGTCTGGAGAACCGCCAAGCCCTGCCCCGAAAAACGTCTGACCATGGAGCGCTTTGGCCAAGGGGAAGTGAGGGGATGAAGGGTGACGTTGGCCCCCGCCGCACGAAGACCGTCAAGAAGGCCCTCACGACGGATAGAGCCGCCGTTTCTTTGTCCGCTCGAGGTCTCGAAGAGATAGAGCGCGCTCGTCATATGGCCGCCAATATCGCGTCCAGCGCCGCAGCTGGGCTCCGCTCGCTCAGGTTAGACGGGCTGCAGGGCAACCCGCCTTCATTCAGCGCGCTCACCACGGCTCCCGCAAGAGTCGCGACATCTGCGTCAGAATCAAGGATTACTCCAGGTGGCCGCACGAAGTCGATGGGCCCACCCGTAGCAGTTGTAATGACTGGCAGGCCGCAGGATTGCGCTTCGAGCATCGCCATCCCAAGTGACTCGAATCGAGACGTGCTGACGAACGCATCGGAAGCCCAGTAAGCTTCGAGTGCTGTGCCTCCAGGAATGACGGTAAGATGGGAACCCGCACTGTCGAGAATCATGCGCTGAATTTCTCTCTCCTGAGAACTCTTGACGCCAGGCGGCACGATCATCAGTCCCTGGAAGTCGAGTTTACGAACCAAGGCAATAAACATCTCGGGCCGCTTGACATCCTGGAATCTCCCTACCCATGCGAGCACCGGCCTCTCGTGCGAGAGAGCAAATTTGTTTCGGCAAGTGATTGACTCCTCCAGAGTCGGAGGGCGGAAGCGCTGCGGATTGGGGCCGATGGGAAGCACGTCCGGCGGTCGCCAACCGTGATCGATCATTGCGTCTCGAACGCTTCGGGATATAGGGAATGCGGGCGCGCGTAAGCAGTGGCAGATGCCGCGCCGAGCTCGGCTTACTTGCCACCACCCATGGCATATGAACACTCGGCGCTTCGCGCGTGACGCATTTCTCCAAAGTGAACGGAAGTCGTTGGCAATCAGCAGATCTGCGCGGCCAGAGAATGGGACGACCAGATCAGGACGTCTCCGCGCCAATTCCGAGAAACCGGGCACACGCAGGGAGACTTGATGGCCTCGTAACGTTGATTCATCCATGATGTCGACAAGGATCGTCTCACCTCCTCCCCACACGATCTGGCGAGTGGCACATAAAATTTTCACGGCGCCGTCACGATCGTGGCGATCTCCCTGGCAAAGTCTGAGCGAACCATTCTCATCTCGGTCGCGATACTGATTTCGTCAGCAACTTCCGGAGAGATACGCTCAGGTGGAGTGAGAAGCAGTTGCTTGATGTGTCGCGGTCGTAACCCCAGCGTCCCCAAGAGGTCGAATTTGTGATGGTACCCGAACACGACGCTCGGGGTGCCGACTCGAGCGGCCGCTAGGGCCGCGTGCAGGCGACCAGCAAGGACGACTCGGGCCCCCCGAATCTCCGTGAGCGCATCCTCAATCGTGGTCGGGCCGCTTCTATCAACGCCCTCCCAGAATTCTGAATCTCCCAAGTGACCGTGTTGGAAGTGGACGAAGGACACTGGTTCCCCGCATGCCAAATGTGCAGCTAGAGAGTGCACCGCCTCGCGATACTCGCGCGGAGTCGCCTGCCACCAATGGGACCGAGGCGCGGGCATGCTTATCACTACCCCACGTCGCGGCCGGGCGGCGTCTTCACGCGTCACGTCTTTCAGAAAGGTGAGATCGTTCGTTACCCGTGCATCTGATCGTCCGAGCTGCCTGGCCCAGGAGGCGTCTGCCGCGGTCCTCACTGAGAGCGTTTTTAGTCGACGAGTGCTTATGCTGCCAAGACTCACGGCCGCGGCGGAGGGAAAGGGGCCAAGTCCGAGACCGAGCGCATGAATCGGCACCGGGACTTGGCTTAGACGATAAGCCCAGCGGCTGGGCGACCGGTAACCTTGATCACCAGCAAGCCACCCTCCACCGGCTAAGAGCAGTGCGTCGACTTCCCGCATGGCGCGATGGAAACGCGCCGAGTCGAGCACGCGCGGCGCTGGCCACTGAATTGCGCGACCGCTGTCGGTGCCTTTCTTGAGTGCCTCGCTGGTTCTTTCGGTCACGTGAACGACCTGCTGGACTGGTAGGGCTGCGAGCGCAGACTCGAGCAACCACTGGTCCCCGATATTGCCCTGACCTGACCAGGCGTAGATGGCGATCGTCGTCATTGCGCCCCTAGGGCTTCTCGGTATGGGCTGCTGGACATTCGTCCGCGCAAGTTCCTATGCAAACGCCCAGGCGTCGCGTTCGCAGTCGGGTCGCCAGGTGAGCCGACTGATCCGTCGACCCGCATGTCGACAACCCCCGTAACCGCTTGCGAAGCAGCACGAGGTTGGGCGACGGAAGCGATGCTGGTCAAGTAAGTCACAGAATTCCGATGATGTGGGTGCAGCGGCCACGCATTCACTGCGACCACCTCGCCCGCTCCGTCGACAACTGACACCCGCTCGACGGGAGGCGGTGTGATTGCTTGCGTCTGCAGCTTGCTACGCGGCGGAAGCGGCGTGGCCGAAGAGAGCCGCTGTGCGTCCGGCAGGCGCGGCGGGGGGGCGCAGCGCCTGCCAGACCGCGAGCCCACCCACGCCACCGCCCCGCCCTCAGTACGCACCGCGTGAGCGCACGACGGCCCGCACAGTGCGCAGCAGGATGATGAGGTCGAGCAGGATCGACCAGTTCTCGACGTAGTAGAGGTCGAGCCGCACGGCCTCGTCCCAGGAGAGGTCGGAGCGGCCGCTGACCTGCCAGAGACCCGTGATGCCGGGCTGGACGAGCAGCCTCCGCTTGACTGTGTCGGTGTAGGCCTGCACCTCGACCGGCAGAGGCGGGCGCGGGCCGACAAGACTCATAGATCCGCCGAGGACGTTGAAGAGCTGTGGCAACTCATCCAGGGAATAGCGACGCATCCAGCGGCCGGCGCTCGTCACACGTGGATCTTCGCGGAGCTTGAAGAGCAGACCAGATGCCTCGTTCAGCTGCTGCAGCTCGGCGAGCCGCTCCTCGGCATTGACGTGCATGCTGCGGAACTTCCACACCCGAAAGGTCTCGCCGTGAGCGCCGACGCGGACCTGCCGGAAGAACACCGGTCCGCGCGAGGTCGTCTTGACGACGATCGCGAGAACCAGTAGCACCGGCGACAACACCACGAGGCCCACGCCAGCGAGAGCCAGGTCCAGGGCGCGCTTGAGGACCCGCTTGGTGCCGACGAACTCCGGCTCTTCCACGTGCAGCATGGGCACGCCCGCGACCGGCTGCATCGTGAGCCTTGGACCAGCCACATCGACCAGAGCCGGCGCGACGACGACGTCGATTCCAGAGCCCTCGAGGCCCCACGAGATCTGCTTGACGAGGTCGGCGCCCACCGAGGAACTGGCGGCGAGCATGACCGTGTCGACCTGGAGCTGCCGTGCCAGGGCCGGCGCATCCAGCGGCGTCCCGAGCACCGCCACCTCGGTCATCGCCTCGGTCGAGCAGGCGCCGACAACGGTGAACCCTTGCCCGTCGCGACTCAACCGCGTGGCGAGCGTTGCGACCGGCAGGTCGTCGCCCACGAGCAACACGCGCCGCAGCAGCTGTCCGGTGGCCTGCTGACGGGCGAGCCACCGGTTGACAGTCCAGCGTCCGATGAACAGGAGCACCAGACCCAGGGGCAGCGCGATGAAGATAAATATCCGCGCGAGCTGCAGCTTCCCGATGTAGCTGACGAGTGCGATCGCCACGAAGACCCGTGCCGTCGCCAGCGCCTGTCGCTTGTAGCCCTCGTTGCCGCCCGTGATGATGCGGGGGTCGTAGGCGTTGGAGGCGGTGAGGAGGGCCATCCACAGCACGGTGATGCCGAGGCAGACCAGCTCGTAGAGCGGGCTGTGCGCGCGGTCGGGCGCGCGGAAGCGGATCAGGTAGGCCAGGTAGGAAGCGGTCACGACAGCCGCCGCATCCACCAGGACTGCACGGCGGACGAGCGGGTGCACCCGCGGTCGGGCAGGCACCGGCACCGCGTCGCGGACGTCAGCCACAGCTGCGTCGTTCGGGCCGATCGTGTGTGGTTGCGGCGGAATGCCCACCTCGGTCTGGGCACGCGTGTGCCCCTCAACCCCCGTTGTCATGGCAACAGAGTAGGGGCCGATTGCCGGTTGGGGCCAGGATGCGTCGATACTTCAGGTATCGGCAGGACCTGGCGATACGGTAAGTCGCCGAAGCAGTCGAGCAGATTCGGGGACCAGTGGACCTTCGCGACTACCTGCGGATCCTGCGCAAGCGGTGGCGCCTCGTGGCCCTCTGCACCCTCCTGGGGCTCGCGGGTGCTGCCGTCGCCACGATCGTCGCGACCCCGCAGTACAGCGCGACCGCGCGGCTCTTCATCTCTGCGCGCAGCGGGGAGGACATCAGCAGCGCGCTGCAGGGCGGCAACTTCACGCAGCAGCGGGTCAAGAGCTACGCCGACGTCGTGACCACGGCGCCGGTGATGAAAGCGGTCATCGACAAGCTCGGGCTCGACACCACTCCGGAGAAGCTCGCCGACGAGATCTCGGTCGACAACCCGCTCGACACGGTGCTGCTCAACGTCACCGCCACCGACAAGTCGCCCGAGCAGGCAACTGCGATCGCGAACTCCGTTGCCGCGCAGTTCACCGACGTCGTGCGCAAGCTCGAGACCCCTGACGGCGGCGGTCAGCCGTTGGTGAAGGCGACCGTGGTGCAGCAGGCGGCTCCCCCGGTGGCGCCGGTCTCGCCGCGCCCCAAGATCAACCTGGCGCTCGGACTGCTCGTCGGTCTCGCCATCGGTGTGGGTGTCTCCGTGCTGCGCGAGACGCTCGACACCACTGTGCGCTCGACCGAGGAGGTCAAGGAGCACACCGGCGCTCCGCTGCTCGGCGTCGTGCCCGAGGACCCGTCGACCCCGCGCCGGCCCCTCGTCGTCGAGGACCCCTCGACCAAGAACCCGCGGTCGGAGGCCTACCGGCAGATCCGCACCAACCTGCAGTTCCTCGACGTCAACACCCGGTTGCGCACGATCGTCGTCACCTCCGCCATGCCTGGTGAGGGCAAGACGACGACGGTTTGCAACCTCGCCATCGCGATGGCCGAGTCCGGCCGCCGCGTGATCCTCGTCGAGGCCGACCTGCGCCGGCCGCGCACCGCCGACTACTTCGGGCTCGAGGGCGGCGTCGGCGTCGTCAACGCGCTGCTGGGCCAGGCCGAGGTCGAGGACCTGCTGCAGCCGTGGGGGCGCCTGCCCCTGGAGATCCTGCCGAGCGGGCCGATCCCGCCGAACCCGTCGGAGCTGCTCGGCTCGCAGGCCATGACCGACCTGATCAACCGGCTGTCGGCGCGCGCCGATGTCGTGCTGCTCGACGCTCCCCCGCTGCTCCCGGTCACCGACGCCTCGGTGCTCGCGGCCAAGGAGGACGGCGCGCTGCTCGTCACCCGCCACGGCTTCACCCGGCGCGACCAGCTCGAGGCCGCCGCCGAGTCCCTCTCGCAGGTCGGCGCCAAGCTGCTCGGCACCGTCGTCAACCGCATCCCGGCCAAGACCGGCAAGTACGGCTATGGCTACGGCTACTCGTATGACTACGACTACGGCACCGATGCCAACCGGCCCCGTCTCGGCGGCGGGGCGCCGGGCCGCACGTCGTATGACACCGCTCGTCGGGACCGGCTAGGTGCGGAGGGGTCGGCCAACGGGCACGCGGTGGATGGTGCGTCGGGCGGTGAGCGCGAGAGCCGGCTGCGTCGCGCGGCCGGGCGTCACCGCTGACCGCTTTGTCCGTCTGTCTGCTCTCGTGTGAGGCGGGCGCGTCGTGAACGCGCCCGAGCCCTCGCATCGCCGTTCGCGCCGCTCTCGTCGCCTGGTCGGGCTGGCCGTGCTGGCGCTGGTGGTGGTCGTCGTCGGCCTCGCCGCGTTCACCGCGTGGCAGGCGCTGCATGCGCGGTCGGCCCTGCTGGCGGCGCAGGCCGATCTCACCGCGGCCAAGACGTCGGCGCTCAACGGCGACACGGGTGCGGCCTCGCAGCGGCTTGCAGACGCTGCTCGTGAGACCGCGGCGGCGAGGACGAGCACGGATGGGCCGGTGTGGCGGCTTGCCGCGCACCTGCCGTGGGTCGGGGCCAGCGTCCACGGTGTGAGCGTGACCGCGGCGCAGGCCGATGTGCTGGCGTCGCGGGTGCTGCCCCCGCTCATCGCGGCCGCGCGGACACTGCAGCCGGACCAGCTGCGGGTCGCCGGCGCCCGGCTGGATCTCGCTCCGATGGCCCGCGTGTCGCCGCAGCTGACGACGGCGCTGCGCCAGGTGGACGGCGTTCGGAAATCGGTCGACGCCCTCGACACCGACGCGATGCTCGGCGCTGTCGCGCGGCCGGTGGCGAGCTTCCAGGCGCAGCTGGCCGACCTGCAGACCTCGCTGCGCGGGCTCGACCTCGCCGCGCGGCTGGCTCCGCCGATGCTCGGCGAGTCGGGGGTGCGGCGGTACCTCGTGGCGTTCCAGAACCCGGCGGAGTCCCGCGGGACGGGTGGCCTGCTCGGCGCGTATGCGGTGCTGCAGGCCGATCACGGGCGGATCTCGCTGGTCGGGCAGGGCAGCGACTCCTCGCTGGAGACGGTCCGGCAGATGCCGATCGACCTGGGGCCGGACTTCGAGGCGCTCTACAACGACGACCCGGCGCTGTGGGTCAACTCCAACGAGAGCCCGCACTTCCCGTATGCCGCGAAGATCTGGCTGGCTCTGTGGCAGCAGCAGCGGGGGCAGCAGCTGGACGGGGTCATCGCGGTCGATCCGATCGTGCTGTCGCGGCTGCTGCGGGTCACCGGGCCTGTGACGCTGCCGGACGGGGAGCAGATCACCGCTGACAACGTGGTGCGCAAGACGTTGTCCGAGGCGTACGCCCGCTTTGCCTCGGCTGACAAGAACGATGAGCGCAAGGCGTACCTGCTGGAGGTGTCGGCGGCGTCGATCTCGGCGCTGTTCTCGGGGCACACGGACGCGCGGTCGCTGGTGAAGGCGCTCGGGGAGAGCGTCGATGACCGCCGGCTGATGGTCTACAGCACGCGGGCGAACGAGGAGCGCTCGCTGGTGTCGGCCGGGCTCGCCGGTGTGCTGCCGCAGACCGCTGCGCCGTTCGCGATGGTGTCGGTGGTCAACGCCAAGGGGACGAAGCTCGACTACTACCTCGACCGGCGGATCTCCTACACGGGCTCGGCGTGCCGACGCAGTGACGGGACCCGCGAGACGCAGGTATCGGTGCAACTGCACTCCGATGTCGCGCCCGGCACGCCGCTGCCGGACTACGTCGACGGGGTGCCGCCGGCGGGGACGCCTCGGCTGAAGCGCAACGACAACCGGCTGATGGTGACGCTCTACGCGACCACGGGGGCGTCGTTAGTCGATCTGCGCGTGAACGGGCGGAGCGCCACGTTTGCCGAGGCCGTCGAGCAGGGGCATCCGGCGTTTCAGGTGATGGTGGACGTGCCCGCCTCCGCGACCGTGACTGTGACGTGGTCGCTCGAGGAGCCCGTCTCCGCTCGGGCCGCTGGCAAGCCCCTGGTGCCCGTGCAGCCGCTGGTGCGTCCCGCGGACGTGTCGGTGTCGATGCCGGCCTGCTCGTAGGGGTCTGTCGCGGTCTCTCTTGCGGTGGCTTGAAGAATCTGCGCTCGCACACTCAAGTGCCAGACACGGTCTGCCGAAGTGATCACTAACGGGCCTCTGGCATGCCATGCTGCAAGATCATCAGGCCCGCGTCGGGGAGAGCGCCGGGCAATTCCGGTCATAACGGTGGGAGACATCTGTAATGAGCAAGCGTCGGGTCCTGGCAGCGGTTGGAGCAGCGGCGGTGAGCGCGCTGGCCGTGGCCGCGCCGGCCGTGGCAGCGGACTACCCCCCGGGCAACTCGGGTCAGACCAAGGTAGTCATCACCGGGGTGCTTGTCGGCGGTCCCAGTGCGGCGGCTGAGAAGCTCACCGGCCACTTCCCGCCTGCCTCCGACAACGCGCACGTTCCGGCACAGGCGGCAGCAAACAGGCCCGTCCTCTTCAGCCTGAACTGCGGCGATGGCACTCACCTCGCTGTCGTCATCCACGCACCGAGCGGCACTGCAAACGCCGGGTCGTTCAACTGCGTTCAAACCACCACCTACGGTCCTGTGCGCTTCACTAAGCCCGGCCACTACTCGGTGACGTTCTCCAGCGACGGCCAGGCCAGTGCGATGAACCTCGGGGGTGGACGGCTCAGCGCCGGCGTGCACATGGCGTCGAACGGCGAGTCGCTGACCTACGACTTCACCGTCAAGGGCGCGGCCTCAGCCAGCGCGCCGGCTGACCAGCTCTCGCACACGGGCGGCAACGGCCTGGGCGCGATCTGGCTCGGTGCCGGCCTCATCGCCGTCGGCGGCGGATTCGTCGTCATGACGAGCCGGAAGGCTCGCAGCGCATCGTAAATAGGGACATTTCGTCGCTGATCGGCGTTCACGCGTCGCGGCGTCTCACGCAGTGGCCGCAGCCCCGACTCCGCCTTGACAGGCAGCCGGGGTTGCGGCAGCGTGCTCCCTGCACGGGGGAAACTGTCTGAAACTGTGGCGTCCTCCGCGCCTGGAATTCGTACTCGCGGATGGGGATGCCCTCGATGAACACTGCGCGCTGCGCGGCCGTCGCACTCGGAGTTGCTGTCGCAGGGACGCTCGTCGCAGCTCCCGCCATGGCCGACGGCAACTACCCGCCCAAGAACGACGGTGCCGCCGTTGTCGTGATCCCTGGTGTCGTCTACCCGGGGGCCAACAAGACCGGTATCTCCCCCAGGGCTGAGGTCCAGTCGGGGACCGTCGTCGCCTACGACTGTGGCGCCACCACCGGCTCGATCGCCGCCAGCGGCAATGGCCGCACGGGCTCCGCGACCGGGCTGCAACTCACGGAAACGAAGCTTCCCGTGCGCTACACCAAGCCCGGCTCCTACACCGTGTCCGTGTGCGGCGGCGCCTCCCTTGCCGTCACCGTCAAGGCTGCGGGTAAGAACCTCGGCGGCGGAGGCGCGGCGAACGCGAGTGGCGGCGGCGCGTCGACGAGCGGCGGTGGCGACGGAGTGACGGCTAGCAGCGTGAGTGGGGCCGACCTCGCCCGCACCGGCGGCAGCGGCCTTGGCGCGGTCTGGATGGGCGGCGGCCTCGTCGCTCTCGGTGCCGGCTTCGTCGTCGCGACAACGCGTCGCAAGCAGCGCGCCTGAATTTGAGGACTGGCGCGCCCCTGCGGATATCGTCGGGACGTGCCAGTCCCCAGAGTTGACGCGCGGTGAAGGCCGGTTGGCGCAGCATCGCGCTCGCTGCTTTTGTCGTCGTTGACGTGGCGCTCGCGGGTCTTGCGCTACGGCCGCATTCTCCGGCGCCGGTGTCCGTTGTCGACGTCACCGAGCAGGCGACAACGTCCGGCGATGCCGCAACCGCGTCCACGGACGCGAATTCCACAGCACCGACAAGCTCACCAGCACCCGCGGCTGCTGCTGTCGCATCGTTGCTCCTGGACGAGCAGGACGGGTCGCTGTTATTGACGACCTCGACAACGGCATGCGGGAAGAAGTCGCACCCGTTCTGGCACGACATCGGCTCCAACTGGGTCGCGACGTCCCTTCCAGCCCCGACCGTGCTGCGCGTCAAAGTCACCGGTCCACGCAGCGGGTGGGTCGTCGCAGCCGACGAGACGTGCCGCCCACGCTTCTATACGACCGCCGATGGTGGGCACACCTGGTCGCGCGGGTCATCTACCTCGGGCGCGTGGCATCTGCTCACCTCACAAGGGAAGCCCGGACTGCACGCTCCGAAGCAGGACACCGACGCGGGCTGTCCTGCTGCCTCACCCCCGCAGATGCTGTCAGCAGTCTCTGCCACCACTGCTGTCGTTGCCTGCGGCGACGGCACCATCACGCTCACGACGTCAGCAGGCTCGTCGTGGAAGACGGTCAGTCGCCTGCCAGCCCTTGTCGGCCTTGCTGCGAGAGACGCCACCTCCGTCTGGTCCCTCTCCGGCGACGCCTCGTGCCTCACCCTGGCGCACCTCGCGATCACTGCGCGCGCCACCACGACCGCGTCACCGACCGCTGGTTGCACCCCGGCGACGGGCGTGCGCGCGGCCGGCATCGTCGCCGACGGCAAGGAGCTCTACCTCGCGGCGCAGGACAGGGGAGCCGGCCCGTTGCAGCTCTGGTCGACCCACGACGAAGGTCGCACCTGGCAGAGCGACAGCACGCCTCAGCCTTAAGACCCCACCCCGGCACCCTCGACAAGCTCGCGCAGCACCAGCGCCGGCTCGGCGAACAGCACCATGTGTCCCCGCCCGGCCAGGACGTGCGCCGAGGCCGTGGGGAGGTGCTCGAGCAGCCACGTCACCGGCTGCCAGAAGTCCTCGCGGCCGTACCAGACCGTGACGGGGCGTTCGATGGCGCCCAGGTCGAAGGGCCACTCCGGCATCCGAACGACGTTGTCCCGTGCCCAACCTCGCTGCCCCGGCCGCTGCGACTCGCGCAGCGACGCCAGGAACCAGTCACGGTGGTCCTGGACGAAGCCCTGGTCGGCGGGACCCATGTGCCCGAGCCAGTACCGAAGCAACGTCTCGTCGTCGGCCTCCTGCGAGAGGCGTGACATCTCCTGGTCCGGCTTGGCCAGTAGTTCGCTGGCCCGCGCCGGATTGGTGGGAGCGAGGCGCAGACCTTCCCGCTCGCCATCGGACAGCCGGTCGTACCACGGCGTCCCAGGGACGAACGGCGGATTCGCTCCGCAGACCGCGACCGAGACGACGCGGTCAGGGCGAAGGGCGGCCGCGGCAATCGCGTAGCCGCTGCCCGCTGAGAAGCCGATGACGGAGACCGTCTCCGCGTCCTGCGCATCCGCGATGGCGAG
>JBQCDV010000104.1:0-44426 GCA_051960855.1 Actinomycetales bacterium
AGTCAGGCTGACCGCCGATCGCGGCGATCAAAGGGGTGAAGAGGTCCTCGACGAGCGCGGTCACGACCGAGCCGAACGCTGCGCCGATGACGACCGCGACCGCCAGGTCGACGAGGTTGCCGCGCAAGAGGAACTTCTTGAAGCCACTCACGGTGTGCCCTTCTGCTGGAGCCAAGCGTGCAGCGACCAGCGTGCCACTGGGCCAGCGGCGTGACCTGCGGGCTGCGCCGGGCGCTCCCGCGTGTCGGCCCGTGCGGCAGACCTCGAGGCGTGAGGAATACCCCTCGGGGGTACAGTGCTGGCATGAGCATGCCTGGCTACCACGACACCAAGGACTCGCACCTGAAGCGGCTGCGCCGGATCGAGGGGCAGGTCCGTGGACTCGCGCGGATGGTCGAGCAGGACGCCTACTGCATCGATGTCCTGACGCAGGTCTCGGCCGCTACTCGAGCTCTCGAGGCCGTTGCGCTGGGTCTGCTCGAGGAGCACCTCTCTCACTGCGTCGCCGAGGCGGTCGCCCAGGGGGGTGCCGAGGCGGACGCCAAGGTCAAGGAAGCGTCCGCCGCCATCGCCAGGCTCGTGCGCAGCTGAGCGTCGAGACCGCACACCAACCGGAGGACACCATGAGCGACACCATCACCACCGTCTACCGCGTCCAGGGCATGACCTGCGGCCACTGCGTCTCCGCCGTCACGCAGGAGCTCACCGCACTCGAGGGCGTCGAGTCGGTGGAGGTCGACCTCGTCGCCGGCGGCACCTCGGCCGTCACGGTCCGCAGCGCTGCACCGCTGGCGCCCGACGCCGTGCGCGAGGCGGTCGACGAGGCCGGCTACGAGCTCGAGGACACTCCGTGACCGCACTGGAGCCGGCCCAGTCCGTCGAGCTGCTTGTCGGGGGCATGACCTGCGCCTCATGTGCGGCGCGGGTGGAGAAGAAGCTCAACCGGATGGACGGCGTCTCCGCGACGGTCAACTACGCCACCGAGAAAGCGGCCGTGAGCTTCCCGCCGACCGTGAGCGTCGAGGACCTCATCGCGACAGTGGAGCGGACGGGTTACACCGCTGCCCTCCCGCAGCCGCAACGGCAGGCAGCCTCCACCGACGCGGACGGCGTCGTGGCCAGCGACGGGTTCACGGTGCAGGACGCGGCAGCGCAGGCGCACGCGGCCTCGCTGCGCACCCGCGTCCTGGCGTCCGCGGCGCTCACGGTGCCCGTGCTCGCGCTGTCGATGATCCCGGCGCTGCAGTTCCGCAACTGGCAGTGGCTGGCGCTCACCCTCGCCTCTCCCGTCGCGGTGTGGGGGGCGTGGCCGTTCCACCGGGCCGCCGCACTCAACCTGCGTCACCGGGCCACCACGATGGACACCCTCGTCTCCGTGGGCGTGCTCGCCGCGTATCTCTGGTCGCTGTGGGCGCTGTTCTTCGGTGCCGCAGGCGAGCCAGGCATGCGGATGACCGTCTCGCTGCTGCCGGAGCGCTCGATGGCTGCCGGCACAGAGCTCTACCTCGAGGTCGCCACCACGGTCACGGTCTTCCTCCTCGCGGGCCGGTGGTTCGAGGCACGTGCCAAGCGCCGCTCCGGCGCCGCCTTGCACGCTCTGCTGGAGCTGGGCGCCAAGGACGTCACGGTCCTGGAGAACGGCGCCGAGGTGCGCATCCCCGTCGCGCGCCTGCGGGTCGGTGACGTCTTCGTCGTCCGCCCGGGAGAGAAGGTGGCGACCGACGGCGTCGTCATCGATGGTCGCAGCGCCGTCGACCAGTCGATGCTGACCGGCGAGCCGGTACCTGTCGAGGTGTCCCAGGGGGACAGCGTCGTCGGCGGCACTGTCAACGCCGGCGGGCGGCTTTTCGTCAAGGCGACGCGTATTGGGGCCGACACCCAGCTCGCCTCCATGGCGCGGCTCGTCGAGGCCGCTCAGCAGGGCAAGGCGCCAGTGCAGCGGCTGGCGGACCGGGTCAGCGCGGTCTTCGTGCCGATCGTGATCGGGCTCGCTCTGGTCACGCTCGTCGCGTGGCTGGTCGTCGGGGGGTCCGTCGTAACCGCCTTCACCGCCGCTGTCGCCGTGCTCGTCATTGCCTGCCCCTGTGCCCTCGGCTTGGCGACGCCCACCGCGCTGCTCGTCGGCACCGGGCGGGGAGCCCAGCTCGGGCTGCTCATCAAGGGGCCCGAGGTCCTGGAGTCGACGCGACGTGTCGACACCGTCGTCCTCGACAAGACCGGCACGGTGACCACCGGACGGATGTCGCTCGTCGACGTCGTCGCGGCTCCCTCCGGGGATCCGGCTGAAGTGCTGGCCCTGGCGGGTGCCGTCGAAGCTGCCAGCGAGCACCCCATCGGGGCCGCCATCGCGCGGGCTGCTCAGCAGGTTGCACCGCTCGCTCCCGTGGACGGCTTCACCTCACTCCAGGGGCTGGGTGTCAGCGGGGTGGCCGACGGCCACGCGGTGACCGCTGGCCGCCGCAGCTGGCTGGCCGACCACTGGTCGCAGCACGTCGACGACGACTCGGAGCTCGCCGTCCGCGCTGCCGAGGAGGAGGGGCGCGGTCGCACCGTCGTGTGGGTCGGCTGGGACGGGGAGGTCCGCGGACTCGTTGTCGTTGCCGACACGATCAAGCCGGAGGCGCCGGCGGCCATCCGCGAGCTGCGCGCCCTCGGGTTGCGACCCGTCCTGCTGACCGGGGACAACGAGCGCGCTGCTCGCACCGTCGCTGCAGAGGTGGGCATCGATGACGTGGTGGCCGGTGTCCTGCCCGAGGGGAAGGTGGCCGAGGTGAGGCGCCTGCAGGAGCAGGGCAGGATCGTGGCCATGGTCGGAGACGGCGTCAACGACGCGGCTGCCCTCGCACAGGCCGATCTCGGTCTCGCGATGGGCACCGGGACCGACGTCGCCATAGAGGCCAGCGACCTGACCCTGGTGCGTGGCTCCCTGCTCGCCGCCGCGGACGCCATCCGGCTGTCCCGCCGGACCCTCGGCACCATCAAGGGCAACCTCTTCTGGGCGTTCGCCTACAACGTCGCCGGGCTGCCGCTGGCGGCGTTCGGCCTGCTCAACCCGATGATCGCCGGCCTCGCCATGGCCCTGAGCAGCGTGTTCGTCGTCAGCAACAGCCTCCGCCTGCGAGGCTTCCAGCCGTTGCGCAAGGAGGTCACCGCGTGAGCCTGCCCGAGCTCGACCACGACATCGAGGGCGAGCCCTCGGGGTCGCCGCTGACCGCCGTCCCCGTCCCCCGGCTCACCGCGCACCTGCGGCGGTGGGTGGGGGAGTGGCCACCGGCGGGGGACGGGGTGCAGCTGGTCGAGTCTGCGCGGCTGGGCCGCCCCGGGTGGGACGGTCAGCCCCGGCACGCGGTCGGAGTCGTCGACGAGACCGGCGCAGGGGTCTTCGGGGTCAGCACCGCGCTCGCCCAGCGCCTCGAGGCCGGCGGCTTGCCCGTCGGAGTCACGCTGGAGGCCGAGGAGCTGCGGCGCCGGGTGCCGGAGGCCCTCGGCGAGGGCTTCGTCTTCGCCGGCGTCTTCCGCTGGTCGGACGACCCGGCCTCAGCCGAGCAGCTGCCCGACGTCGGCCGCTGGCTGCCCGCTCACGACGACCGGGTGCCGGAGTGGCTCAAGCCGTTCGGCGGTGACGTGCTCGTGGTGATGGACGACGACGCCTACGTCGCGGGGGTCGGGATCAAGCGACACGACGAGTTCGGACACGAGCTGTCCGTCGGGACCGAGGAGGCCGCCCGTGGCCGCGGTCTCGCCCGGCGGCTCGTCGCGCAGGCTGCCCGGGCTCTCGTCGCCCGCGGCTTCGTCGTCACCTACCTGCACGCGGCGGACAACACCGCCTCGGCCCGCGTCGCCGAAGCTGCTGGCTTCCCCGACTGCGGGTGGCAGGTCCTGGGGCT
Source organism: Actinomycetales bacterium (assembly GCA_051960855.1). Taxonomy (GTDB): domain Bacteria; phylum Actinomycetota; class Actinomycetes; order JAJZTN01; family JAJZTN01; genus JBQCDV01. Next base: position 3,888 of record JBQCDV010000104.1, read on the forward strand.
CGCGACCCGCTAGGGAGTCCGGACGCTGGCGCGGTAGGCCACCACATCGGTGGCCTTCACGCTGCACCAGATCTGCGCGCCCGGGGTGAGCCCGAGCTCGGCGACTGCAGCCGGGGTGACGTCGACGAGCAGGTCGGGGGGCCCGGCGGTGGCCAGCCTCACCCGCTCGCCGATGAGCTCCACCCCCACGACCCGCGCCGGCCACACGTTGCGTGCGCTGGCGGGCCCCGGGCGCTGCTCGTGCACGGTGATCGCGGCAGGCCGCACGGCGACGAGCACGTCCTCGCCGGTCCGAACGCCGTCGTTGGTGGTCCCCGCCGTCGCCTCCTCGCCGTCGCCGGCGGGCGACCCCGCCGAGGCCACCTCGCCGCCGCCGTCGAGGACCACCGTGAGGCCGGTGTCGAGTGTGCGTGTGCGCCCGCGCAGCAGGTTGAGCCCCATCAGCCGCGCCACGTAGTCGGTCGCGGGATGACGGGCCACGTGCGCCGGTGTCCCCACCTGGACGACGCGGCCGCCCTCCAGGACAACGAGGCGGTCGGCAAGCACGATCGCCTCCAGCGGGTCGTGCGTCACGAGGATGACCGGGATGTCGAGGCCGGCCAGGCGCTGGCGCAGCTCGGTGCGCACCTCGAGCCGGGTGGCGGCGTCCAGCGCAGCCATCGGCTCGTCGAGCAGCAGCAGTCGCGGCCGCGCGACCAGGGCGCGAGCCAGTGCGACGCGCTGCGCCTGGCCGCCGGAGAGCTGCCCGGGACGCCGGCGTTCGAGCCCTGCCAGGCCGACCGCGACCAAGGCTTCCCTCGCGGAGGTACGCGCGCCCGCGCGGTCGGCTCCGCGGGCGCGCTGACCGAAGGCGAGGTTGTCGAGGACGCTCAGATGCGGAAACAGCCGGTAGTCCTGGAAGACCACGCCGACCTCCCGCCGCTCCGGCGGCACGAACGTGCGCGGCGCGTGCCGAATGCCGCCGGCGTCGCCTGCGTCGGCTGCGTCGGCTGCGTCGAGGATGCGCCCGTCGAGCTCGACCAGCCCGTCGGTGCAGCGCTCGAGACCGGCGAGGACCCGCAGCAGCGTGGTCTTGCCGGCGCCGTTCGGTCCCAGCACTCCGAGGATCTCGCCCGGTGCCGCCGACACCTCGGCATCCAGCTCGAAGGCGCCGCGCCTCACCACCACCCGCGCGTGCAGGCCGTGCCGCTCTCCGACCGCCCCGACCGGCGCGCGGTCACGCGGCTCGTGGCTGGCCTGACCGCCGTTCCGACCTGCTGTCATCGCGAGCTGCCCCACCAGCGGTCGCGCAACGACAGCAGCACGGTGACCGAGACTGCGAGCAGGACGAGGCTCAGCGCGATGGCAGCGTCGGAGTCGCCGGCTGCCAGGTCTTGGTAGACCAAGAGCGGCAGCGTCTGGGTGCGGCCGGGCAGGCTGCCGGCGAAGGTCAGGGTCGCGCCGAACTCCCCGAGCGCCCGAGCGAAGCAGAGCACTGCTCCGGCTGCGAGCGAGGGCGCGACCAGAGGCAGGGTCACGCGTCGCAGGACATAGAGGCGCCCCGCGCCGAGCGTCGCCGCCGCTTCCTCGAGTCCCAGGTTGCTGCTGCGCAGCGCCCCCTCCACCGTCACCACGAGAAACGGCATCGCTACGAAGGTCTCCGCGAGCACGACCGCCGTCGGCGTGAAGGGGATCGAGATGCCGACAACGGCCTGCAAGGGAGCTCCGACCAGGCCGCGCCGGCCGTAGGCGAGCAGCAGCGCGATGCCGCCGACGACCGGGGGCAGCACCAGCGGCAGAGTGACCAGCGCCCGCACGAGGCGCTGGCAGGGAAACGCGGTGCGGGCGAGCACCCACGCCAGCGGCACGCCGAGCACCAGGGACAGCGCCGTTGCGGCGAGGGCGGAGGTGAGCGACAGCCGCAGCGCGTCGAGGGCGGCTGTACTCGTCAGCAGCGGGGCGAGCCGCGGCCACGGCGCCTTGACGACCAGGCCGGCGAGCGGCAGCAGCAGGAACACGACTCCGATCGCTGCGGGAGCCGCCAGTGCAGCCGGCACGCTGCCCCGGAGAGCTGCCGGCCCGCGCGCCGTCGACGCTGCTGCGGCGGGGACGTCTGCTGCTGCGGAAACTCCCACTGCTGGCGTCCTGCCCCTGCTCACGGTGCGGGCGCGAAGCCGTCCGCGCGCAGCACCTGCTGCCCCGCTTCGCCCAGGACCCAGTCGACGAAGGCGCGGGCGGTCCGGGGATGTGCCGACTGCGCCACCGTGGCGATGGGATACGTCGTCGAGGCGTTGTCAGCGGCCGGAATCGGGACCGTGCGCACTCTCGTCCCCGCGGCCCGGGCGTCGGTGACGTAGACCACCGCCGCATCGGCCTCGCCGAGGGTGACCTTGGTGAGCGTGGCCTTGACGTCGGGCTCCTCGCTGACCGGGTGGACGGTCAGGCCGGCGGTGGCGAAGACCTTGGCCGCCGTGGCGCCGCACGGCACCTGCACCTGGCACAGCACGAGCTTGACGTTCGCCCGTGCAAGGTCGGCCAGCGAGCCGACGCGGCCTGGGTCAGAAGGAGGCGTCACGATCGTCATCTCGTTGGCCGCAAAGTTGCGCGGAGCGTCGACGGCGCCGCCGTCGACGGCCTGCCTCATGTTCGTCACCGAGGCACTGGCGAAGACGTCCGCGGGGGCGCCGGCCAGCACCTGCTGCGCCAGCTGAGAGCTCGCTCCGAAGCTGTACGTGACGTGGACGCCCGGGTGCGTTTGCTCGAACTGCTGTCCCAGTCGCGTGAACGACTCCTTCAGGCTGGCTGCGGCGAGCACGGTGATGTCACCGTCCAGCGCCGCCCCCTGATCGGCGAACGACGCAGCGGGGCTGCTCGCCGCGGACTCGCTGCCGGCGCCGGCGCCCTCGGCGCCGCACCCGGTGAGGGCGAGCCCTGCGAGGGCGAGACCAACCAGGGAACGGCGCATCAGTGGCTGCCGCGGGGGGAGGCAAAGGGATCGTCGGGAACCTCGACCACGACGTTCGTCGATTTGATGGTGGCGACGGCGAGGACGCCCGGCTCCAGCTGCAGCTCGTCGGCTGCCTCCCGGCTCATGAGCGACACCACCCGGTGCGGACCCACCTGCAACTCGACCTGCGCCATGACGGTGTCGCGCACGACCCGCGTGACCAGGCCCGGCAGCCGGTTGCGCGCGGAGGCTGACCTCGCTCCCGTCGCCGGGGTGGGGCTGCCCTCGGCCACGGACTGGGCGAAACGGGCCAACTCCGCGCCGTCGACGACAAGCCGGCCGGCGTCGTCTCGCTCGGTGGCGAGGCGGCCGCCGTCCGCCCAACGCCGCAACGTGTCGTCGCTGACGCCCAGCAGGGCCGCGGCTTCCCGGATGCGGAAGCGGCTCATCACCCGCGTCCACTCTCGAACCTGCGGATCATGGAGCCCCAATGTAGCCGCACATGCGGAATGAGGACAGCGCGGGCCGCGGGCCGGGGGCATCACGAGTGTGGGCGGCCTCACCCCGCGAACTGCTTGCTCGGGCTTGCATAGTGCTAACAGTTGCAAGCACCATGGGGACATGGCCAGCAACCCGGTGTCGCGACTGTCCTCGCAGCTGAGCGAGACAGCCCACACCGCGCAGGCCAGCCTCGGCACCCTGGGCGAGTTCATCCGCGACCAGCGCCAGGCCGCCCAGATCTCGGTCCGTCAGCTCGCGGAGCTCGCGGGTGTCTCGAACCCCTACCTCAGCCAAATCGAGCGGGGGCTGCGCAAACCGTCCGCCGAGATCCTGCAGCAGATCGCGAAGGGCCTGCGAATCTCCGCGGAGACCCTGTACGTCCGCGCGGGGATCCTCGAGGAGCCCGGCGACGGCGCGCCTTCCGACCCGCAGGTCACCGCCGCGATCCTCGCCGACCCTCGGCTGACCCAGCGGCAGAAGCGCGTGCTCGTCGACATCTACGAGTCGTTCTGCCGCGAGAACGCCTGACCCGAGAACGCCTGACCAACCACTGAAAGGAAGCCGTCATGGCCGCCCCCATCCTTCCCCTCGACGTCGCCGCCCTCCGCAGAGCCCTGAAGAACAGCGGTGCTCTGAAGAACAGCGGTGCTCTCAAGAACAGCGGTGCTCTCAAGAACAACCCCCTGTCCACCAGCAAGGCGCTCTACGTGGCGGCCGGTGCCTGCGACCTCGCCGTCGCTGAGCTGCGGTCGCTGCCGCAGCGGCTGCAGGGGCTGCGCGCCCAGGCCGACGAGCGGGTCGCGCCGCTGCGCTCGGTCGAGCCCCGCGCCCTCGTGCGGGTCGTGCAGCAGCGCGCCGCCGAGGTCGGCCAGCAGGCGAAGTCCCTGCCGGTGCGGGCGATCGGCGAGGCGCTGACCGTGAGCTCCCGCGCCGCTGTCGTCGTGGACGAGCTGGCCGAGCGCGGCAAGTCCCTCGTGACGAAGGTCGAGGAGCAGCCGGCTGCGCAGCGGACCGAGCGTCAGGCCAAGGCCACCGTCCGCCGGGCCCGGTCGACCGCCCGCACGGCCAAGTCCACCGCCACGAACGCCGCTGCCGCCGCTGAGGGTGCCGCGGAGAAGCTCGGCGAGTGATCACGGTCGCCCCGTCCGGCGCCTAGGCTGTCGCCGTGAGCCTGTTCGCGATCCCGCTGCTGGTGGCACTCGTCCTCTGGGTCGTGCTGCTGGTGGCCAAGGCCGTGGCCCTCGTCGACGCCCTGCGCTACTCGACGCCGTCGTTCCCAGCCGCCGGGAAGCAGAGCAAGACCCTCTGGCTCATCTTCCTGGGGCTGGGACTGGCGTTCCACGTCGTCACCTACCCGGACCCGACCAGCCTGTTGAGCCTGGCCGGCGATGTGGCGGCGATCGTCTACCTCGTCGACGTCCGGCCGGCGCTGCGGGCGGTGAATGGCCGCAGCAATGGCCGCGGCAACGGCCGCAACGAGGGGCCCTACGGTCCCTGGTGAACCGCCTGCTGCTGTCAGGCGACGACCACCTGCGCTACGACCTCGAGTACCAGGTGCTCGGAGCTGGCGACCCCGTCACCCTCTTCTGTCACGGGCTCGCGAACTCCATCGAGGAGACCCGACCCTTCGCCTCGGGGGTGGGTGGCACGCGTGCCTTCCTGCACTTCCGCGGTCACGGGGCCTCGGCCGCCCCTGAGGAGGAGTGGACCTACCCCGCCCTGGCCCGTGAGGCGGTGGCGGTCGCCGACACCGTCGGTGCCCGGCAGGCGCTCGGTGTCTCGATGGGAGCCGGAGCACTCACGGCGCTCGTGGCAGAGCAGCCTGACCGCTTCAGCCGGCTCGCTCTCGTCATGCCCGCCGTCCTCGACCGCCCGCGTCACGCACCCGCCCTGCGCCGTTTCGAGCACCTGGCGCAACTCGTGGAGGAGCGCGACGTGGAGGCCCTGGTGGCGGCTCTCCTGCTGGAGCAGCCCGCCGAGCTCAGGGACCGGCCGGACGTCGTCGTCTGGACGCGCCGCCGCGCCCGTCGCCTCGCCGGCACCCCGGTCGGGCGGGCGCTGCGCGCGCTGCCGTCTCAGACCGCTGTGCCCGACGGCTCGGCGCTCCGCGCGGTCACAGCGGATGTCCTCGTCCTCGCCGGAGAGGACGACGAGGCACACCCGGTGGAGGTCGCCGAGGAGCTTGCCGCTGCACTCCCGCACGCGACCCTGGTGGTGCTGCCGCCCGGCGGCCTGCTGTGGCGCCACCGGGCACGCACCCGCGAGGTCCTCACCAGCTTCCTGAACACCACCGACTGACCCCGAACTAGGGTGCTCGCCGTGACGGACACGCTGGGACGCACCATCCGGCTCGAGCTCGAGGACGCGCGACTGCGGGAGTGGCAGGGCGTCGTTCTGGAGTCGTCACCGGACGGGATCGTGCTCGACCGCTCGGCCTTCTACCCTGGTGGCGGCGGTCAGCCCGCCGACCACGGCACGCTGTTGTGGGGCGGCGTCGAGACCCGGATCGTGGGCGCCCGCAAGGGCGAGGACCTCTACCTGCTCCCGCAGGACGGCGACCCGCTGCCGCCGGCCGGCACCACCGTCTCGGCGGCTGTTGCCGACGAGCGTCGCACCGCACTCATGCGCACGCACTCCGCGCTGCACCTGCTCTCCGGCGTTGTCTTCCGCGACTTCGGCGCCCTCGTGACCGGCTCCAACATGGAGCCGCTCGAGGGGCGGCTGGACTTCAACCTGCCGGAGGTGCCGGACGGGTTCCGGGACGCAGTGGGCGCGGCCTGCCTCCGGGAGGTGGAGGCAGACCGCGCGATCACGGTTTACTCGCTGCCGCGTGAGGAGGCCTTCGCGCTGCCCGACATCATCCGCACCGCCACAAACCTCGTGCCGCCCGAGGTCGAGGTCGTCCGGCTCGTGGATATCAACGGGCTGGACGTGCAGGCCGATGGCGGCACCCACGTCGCCTCCACCCGGCAGATCGGGGGCCTCGAGGTGGTCAAGGTCGAGAGCAAGGGCAAGGGATTCCGGCGCATTCGCGTCAGACTGACGTGACCTAGCTGGCCGCGGTCGCGCTCCCGGTGGCGACCGTGGTCGACCCGCTGGCGGACGCGGAGGCGGTGGCCGTCGGGGTCGACGACTTCGTCGGAGCCGGCGTCGTGGTCTTGGTCGGCGAGGGGGTTGACGTCTTCGTCGGGGCCGGAGTCGCGGACTTCGTGGGCGCCGGCGTCGCACTCTTCGTCGTGGGCGCGCTCGTCACCTGCGAGGAGTGGTAGACGACGACGGCGTCTCCGATGTGCACCTGCCCGAAGATCCAAGCCGTGGCCCCCTTGTCACGCGTGTTGACGCACCCATGCGAGGCGCCGGCGTAGCCACGGGCCGCGAAGTCACTCGAGAAGTGGACCGCCTGGCCACGGCTGAAGAACATCGCGTACGGCATCTTCGAGCCGAACAGGTTGGACACGTGGTCGGCGTCCTTGCGGTAGACGTCGAAGACACCCTCGCGGGTGGGGGTGAACTGCGACCCGAAGCGCACCGCGATCCGCTTCTGCACCGAGCCGTCCACGACCCACGCGAGCGTCCGCGTCGTCTTGTCGATGCACAGCACGCGGCCCTCAAGGCAGCGTGGGTCCAGGCGGCCGCCCGCGACTGGTGCCGACGTCACCTTCGGGTAGAGCTCATCGTGAGTCGGCGTGTGAGTCGCTGCTCGCAACGCATCCCAGGTCGCCTGGTCCACCTCACCGGTCTTGGCCAGGCCCTTGGCCGCCTGGAACTCGACCACCCCGCTGCGGGTCGCGGTTCCGAACGTGCCATCGACCCAGCGGACCGAGAGCAGCTTCCGCTGCGCGAGCCGGGCCTCGAGGTCGCGAACCTTGCTGCCGCTGTCGTCGAGGCGGAACAGGGCCGGGGCCACCGTCGCGTCCGGGGTCGGCTCGTCGGTCGGTGTGGCCGTCGGCGACGCGGTCTCGCCTGTCGCTCCGGTCGCGGTGGTCGTCGGGCTGGTCGGGCTCGTCGGGCTGGTCGGGCTGCTGGAGCCATCAGCCGCCGACGACGTCGTGATCGGGCTGCCCTGGGACGTCGCGCCCGTGGCGGACTGCTCGTGCGCCGACGGGGCGGCCGCGTCCCTGCCCAGCAGCTGGGTCGCGGCGTAGCCGCCACCGGCGATCAGCCCGACGCCGAGGACGGCGGCGGTCGCCGCGGCGAGCGGGCGGATGGTCAGGCGGGACATGGCTTCCCCCGAGGTGAGGAGTCGTCAGGGCGGCGGGCCCTGCCGTGCGGTCGGTACACCTGTCATGACTCCTGGCTGCCGCCGCCGGTTGCACCTGCAGTGAATCTGGACGGAATCTGGACTGAAGTCTGTCATCCAGGCCGTCGATCTCGGGCCGCCTCGCCTTCGCGTGGTGCCACCGCCGACCACGCCACCGTCAGCTGCCCCGGACGCCAGCGCGTCTGCGGGCCGGCCAGCGGCCAGCCCCGTTGCCGCAGCCCCTGCAGCGTCTGCTGCCATCGGTTGCGCGCCCCAAAGGACGCCCATCCCGCCGCCCGGTCCCACTCGGCATCGAGGTCCGCGAACAGCGCGTGCACCCTCTCGCCCGGCACGTTGCGGTGGATCAGCACCTTCGGCAGCCGCTCGGCGAGCTCCGAGGGCCGTTGCAGAGCGGCCAGGCGCGCGGCCAGGGTCAGGGTGCGCGGTCCGTGCGGCCCGAGGTCGACCCACGTCGCCAGGCGTCCCGTCTCGTCGCAGGTGCCCTCGACGACGACGCCGCCCGGCGCGAGGCGGGAGGTGAGCTGTCGCCACGCGTGCGCGACCTCGCCCTCGTCGTACTGACGCAGCACGTTGAACGCGCGCACGATCAGCGGGCGGACGGTGCCCGGCTCCCCGCTGCGGCGTTCGGGAAGGTGCTCGTCGAGAGGCAGCTCGAAGCCGCCGAGCCCGAACGTCGTCCGCGGTGGCCGGGCGTGGGGGAGGGCTGCGGCGACGCGAGCGGGGTCGATCTCGAGACCGACGACGCGGACATCCGGTCGGATGACAGCCAGGCGCTCGGCGAGCTCGGTCGTGGTCCAGTGGGCGCGGCCGTAGCCGAGGTCGACGACGACGGGATCGTCGGCGCGCCGCAGCAGGCCGGCGTAGGTGTCGAGCAGCCACCGGTCGACGCGCCGGAGCCGGTTGGGGGCCGTCGTGCCGCGCGTGATGGTGCCGACGGGGCGGGCTGGCCGGCCAGGTCGGGCTGGTCGGGCAGGTCGGGCTGGTCGGGCTGGTCGGACGGGCCTCACGCGGGAAGCTGGAAGAGCTCGCCGGGAAGTGGCTCGAGCAACCCGTCTTCCACCAGGCCAGCCAGCGCCCGGTCGCGCTGCGCTGGGTCCGGCCAGGCCGCGTCCAGTGCGGAGCGGTGCACCGCCGCGCGGCTGGCCCGCACCGCCGCGAGCAACCGCCCTCGCGCCTGCCGGTCGGTGCCCTCCCACGCCTGAGTGCGCTGCGCAGGCAGCGCCGAAGCTGGTCGCCCCGCTCGCAGCCAGCGGCAGCGGGCGGCTACGGGGCAGCGGGCGCAGCCCGGATCCCGCGCGGTGCAGACCAGAGCGCCCAGCTCCATCGTGGCGATCGCCCACCGCGCCGCCCGGTCCGGGTCGGTGGGGAGAGCCGACCGGGCGAGGTCGCGCTCGGCGGCGGTGACGTGGGCCGCGGGGCGGTCCTCGCCGGCGAGCAGACGCGCCAGCACGCGCCGGACGTTCGTGTCGAGGACGACGTGGGCACGGCCGAAGGCGAAGCTCGCGACTGCCGCAGCCGTGTAGTCGCCGATGCCGGGCAGGGCGATGAGGTCGTCGTAGGTGTCCGGGACCTGTCCCCCGTGCCGCTCCACGATGGACGTGGCCGCGGCATGCAGCCGCAGCGCCCGACGGGGGTAGCCGAGGCGGCCCCACGCCCGCACGGCCTCACCGGGGGAGTCGGACGCTAGGGCGTGCGGCGTCGGCCAGCGGTCCAGCCACTGCCGCCAGACCGGCAGCACGCGCACGACCGGTGTCTGCTGCAGCATGACCTCGCTGACCAGGACGCCCCAGGGGGTGCGGTCGGGTGCCCGCCAGGGCAGGTCGCGGGCGCACGCGTCGAACCAGGTAGACAGCTCGGCCTGCAGCAGCGCGAGGTCCGCGGGGGGCCGCGGTGCAGCTGCGGCAGGGCGCTGTCGGTCTCGCACGGGGAGCTGTCGGTCGGCCACGGTCAGAGCTGTGCCGCGCTCAGACGTAGCGCTCGAGGATGCTCGACTCGGCCAGGCGCGAGAGCCCTTCGCGGACGGTGCGCGCGCGCGACTCCCCGACGCCCTCGACCGCCTGGAGGTCGTCGATGCCAGCCGCCAGCAGCCGCTGCAGGGTCCCGAAGTGCTCGATGAGGCGCTCCACGACGGCGCCGGGCAGCCGCGGGACGCGGGCCAGCAAGCGGTGACCGCGCGGCGATACGGCAGCGTCGAGCTGGTCGGCGCCGTAGCCCATGGCGCGGGCCACCGAGGCGAGGTCCAGCAGCTCGGCACCGTCGAGGGAGTCGAGCTCGGCCAGCGAGTCCTCGACCGTGCGCGCCTTGCCGCGGCCGCCTCCGGCGGGCAGATAGTCCCGCAGCACGAGCTCGCGGTCGGGCTCCACTCCGGCGACGAGCTCCTCGAGCTGCAGCGACAGCAACCGGCCGTCGGTCCCGAGCTCGACGACGTAGTCCTCGATCTCCTTGGCGATGCGGCGCACCATCTCGAGGCGCTGGGCCACGGAAGCGACGTCGCGGACCGTGACAAGGTCCTCAATCTCGAGGGCGGACAGGGTGCCGGAGACCTCGTCGAGCCGGAGCTTGTAGCGCTCCAGAGTGGCCAGGGCCTGGTTCGCCCGACTGAGAATGGCGTTGCTGTCCTCCAGCACGTAGCGCAGGTCGTGCAGGTAGATCGCGATGATCCGCATCGAGGAGCTCACCGAGATCACCGGGTACCCGGTCTGCTGGGCCACGCGGGCGGCGCTGCGGTGCCGGGTGCCGGTCTCGGCGGTGGGGATGCTCGGATCCGGCACGAACTGCACACCGGCCCGGACGATCTTGTTGTTGGCGGTGTCGATCACGCAGCCGCCGTCCATCTTGCACAGCTCGCGCAGCCGGGTGGACGCGAACTCCACGTCGAGGGCGAAGCCGCCGCTGCAGATCGACTCCACGGTGCGGTCCCAGCCCATGACGATCAGGGCGCCGGTGTTGCCGCGCAGGATTCGCTCGAGGCCGTCGCGCAGCTCGGTGCCGGGGGCGCACGCGGCGAGGGTGCGGCGCAGCAGCTCGTCGGTGCTGCTCTGGCTGCCGGCTGGCTGGCTCTGGGCCACAGGTCCCCTCGTGCGGCTCGGCGGAGTGGTGCTGACGGGAGTGGTGCTGGCGGCGCCTCGCCCGCGCGAAGTCTACGGTGCAGTGCCCGCGAGGCTGTGTGTTGCGGTCGGACTCTGTCAGGGCCGGCCCGTACCGTCGTCGGCATGGCCAAGACCGCTCCGAGCTACCGGTGTCGAGACTGCGGCGCAGAGGCGCTGCGCTGGGTAGGACGCTGCCCGCGCTGCGGGGAGTTCGGGACAGTGGAGGAGGCGCCCACGCTCGTCGCCCTGCCCGGGGTGAGGGCCAAGGCTGCGCCGACGGCGCCGCCGCGCGGCGCTCGGCGAGTCTCCGACATCGGACCGGACCAGGTGCGCCGAGACCCCACGGGGTTGGGCGAGTTCGACCACGTGCTCGGTGGCGGCCTCGTGCCGGGTCAGGTGGTCCTGCTCGCCGGTGAGCCAGGCGTCGGGAAGTCGACGCTGCTGCTGATGGTCGCCGAGCGACTCGCCTCCCGCGGCCAGACCGTGCTCTACGTCAGCGGCGAGGAGTCGGTGGAGCAGTTGGCCGTGCGGGGCCGCCGCGTGGGCGCGGGCAGCGACAGCTTGCTGCTCGCCGACGAGACCGACCTCGGCGTGCTGCTGGGCCACATCGAGGCCCACCAGCCGAGCCTCGTCGTGGTCGACAGCGTGCAGACGGTCGCGTCGGCGGACGTCGACGGGCGGGCGGGGGGAGTCGCCCAGGTCGTCGAGGTCACGCAGGTGCTGACGCGCATCGGGAAGACCCGGAAGATCCCGCTGCTGCTGATCGGGCAGTCCACCAAGGACAACTCCGTCGCTGGGCCTCGGGCCCTGGAGCACCTGGTGGACACGGTGCTGACGTTCGAAGGTGACCGGCACACGTCGCTGCGGCTGCTGCGCGCCACGAAGAACCGCTACGGGCCGGCCGACGAGGTCGTCTGTTTCGAGCAGGCCGACGACGGGCTGCGCGAGGTCGGCGACCCCTCACTGCTCTTCCGCGAGCATCGGCAGCAGCCCGTCCCCGGCACCTGCGTGACAGTGGGCATCGACGGCCGCCGTGCCCTGCTGACCGAGGTGCAGTCGCTCGTCGTCCCCGCCGCGGACGGGCACCCGAGGCGCGGAGTCACCGGCCTCGACAGCAGCCGCGTCGCGATGCTGGCGGCGGTCACCGCTCGCTGGTCGGGATTGCCGCTGGCCCAGCGCGACCTGTTCGTCGCGACGGTGGGGGGCGCCAAGATCTCCGATCCGGCGTGCGACCTCGGCGTGTGCCTCGCTATCGCCTCCGCGGGATGGGATGCGCCCATGCCGGAGGACGTGCTCGCCATCGGCGAGGTGGCTCTCAGTGGCGATATCCGGCCCGTCCGACTGCTCGAGGCCCGGATCAGCGAAGCGGTGAGGTGCGGTTACCGCCGGATCCTGGTGCCGCCCGGCTCGTCAGGACGGCTCGGGCGCGCGTCCGGCGACGTGGCCTGCATCGAGCTGCGGCACCTGCAGGAGGGCTTGATGGCGCTGCGGCGGATCGCCGGACTCGATCAGTCGTGAACTGGCGAGGGCGACGGAGGCGGAGCCGCGGAGCCGCGGAGCCGCAAGGGGTCTAGCGGCGGACGTCCGCCGGGCCTGTCCCCACCGGAAGTCCGGCTGCCACATAGCCCTCGAAGCCTCCGGCGAGGTCCGTGGCGCGCCAGAGTCCGAGCGCGCGGAGCGAGGCCGCGGCAAGACTCGAGCTGTAGCCCTGCGAGCAGACAACGATGACCTCGATGTCGTGGTCGACGGCTTCCGGGATCCGGTACGGGCAGGTGGGGTCCAGCCGCCACTCCAGGACGGTCCTGTCGATGACGATGGCAGCCGGCAGCTCGCCCTGCTCGGCCCGTTGCGTCTCGGTCCGGGTGTCGACCACGAGTGCGCCTCGGAGCATCGCCGCGAGTACCTCTTGCGGCCCCGGGCGGTACACCCCGGCGCGCGCGGCCTGCAGCAGGCACTCGACCCCCTGGGCCGGGACGCCGGCGAACAGACTCTCGTGCTGGCTCTCGTGCCGGGCCTGCGTCCCGCACGCAACCTCCGCCGTCATGACCGCGTCCTGCCCCACGAGGACAGATCGGAACCGGCGGAGCGATGCAGTCTGCCAAGTGGACCCAGTCTGCCGAGGCGGCCCGAGGCGGCCTGAGGTGGCCTGAGGCGGCCCGAGTTGGCGCAGCGTCTACCAGTGCCGCCAGCGCAGCATCACGGCGTAGTCGACCGTCAGCGGCGGCGGCACCTGCGACTGCAGTTCGGCGACAGCGGCGTCGGCGGCCTCACCGGTGAGCTCGATGCGCAGCACGGCTTCCAGATCCCGCCATGAGTCGAACTGCCAGCTCGTCAGCAGCGACTGCGACTGCCAGCCGCGCCGCGCCCAGAAGTCCTCCACCCGCCCCTGGTCGTGGTCCGGCACCGAGGTCTGGAACCAGCGCCCGAAGGTGGACCGGCTCGCGTCGTTGTCGATCACGAACGACGTTGCCCCGGGTGCCGCGACGCGCTCGAGCTCGCGCAGCCCGGGCTCACAGCCGGGCCCGAAGAAGTAGGCCCACCGGGCATGGGTGACGTCGGCGCTTGCCGTCGGCACCGGCAACTGCTGGGCGGTGCCGGCGAGGACTCGCACATTCGCCAGCCGACGCGTGCGCCGGCGAGCCAGCGACACCAGGGGCGGATGCGGCTCGACGCCGACCACGGACAGCGCCGTTCGGGAGAACAGGGGGAGGTGGAACCCGGAGCCGCAGCCCACGTCGAGGACTCGCAGTCCGGCGAAGCCGGCGTCGGGCTCGCGGCCGAGGAGCTCCACCATGGCCGTCTCGAGCACGGCGTCCCGGTCGAAGGCGAGGTTCTCCGCCTCGTACACCTCGGGGTGCTGCCAGATGTTGGGGCTGGGCCGAACTCCCGGAAGGGACACGAGGAGACCTCAGGCTGACACGATCGGGAGCAGCGCGAGCCGCCGAGCGGCGGAGGTGGCCGGGTGCTCCGCGACGGGGGCGCCGTCGGTGTCGAGGTGCGCCTCGCAGTGCCGCACCAGCTCGGCGTAGCCGGCGTCGCCCATCAGTTCGCGCAGCTCGGCTGCGTTGGTGAGGTAGAGCGGCTGCGGGCCGACATGGGCCTCGGTGTTGCCGGTGCAGTACCAGTCGAGGTCGTGGCCGCCCGGTCCCCAGCCGCGCCGGTCGTACTCGGCGATCGTCACCTCCAGATAGGTGGAGCCGTCCGGGCGCTCCACGGTGCGGTACGCCCGCCGCAGCGGCAGCTGCCAGCACACGTCGGGCTTGAGTCGCAGGGGCTCGACCTCCTCGCGCAGGGCGAGCTGGTGCAGGGCGCAGCCGGCGCCGCCGGGCCAGCCGGGCCGGTTGAGGAAGATGCAAGCACCGTCGACCACGCGGGTCTTGCGCGCGGAGTCCTCCACCTCGACTGCGTAGGCCGCCAGCGCCGCTCGGGACAGCCGGCGCGCAGGTCGGCGCGCAGCGGGGCGAGCGGCTGAGCGGGGGGCGACGGAGGTGCGTGCCGGATGCAGCTCCCACGTCTCGGGTGTCAGCCGCTGAGCCGCCGCGAGGGTCCGCGCCTCGTCTTCGCCGTCGGAGAAGTGCGCGCCGAGGGAGCAGCAGCCGTCATCGGGCCGGTCGGCGTAGATCCCGGCGCAGCCGTCGCCGTAGATGCAGCGGTAGCGCGAGGTCAGCCAGGTCAGGTCGCAGCGGAAGACCTGGCCCTCGTCGTCGGGGTCGGGGAACTCCACCCACGCGCGGGGAACGTCGAGCGGCACCTCGGGCACCGGGTCAGCGTAGACACGCTGCCGGTGCGGCGGCGTGGGTAGCGTGAAGGCATGCGTCTGGGCGTCCTCGACATCGGCAGCAACACCGTGCACCTGCTCGTCGTCGACGCCCACCCGGGCGCCCGGCCGCTGCCCGCCTTCTCGCACAAGAGCGAGCTGCGGCTGGCTCAGCAGCTGGACGAGGACGGCTCGATCTCGAAGGACGGGGCCCAGCAGCTGGAGGCGTTCGTCGGCGAGGCGATGGCGATGGCCGAGGACCAGGGCTGCGAGGAGATTCTGGCCTTCGCGACCTCAGCGATCCGCGAGGCCCCGAACGGCGAGGCGATCCTCACGACCGTGCGGAAGTCCACCGGCGCCGAGCTCGAAGTCCTGCCCGGCAGCGACGAGGCGCGGCTGACCTTCCTCGCGGTGCGGCGCTGGTACGGCTGGAGCGCCGGCCGCCTGCTCGTGCTCGACATCGGCGGCGGCTCGCTCGAGCTCGCCAGCGGTATCGATGAGGAGCCCGATGCGGTCGCCTCCATGCCGCTGGGAGCTGGCCGGCTCACCCGTGACTTCTTTACGGCCGACCCGCCGAAGTCGAGCGAGGTCAAGAAGCTGCGCAAGCACGTCCGCACGACGATCGCCCGCGACCTGCGCCCGTTCAGCACCGTCGGCGCGGCCGACCACGCCGTCGCGACCAGCAAGACGTTCCGTCAGCTCGCCCGGATCACCGGTGCGGCGCCGTCGAGCGAGGGCGTCTACGCCGAACGGGCGCTGCGCCTGGATGAGCTGACGGAGTGGGTGCCGAAGCTGCTGGAGATGCCAGCGAGCAAGCGCGCACAGCTGCCGGGGGTGTCGAGCACGCGGGCCGCGCAGCTGGCCGCGGGAGCGATCGTCGCCGAGGCGGCGATGGAGCTGCTCGGGGTGGAGGAGGCCGCGATCTGCCCGTGGGCGCTGCGGGAGGGGTTGATCCTGCGGCGGCTGGACTGGATGCAGGGGCTGTGAGCAGCGGCCGCGTCTCGCTCTCCACGAGCTCCTGCTACCCGGAGTCGCTGACAGCCGGCTTCGAGATCGCCGCCCGGCTCGGCTACGACGGCGTCGAGATCATGGTGATGGGCGACCCGCTGAGCCAGGACGCTCAGGCGATCGCGCGCCTGAGCCGTCACTACGGCGTTCCGGTCGTGGGGGTGCACGCCCCGACGCTGCTGATCAGCCAGCGCGTGTGGGGTGACCCCTGGCAGAAGCTCGAGCGCTCCCGCGACATGGCCCAGACGCTCGGTGCGAGCACCGTCGTGCTGCATCCGCCGTTCCTGTGGCAGGGCGACTACGCGGCCGGCTTCGCTGAGGGCATCGCGCGTCTTGAGGCCGAGTCCGGAGTCGTCTTCGCTGTCGAGAACATGTACCCGTGGCGGGTGGGACGGCGGGTCCTGCCGGCCTACGCCCCCGACTGGGACCCGGTGCAGCAGCCGTACGACCACGTCACGCTCGACTTCTCCCACGCGGCGACCGCAGGCCAGGACGCCCTCGAGCTCGCCCGCGCTCTCGGGCCGCGTCTGGTGCACGTCCACCTCGGCGACGGGTCGGGGTCGGCCCGCGACGAGCACCTGGCGCCCGGAGACGGCAACCAACCGTGCGCCGCCACCTTGGAGTGGCTGGCAGACGCCGGCTGGCGTGGTGAGGTCGTCGTCGAGGTCACGACCCGGCGCGCCCGCGACCGTCACGAGCGGGAGGAGTTGCTCGCTCGGTCTCTCGCCTTCGCCCGGTTGCACCTCGGAGGCGTCTCCTAGCGAGGATGCTGGGCGCTATGCCCGAGCTCGCCGTCCACGTCCGGGGGCTCGTCGTCCGGCGGGGTGGGCAGACGGTCCTCGACGGCCTCGACGTCGACGTCCGGGCCGCTGCCATCACCGGCCTGCTCGGGCCCAGCGGCTGCGGGAAGTCCACCCTGATGCGCTCGGTCGTCGGCGTGCAGCAGGTCGCCGCCGGCGAGGTCACCGTCCTCGGGCAGCCCGCCGGTGCCGTGTCGCTGCGGCGCGACGTCGGCTACGTGACGCAGGCTCCCAGCGTCTACCTCGACCTCACGGTCGCCGAGAACCTGCGCTACTTCGCGGCTGTGCTCGGGTTGGACCGCAGCGCCGTGGACCGGGTCCTCGACGAGGTGGACCTGCGGGAGTCCCGAACGGCGCTGGCGGGGCGGCTGTCCGGCGGACAGCGAGCGCGCGTCTCCCTGGCGGTCGCTCTGCTCGGCCGCCCCCGACTGCTGGTGCTCGACGAGCCGACCGTCGGGCTGGACCCGGTCCTCCGGCAGGACCTCTGGTCGCTGTTCGCACGCCTGCGCGACGCCGGCGCCACCCTCCTGGTGTCGAGCCACGTCATGGACGAGGCGCAGCGGTGCGACCGGCTGCTGCTGATGCGGGAGGGACGGGTCCTGGCCGACGAGACCCTGCCCCAGCTGCTCGCCGCCACCGGGGCTGCCGACGTGGAGGAGGCCTTCCTCCGTCTCGTGCGGCGCGACGCCCAGGCAGCTCGGCCGCAGCGCGAGCAGCCCTCGGCGAGTGAGGAGTCCGCGAGTGAGGAGTCCGCCACGTCATGACCGCGCGCACCACGCTGGCCACCGCCCGGCGCGTCCTGCTCCAGCTGCGCCACGACCCGCGCACCGTCGGGCTGCTTCTCGTCGTGCCGCTCGTGCTGATGGCGCTGCTCTGGTGGGTCTACCGCGACAACCCCGTCGTCTTCGACCGCATCGGGCCGGCGCTGCTCGGCGTCTTCCCCTTCGTCGTCATGTTCCTGGTCACCTCGGTCGCCACCCTGCGCGAGCGGACCTCCGGCACCCTCGAGCGGCTGCTGACGATGCCGGTGGGCAAGGGCGACCTCGTCGTCGGCTACGGCCTCGCCTTCGGGTTGCTCGCCATCGTGCAGGCAGTGCTCGCCAGCATCCTCGTGCTCGGGCCGCTGGGGCTGCACCTGGCCGGCTCGGCGGTCCTGCTCGTCGTGGTGGCGGTGCTCGACGCTCTGCTGGGCATGGCGCTCGGGCTGGCGGTGTCCGCGCTCGCGGCCACGGAGTTCCAGGCTGTGCAGTTCATGCCCGCTCTGGTGTTGCCGCAGTTCCTGCTGTGCGGGCTGCTGCAGCCGCGTGACCAGCTCCCCCAGGTGCTGTCGCTGGTGTCCGACGTGCTGCCGCTGTCCTACGCGGTCGATGCCATGCAGGCGCTCACGCGGACAGCCGACGCCGGCGGGGTGACGAACGGCGTCGTTCGGGACCTGCTCGTCGTCGGCGCCTGCGTCGCGGCCGCCCTGGCCCTCGGTGCCGCCACCCTGCCGCGGCGTACCCCGTAGCCTTGCCTCCGGTCGGGCGGTGACGGCACCGCCCGTCGGACCGGAAGGCGTATCTCGGATGCTCCGTCGTGCCCTGCTGTCGATGTCCCGCAGCGAGCAGGTCAAGAACCTCACGACGCGGATGCCGGTCTCGAGCGGCATCGTCAAGCGCTATGTCGCTGGCGAGACAGCCGAGAGCGCGGTTGCCGCGACGCGCGCCCTCGTCGACGACGGCCTGACGGTGAGTCTCGACCACCTGGGCGAGGACACCCTGGACCGCGAGCAGGCCGAGGCCACGCGCGACGCCTATCTCGAGCTGCTCCGTCACCTCGAGCAGGCCGGCCTCGCTGGCAAGGCGGACTTCTCGGTCAAGCTCAGTGCCGTCGGCCAGGCGCTGCCGGGTGACGGCGAGAAGATCGCGCTGGAGAACGCCCGCACGGTGTGCGAGGCCGCGGCCAAGGCTGGGTCGACGGTCACCCTCGACATGGAGGACCACACCACCACCGACTCGACCCTGGGCATCCTGCGGGAGCTGCGGCAGGACTTCCCGTTCGTGGGCGCGGTGCTGCAGGCCTACCTGCACCGCACCGAGGCCGACTGTCGCGACCTCGCCTACGAGGGCAGCCGGGTGCGGCTGTGCAAGGGCGCCTACCGGGAGCCGGAGAGCGTCGCCTTCCAGGACCGGCTCGAGGTCGACAAGTCCTACGTGCGCTGCCTCAAGGTGCTCATGTCCGGCAAGGGCTACCCCATGGTCGCCTCGCACGACCCCCGGCTGGTGTCCATCGCCGGTGCCCTCGCGGTCAAGGAGGGGCGCGCCCCGGGCAGCTACGAGTACCAGATGCTCTACGGCATCCGGCCCGAGGAGCAGAAGCGCCTGGCCGGTGAGGGCGAGACCGTCCGCGTCTACATCCCCTATGGCACCGAGTGGTACGGCTACCTTATGCGCCGGCTGGCCGAGCGCCCGCAGAACCTCACCTTCTTCGCCCGGTCGCTGCTCAGCCGTGGGTGACGTCGTCGCCGTGCTCGGCACGGGCAAGATGGGCGAGGCGCTGCTGTCAGGGCTGCTGCGCTCCGGCCGCGACCGCAGCCAGCTGCTCGCGACCGCCCGTCGTCCCGAGCGGGCGCAGGCGCTGCGGGACCGGCACGGCGTCGAGGTGCTCTCGAGTGCCGAGGCTGCCGAGCGGGCCGACACCCTGATTCTCGCGGTCAAGCCGCAGGACATGGGCGCGCTGCTCGACGAGATCGCCCCTCACGTGCCGGCCGAGAAGCTCGTCGTCAGTGGCGCCGCGGGGACGACGACGTCGTACCTCGAAGGCCGGCTCGCTGCCGGCACCCCCGTGGTGCGGGTCATGACGAACACGCCGGTGCTCGTCGACCTCGCGATGAGTGCGATCTCCCCGGGTTCCCACGCGACCGACGAGCATCTGGCGCGCGTGGAGTCGATCTTTGCCGCGGTCGGTCGCACGATCCGCGTCCCGGAGTCGCAGCAGGACGCGGTGACGGCGCTGTCCGGCAGCGGGCCGGCCTACTTCTTCTACCTCGTCGAGGCGATGACGGACGCCGGGATCCTGCTCGGCCTGCCCCGTGCGGTCGCCCACGACCTCATCGTGCAGACCGCGATCGGGGCCAGCGTCATGCTGCGCGACTCCGGCGAGCACCCCGTCAAGCTGCGCGAGGCCGTCACCTCGCCGGCCGGCACGACCATCAACGCCATTCGTGAGCTGGAGAACCACGGCGTCCGCGCCGCGCTGCTCGCGGCGCTCGAGGCGGCACGCGACCGCAGCCGGGAGCTGGCCTCCGGCAGCTGACGAGCCCTCCGCTGCGGAGGCGTCACCCCTGATTGGCTGGCAGCGGCGGCGTTGGTGGCAGCGGGGCTGGCCGCAGGAGCTGGTGGAGGTCCGGGAGGGCTGGCCGCAGAAGCTGTTGGAGGTCCGGGAGGGCTAGCAGCACAAGCTGTTGGAGGTCCGGGAGGGCTGGCAGCACAAGCTGTTGGAGGTCCGGGAGGGGTCTGTTGGCACTGGTGCACGCCAGGGCGTGCAGCAACTCCGACAGTCCTCGCGCGCAGCGTGCATCAGCACCAACAGCTCGGGCGCAGCGTGCAGAAACTCCAACAGACCCCGCACGCAGCAGGCAGAAACGCCAACAGCTCTCCCGCGCACCGAGCGGAACGTCCAGCACCTCACCGAGACAGGCTCAGCAGCCCGAGAGCCTGCTGGGCGCGGGCGAGCACCGGCAGGGCGAGCTGGTGTGCGGACTCCCGACCTCTCCGAAGGGCCGCCAGGACGCTGTCATCGTCGGTCGCGGCGAGCCGCTGCTGCAGCGGAGCCAGGGTGTCGATGACGGCGTCGGCGACCTCCCGCTTCAGTGCGGCGTAGCCGTCGATCCCGTCCGCTGCCGCGGCCGGATCGGGTAGGTCACGGCACGCGGCCAGAATCGTCAGGAGATTGCTCACTCCCGGCTTCGCGGCCGGGTCGTAGCGCACGTCGCCGTCGCTGTCGGTCACCGCGCGAGCGACCTTGCGACGGATCACCTCCGGCGGGTCCGTCAGCAGGATCACGCCGCCGCTGGCTCCAGCCGTCTTGCCCATCTTGGCCGTGGGGTCCAGCAGGTCCATGACGCGAGCGGCGACTGGAGGCTGCACCGCCCGGGGCACGACGAAGACCGGGACGTCGCCGCCGTACTCCCGGTTGACGCGCTCAGCCAGGTCGCGGGTCAGCTCGACGTGCTGGCGCTGGTCATCACCCACGGGCACCTCCGTGGTGCCGTAGAGCAGGATGTCGGCTGCCATGAGCGCCGGGTAGGTGAACAAGGACGCCCGGGTGGTCGCTTCGCCTCGCCCCTTCTCCTTGTACTGGATCATCCGCGAGAGCTCGCCGGTGCGGGCGACGCACTCAAGCAGATAGGACAGCTCGGAGTGGGCGGGCACCGAGCTCTGCAGGAAGACGACGGAGGCGTCGAGCCCGAGCGCCAGGTAGAGGCGGGCCAGGTCGAGACTGCGCCGTCGCACCGCCTGCGGGTCGTGTGTGACGGTCAGCGCGTGCAGGTCGGCGACGAAGTAGACCGCTCGGGACGCCTCGGGGTCCGCAGGGTCGTACAGCGGGTCGGCGGTGATGTCGTCCTGCAGCGCCACGAACTGCCGCAGCGCGCCGAGGTAGTTGCCGAGGGTCGGTTCGCCGGTGGGCTTGATACCGGAGAGGACGCGGCGGGGCGAGGCTGCCGAAGGGACGTCGGGAGTGACGACGGCAGGGGTGGCGGGGCGGAGGTCGACGGTGGTCATGGGGGGCTCCGAGATGGTCAGGAGCCGCTTCCGCCGCCGCAGCGGGGGAGATCGACGTCTGTCGTAGCCACGTCGGGGTCGGCCGCTGGGACGGAGGCAGCGGCCGGGGCGAACGACTAGAGGCGTGCGCAGACGGTGGCGGCCGCAGGGGCCTGCCACCAGCAGCGGAAGATCGAGGTGCGCACGCGACCACCTTAGCCCGGGTACGGTCTGGGCGTGCTCGCTCTGCCTGGCGGACGAGTCGCGGTCCGCAGGCTCGGGCCGGACGACTGGCAGCTGCGCCGCGACCTCCGACTCCGCGCGCTGCAGGAGTCACCAGACGCGTTCTGGTCCACCTACCAGGACGAGGCCGGGCGCGACGACGGACGGTGGCAGTCGGCGCTCGACCCGGATCCCGACCGTGCCGCGTGGGTGGTGGAGCTCGACGACGAGGCCGTCGGCATGGTCTCCACCTTCATCGACCGCAACGGCGCATCCGGCTCCGCACCTGACCCCGAGACCGCCCACCTGGTCGGGCTGTCAGTCGACCCGGTGGTCCGGGGGCGCCGGCTCGCGTCCCTGCTCGTCGAGGCGGTGGTCGCGTGGGCGCGCGAGCGCGGGCTCCGTCGCGTGAGCCTGTGGGTGGTCGACACGAACGACGGAGCGGGGCGTCTCTACGCGCGCCATGGTTTCCGTCCCACCGGCCGGACCGGCACCTTCCCCGAGCCTCGGGCACATCTCGCCGAGCACGAGGAAGAGCTGCTGCTCGGGTAGCGTCGAGGCCATGAGCGGGCCCGCGACGGTGATCTGGGACGCGTCCTTCACCGACTACGACTTCGGCCCCAGCCACCCGATGAACCCGCTGCGCGCCGACCTCACCGTCCGGCTGGCACGTGAGCTGGGCGTGCTCGACCGGCCCGGTGTGCGCGTCGTCAACCCCGCGGTGGCAAGCGACGCCGACCTGCGCCGGGTGCACGAGCAGCACTACATCGACGGCGTTCGGGAAGCGGGTGCGACGCTGCTGCCCGACGAGCGCCACGGGCTGGGCAGCGACGACAACCCCGTGTTCCCCGACATGCACGAGGCGTCCGCGCACGTCGTCGGCGGCACGCTGCGGCTCGCCGAGGAGGTGTGGTCCGGCCGTGCGCTGCACGGTGCGAACATCGCCGGCGGCCTGCACCACGCGATGGCCGGCTACGCGTCCGGCTTCTGCGTGTACAACGACGTCGCTGTCGGCATCTCGCGGCTGCTCGAGCTGGGGGCGCAGCGCGTCGCCTACGTCGACATCGACGTGCACCACGGGGATGGTGTCGAGCGGGCGTTCTGGGACGACCCGCGCGTGCTGACCATCTCGGTGCACGAGTCGGGCCGGACGCTGTGGCCGGGCACCGGTTGGGCGGACGACTCAGGAGGGACCGGCGCGGAGGGAAGTGCGGTCAACCTCGCCCTGCCCGCCGGCACCGGCGACGAGCGGTGGCTGCGGGCCTTCCACTCGGTGGTGCCGCCGCTGGTGCGGTCGTTCCAGCCCGAGGTTCTGGTCACGCAGCATGGCTGCGACTCCCACGTGCTCGACCCGTTGGCCAACCTCGCGCTGACCGTCGACGCCCAGCGGGCGGCCGCTCTCGCACTGCACGATCTTGCCCACGAGGTCGCCGCTGGCCGCTGGATCGCCACCGGCGGCGGCGGCTACGAGATCGTCGACGTCGTGCCGCGGGCGTGGGCGCACCTGCTCGCGATCGCCACCGGGGAGCCGGTCGAGCCGACGACCCCGACGCCTGCCGGCTGGCGGGAGTACGTGACCGAGCTGCTGGGACGGCCGGCCCCGGCGCGGATGACCGATGGACGCACACCGCACTGGCGGCCCTGGGAAGAGGGCTACGACCCCTCCGACGCGGTCGACCGCGCGATCATGGCGACGCGGGTCGCGGCCTTCCCGGCGCACGGGCTGGACCCGCAGCCCTAGCCGGCCGCCTGCACCGCGGCGGCCATCAGCGGGGAGGCCGTCAGCGCCAGGTCGAGCTCGGCACGGGTGGGGCCGGTTGCTGAGCCCTCCCGCATGACGGCGACGCCCGCTGCGACGTTCGCGAGGGTTGCGGCCGTCGGCACGTCATGGTGGGCCAGGTGGGCGAGCAGCGCTCCCGTATGGGCATCGCCCGCTCCGGTCGTGTCGACCACCGGGATGTCGCGCAGGGCAGGGATGGCGGTGCAGCCGTGGCGCGTGGAGTAGAGCCGGCAGCCGTGGGCGCCGTTGCGGAGGATGACGATCCCCTGTTCGGGCAGCCGCTGCAGCAGCGCGTGACCGAGGGTGTCGAGGTCCGAGTCGGCCCCGTCGGTGGCGCCGGCCATGAGTCGGGCCTCGCGGACGCTGAGCGTCACGATGTCGGCGCGGGCGAGGACCGGTGCCAGGCGGTCGGCGGGAATCTCGCCGGCCAGCGGCCCGGGGTCGAGCAGGACCAGGACGTGGTGGGGCAGGCGTGCCACCCAGGCGGCGATGGCGGGGCCGGAGACGTCGTAGCAGAGGTCGTAGCCGGAGATCCACAGGGCATCCCCGGGCTCCAGCCGCGCCTGCTCGAGGTCGGCGGCCGTCAGACGACTCTCGATGCCGGGGCTCGTGACGAACGTGCGCTCGCCGTTGGGCTCCACCAGCGTCACGCAGAAACCGGTGTCCCCCGTGGCGGATCGGCGGGGGAGCAGCAGCTCGACGCGCTCTCGGCGGAGGGCTTCCCGCGCGATGTCCCCGAAGGGCCCGTCGCCCACGTGTCCGATCAGCGCACTCGGCAGCCCGAGCCGGGTCGCGGCAGCGGCGACGTTGAAGGCGCCACCGGCCTGGGTGCGCGGGGACGACGCGAGAACGTCGCCGCCCGGCGGCGGCAGCGCGGGAACCTTGAGGGCCACGTCGGCGAGGACGCTGCCGACGAGGACGAGGCGCTCGGGGGCGACGCGGGCCCGCCACTCGTGGGCAGGCGGACTGACGGAACGGGGAGTGCGTGGCGAGCCGGTCACCCTCGCAGTATCGCGACCGTTCCCCGCAGGTCGAGCAGCGCCTCGGCCACGGAGTCGAGGTCTGCGAGCTGAGGGTTGGCGCCGACGACCTGCTGGCGAGCGAAGGCGGGAAAGGCATGGGCACCATGGCAGGCACCGCTCACGGCACCGACCATCGCCGCGATCGTGTCGCTGTCGCCGCCGAGGCTGGCGGCCATCCGGGTCGCCGCCCAGGGGTCGTGCGGGTAGAGCGTGAGAACCGCGAACGCTGCGGGGACCGACTCCTGAGTGGCGACTCCCGTCCCCACGAGTCGGCTGATGAGGTCGAGGTCGTGGGTGTCCTGCGAGCGGCTGCGGGTGTGCGAGGCGGGTAGCGAGGTGGGGGCCTGGTCCGCGACGAGGGCGCAGGCCCACACGATGCGCGAGGCGACGTCGGCGCCCGGCAGGTAGCGCCCCCGGCGAGCCCCGAGCTCGGCGGCGGCGACCCCGACCGTGATCGCGTCCAGCACACCCGCCCCGTCGAGCCCGGCGCTGACCGCCGCGGCGACGGCCGCTGCGCCCGCGTTGGCGACGCAGGTGTCGTGAGTCGGCCGGTCGACCTCGGCGACCAGGTCGACGAGGTCGACCAGCGGCTCGGGTGGCATCAGGATGCCGATCGGCGCCGCGCGCATCGCGGCGCCATTGGTGTCGCCCCATCGTCCACTGTCGGCGACCGACGCCCCGTCGGCCAGCAGCGTGAGAGCTCGCCGCGTCGAGGGGCCGAGGAGGTCCGCCGACCCCTGCGCGACCATCCCGCGCTCCCACCTCAGCAGCGCGTCTGCGAAGTCACGGGGCTCGACGCGACCCCGGCCCGCGACGAGCAGCCGGGCGAGGATGAGGGCCTGGTCGGTGTCGTCGGTGACGCGCGCCTCCGGCGTCCCCGGCGAGATCTCGTTGTCCACCGGGCCTGGCTCGAAGCCGGCCACCGTGCCCCACCGTTCCTTCACCAGCTCGCGGGGGAGCAGCTGCGTCGGCATGCCGAGGGCGTCGCCGATCGCGAGCCCGAGCAGGGCGCCTGTCGCGCGCACGAGCTGGACGCCGCGAGCGCCTGAGGTCCCTCCCACGGCCCTCATCTTGGCCCCTCGGCATCGCCGCCCGCCGGTCCGCCACGAAGGTGGTACCGCGCAATCGTGTGTCCTGCCACACTGAGCCCGCACTCACCCCCTCCGTCTCCTGCCCTTCCTGCACGCCTCGGGAGCGTCGATGTCCACGCAGGCCCCTCCACCCGCCCGCCCCGCCGTGCCTGACTCCAAGGCCGGGCCCGCTGGCCTGGCCGTCGAGGTCAACGGCATCAACGTGATCGCCGAGAGCGAGCGGAAGGGATCGCCCCGCGACCTCTTCTGGCCGTGGTGCGCGGCGAACATCGCCGTGCTGGGCATCAGCTACGGCGCGTTCTTCCTTGGTTTCGGCATCTCGTTCTGGCAGGCGACCGTCGCCGGGGTGCTGGGCACCGTCGTGTCCTTCCTGCTGGTCGGCTTCGCCTCGCTGGCCGGCAAGCGCGGGTCGGCACCGACGATGGTCCTCAGCCGCGCCTCATTCGGCGTCAAGGGCAACGCCCTGCCCGCCGCCCTGAGCTACCTGCTGCTCGTCGGCTGGGAGACCGTGCTGGTGTCGCTCGCCACGCTCGCGACCGCCACCGTCTTCGACCGGCTCGGGTGGGGCAGCGGCACCCTCACGAAGGTCGTCGCGTTCCTCGTGGTGGCCGTGATCGTGGTGGCCGCCGGCGTCCTCGGCTTCGAGGCCATCATGCGGATCCAGAGCTGGATCACGATCGCGACGGCGGTCCTCACGGTCTGCTTCATCGCGTTGACCGCCTCGAAGATCAGCTGGGCGAAGGTCTCGGCGATCCCCGCCGGCCCGTCACAGGCGGTGCTCGGCGCGCTGATCCTGGCCGTCACCGGCTTCGGCCTGGGCTGGGTCAACAGCGGCTCGGACTACTCCCGCTACCTGCCGCGGACAGCCTCCAGCCGGGCGGTCGTGGGGTGGACGACGTTCGGGGCGAGCGTGGCGCCCGTCGTCCTCGTGGTCTTCGGGATCCTGCTCGCTGGCACCAGCAAGGACCTGAGCGACGCGATTTCGGCCGACCCGATTGGTGCCCTGACGACGCTGCTGCCGACGTGGTTCCTGGTGCCGTTCGCGATCGTGGCGATCCTCGGCATCATCGGCGGCGCGGTGCTCGACATCTACAGCTCTGGTCTCACGCTGCTGACCCTCGGCCTGCGGACCGCCCGATGGAAGGCCGCCGGCATCGACGGCGTCCTGATGATCCTCGGCACCATCTACGTCGTCTTCTTCGCCGCCGACTTCATCGGTCCCTTCCAGGGCTTCCTCATCACTCTCGGCGTGCCGATCGCGGCCTGGTGCGGGGTGTTCCTCGCCGATCTCGCGCTGCGCCGCCTGCCCTACAGCGACACCGACCTCTATGCCTCCGAGGGCCGGTACGGCTCCGCCAACCCCGTCGCGATCGGCCTCGTCATCGTCGCCACTCTGCTCGGCTGGGGCCTGGTCACCAACACGCTCGCCGGATGGCTGGCGTGGCAGGGCTACCTGCTCGGTCCCCTGGGGCTGGGCGGCCGGGACGGCGCGTGGGCCTACGCCAACCTCGGCGTCCTCGTCGCGATCGTGGTCGGCTTCGTCGGCTACCTGATCCTCGGTGCCGGCCGCGTGCGGCGTCAGGAGGCGCTGCCGCAGCGCTGACCAGCCGGGCGGGCGTGAGCACGACGGGGCCGGGTCTCCCGCGGAGACCCGGCCCCTTTTCATGTCCGAACGGCGCTGCACCGGCGCACCTGGCTGCACCGGTGCGGGCGCCGTTCGGGATCGGGGTTACTGCGTGGACTGGGCTGTCAGCGTCACGGGGACATTGGTGCCGAGGTAGGCCTGCGTGAGGACGTAGGCCGCTCCGCCCGGGATCACACCGGACTCGTCGGCGGAGGCGCTGGTCGCCGAGCCGATGGGCGCGCAGCTGCTGTCGAAGAAGTACACGTCGAGGTCGTAGCCGACCGGGTCGCTGGTCGTGCCACTCGTGCCCGGCCCCTTGACGGTCACCGTGTGCGTCCCATCACCGAAGCCAGCGGGGAGCTTGGTGACCCAGCCGTCCACTCCCTGGCTGGCCGGCGGCGCGCTGCAGGTCGTCGTGAACTCCGTCCCCGTCACGCCGTAGACCGGCTGCAGACCCGTCGGGTCCCCCGCGGCCGGGTTGCCCGTCGTGATCGTGCCGCTGTCGGTGAACGTCTCCGGTGCCGTCGACGTCGTGCTCGGCTCGACCTTCCCGCTGGTGCCGAAGACCTGCAGCTCCGCGGCCTGGGCGACCGTCGCCGTCTCGCCCTGCACGGAGTCGATGAAGAACCGGACGTAGGACGCCTTGGTCGGCGCGGCGAGCGTGAAGGTCTTGTAGTGCAGGTCGGGCGCTGTCGGTCGGGGCGTCTGGTAGCCGAAGCCGCCGGTCTTGACCGTTGTCCAGCTCACGCCGTCGCTGGACACCTGGAAGGTGAAGTCCTTGAGGGCGGCGAAGCGGGAGGCGGCGGTGTTCTTGAACGCGCTGACCTGCAGGGAGCTGATGACCGCCGGTGCCGCGAGCTTGACGGTGACCCGCTGGTCGGCGCCCCCGTTGTACGGCGTCCCTGAGTCCGCCGTGCTCCAGACGGTTGCCTCCGTGTCGTCGAGCAGGAACTTCGCGGGCAGCCCGGGGTCCTCGCTCGAGGCTGACACGACCTGGGCGCCGTTCGCGAGGCTGGCGAGGTTGGGCGCCAGCTTGAGGGTCAGGCGCGTCGTCTTGCCTGCCGCCACGGTGATGCCGGGGAAGGTCTGGGCGCCGAAGCCCTTGGCCTGGACCGTGAGCGGGTAGGTCCCCGCGACCACGGGGACGGCGAACCGGCCCTTGTCCGAGGTCCGCGCGACCGGGGTGACGCGGGCCTCGAAGATGCCGAGCATGGCGCGAGCGTCGGCGACCGGCTTACCCGTCGTGGCGTTGACGACCGTCACCGACAGCAGCCCGTTGTCCGCGGAGTAGGGGGAGTCGAAGGCCGGGGTGGGGTCGGTGTCGTCGCCGCCCCTGGTGGTGGCCGAGGCGCCTTCGCCGCGCGTCGCGAAAACCTTCCAGATCAGCTCGGCGTTGTCGCCGTGGTTGCGGTCGAGGTCGGCGGCGAGGATTCCGTCGCGCACGTCGAGGTAGGACGGGTCGGGGGCGCTGAGTGGCATCCCGTCGGTGACGAGCTGTGCGGCCACCTGCCCGCCCTTCTCGGCGCCGTACCGGGCGACGAGGGCCTTGCGCAGGTCCCACAACGTCGCGGTCCAGATCTCCCCGTCGGCGTGCACCTCCGGCCCCGTCAGGTCGTAGCCGATGTCGCCGTAGGTGGTGGGGTTCTGGTCGTAGTTCCAGTTGCGGATCCCGCGGGTGGGGTTGCCAGTCACGTACTCGCCGACCACGGCCTTGTCCTGGACGCCCGTCGCGTACAGGTGGTTGAGGGCGTACCAGTCGCCCCAGCCCTCACCCATCGACCCGGCCTGCTGTGACCCCAGCGCGCTGCCGCCGGCGACGTAGCGGTTGGACAGCCCGTGGGTGTACTCGTGCTGGATCACCGATGCGTCGAGGTCGCCGTCGCGGTAGGGCCCCTCGAAGCCGTCCGCGATCGGCTCCCACAGGAACATTCCGCTCCACGGCGGGATGCCGTCGTCGAGGGTCAGCATGTAGGCGTTGTCGCGCCCGGTGTAGGTGGGATCGCCCCCGCTCGCGGCACCGGCTTGGACGAGGCCGAGGATGGGGTCACCGCCGGAGCCGCCCTTGCCGTTGTTGCTGACCTGGAAGTTGCCGGCGGTCTCCGTGAAGCCCAGCTTGTAGTACTCGTCGTGGATCCGGTTGTGCTGGTAGAAGAGGTTGGTCGCCGCCGCGTTGAGGTCGAGGGCGTAGGAAGGCGGGATGGTGCCGCCCTTGGTCTTCTGCCAGTTGCCGTCGTAGCTGTACAGGAACTGCCCGAGCGGGTCGACGGGTCGCGGACCCTGGTCGGCCGGGACCAGGTAGTTCGACCAGTTGGCGTAGGTGTTCGCGTTGTTGCCGAGGGTCGTCGGGCCGCCGAGTCCCACGATGCCGGTCGGGTCGACCCACCCCGCGGGGGACTCCGGCGTGGCGCCGAAGGAGCGGACCACCGGGTCGCCGCCCTTGGGTGAGCCGGGGAAGTTCTCGTAGACCAGTCCCTTGGGGTCGACGAGGGGCTGCACGAGGCCATCGGAGTGGACGCCGGACTGGACGCCGGACTGGACGCCGGACTGGACATCGTGGGCGACTGCGGAGGTCCGGTAGAGGATCGCGCCGGTGCGCGCGTCGATCACCGTGTCCCACGCCGTCTGCAGGTTCTTGATGAAGAAGATGCGGTAGGCCGGGATGGCGCCGTCGCGGGTCGGGAAGACGGCCTTCTTGACGTAGGAGCCGGCACCGAAGGGTCCCTTGGCGAAGGTGAGGTAGCCGGACTGCGACCCGAGCTGCTGCGGGGAGAAGGCGATGCCGGGAGCCAGCGCCGTTGCGGTCTTGCCCAGTGCCTGACTGGCGCTCAGCGTCCAGTCGCCGACCAGCGAGCCGCTGCGGACGGGATTGCCGGTGTAGCGGAGGACTCGACCGTCCTTGGTCACCGCCACGTTGAGCCGCCCACCCTGCACCGACGCGACACCGTTCCAGGTCTGCTGGAACGTGACGACGTGTGTGCCGGTGCCGGGAAGCGCGTGGTCGCGGGTCACGGCCAGCGCCGCGATGTCGGCCGCCCTGAGGCCGAACGCGCCGGCGTTGTCCGCCAGGAAGCCGCGGGCGACCTCGACAGCGCTGCCGCTGCGGGGACCGGTGAGATAGCCGGTGGCGCTGCCGAGGCTGCGCGGGGTGCCGAAGCGGTCGTCCCACGTGGCTCGACCGCCGTCGGGCGCAGCTGCAAGCAGAGCCCGAACGGCGGCGACCTGGTCGGCCGTCGGGGCCACGGGCCGGTCGACGGCCCGGCTGTCGAGGGTCCGGTCGGCCGCTGGTGCGTCGGAGCCGATCGCGCCGGCGAGCAGCCCGTCGCCGCTGAGGCCGACGGTGGGAAGCGAGGTGCTGGCAACGCCGCTCGCGGCGGGGGAGGCCAGTGCCAGTGCCGCAACGGCGCCAGCAGCACCCGCGGCGAGGAGGGTCTTTCTCCGCATGTCGCGCGTGTCCCTTTCAGGGGGCTCCGGTCGCGGTGTGAGGTGGCCCGGCTGAAGGTGACGGGGTCCGCGAGGGTGACCGGAGCAGTGGATGGTGCCCGATCAACGACGAAACGTGGTCTGGGTCACGGGGGAGTCAGGGGGGAGTCACGGAGGTGACGACTTGCTCGTGGCCTTCCTGGAGATTTCTGGACGCGCCACGGCAGGTAGGCTTGCTCGGCGTCAACCCAACGTTCTTTCGTCGAAGCGAGGCTGCCCCGTGGGCTCCGTCATCAAGAAGCGCCGCAAGCGCATGGCCAAGAAGAAGCACCGCAAGCTGCTGAAGAAGACGCGCATTCAGCGTCGCAACAAGAAGTAGCCGCGCGGCGGGTCCGGGGCGCGAGGGCTTCCGTGAGCAGCGGCAGCAGGCAGGGCGAGGCGGCGTCGACCGTCCTCGTCACCGGCGTCTCCCGCGAGCTCGGCGCCCGTTTCGCCCGTCACCTCGCCGCCGACTCCGGCGTCGAGCGCATCGTCGGCGTCGACGTCATCCCCCCACCCATCGACCTGGGACGGGTGGAGTTCGTCCGCGCCGACATCCGCAACCCGGCGATCGGGGCCATCCTGCAGGCCACTGAGGCCGACACGGTCGTGCACATGAACGTCCTCGCGACGCCCGTGACCCCTGCGGGGGCCCGCAGCCGGGCGACGATGAAGGAGATCAACGTCATCGGCACGATGCAGCTGCTCGCTGCCTGCCAGAAGGCGCCACGGGTGCGGCGGCTCGTCGTGAAATCGTCGACGTCGGTCTACGGCGCGTCTGCCTCCGACCCGGCGTTCTTCACAGAGGAGATGGCACCTCGGCGCGCTCCGCGCACCGGCTACGCCAAGGACTCCGTTGAGGTCGAGGGCTACGTCCGTGGCTTTTCACGTCGCCGTCCCGATGTCCAGGTGTGCCTGCTGCGCCTGGCCAACGTCCTCGGCCCCCGGGTCCGAACGGCGCTGTCGGAGCTGCTGTCGCTGCCCGCCGTCCCCACGGCGGCCGGCTTTGACCCGCGCCTGCAGTTCGTCCACGAGGACGACGCCCTCGAGGTGCTGCGGCTGGCCACGCACAGCGACGCCGTCGGAGCCGTCAACGTGGCAGGCGACGGCGTCGTCATGCTCTCGCAGCTGCTGCACCGGCTCGGCCGGGTGCCGCTGCCGGTGCCGCGCCAGCTCGGGGGCACCGTCGCGCAGCTGCTGCGCCGGAGCGGGCAGGCGGAGTACAGCGCCGAGCACCGCGAACTGCTGACCTTCGGCCGCGTGGTCGACACCACCCGGATGCGTCGCGACCTCGGCTTCGAGCCGGCCTACAGCACCGCCGAGACCGTCGCCGCGTTCGCCCGCTCCCACCGCGGCCGCTCGCTCGTCTCTCCGGATGCGGTCCACGCGGCCCTCGTGCTGGCTCGCGCCCTCGTGGTCCCAGCATGAGCAGCGACCAGACGGCGCGCGTCTTCCACCTTCCCACCCCAGAGTCTGGGGCAGATTCCGGTGCGGAGTCTGAGGCTGAGTCTCACGCTGAAGCTCAGGCCGGAGCCGGCAACGGCGAGCAGCCCGGTGGCCGGCGTTCAGGGATCGAGGGCTTCCTCGAGGGCGCCCTGACCCACCTACTGGACTTCGCCGACCGCCGCGCCACCGGCCGGTACGAGGTCGACGACTTCGGCTTCGACGAGGACCTCACCGAGAGCATCCTGCTGCCGTTGCTCAAGCCGCTCTACGACTCGTGGTTCCGCGTCGAGGTGCGCGGCGCCGAGCACCTGCCCGCCGACGGCCCGGCGCTCGTCGTCGCCAACCACAGCGGCGTGCTGCCGCTGGACTCGCTGATGACCCAGGTCGCCGTGCACGAGCACACCGGGCGGCACCTGCGGATGCTGGGCGCGGACCTCGTCTTCCAGCTGCCGGTCGTCGGCGAGCTCGCCCGCAAGTCGGGCACGACACTCGCCTGCAACGAGGACGCGAACGCCCTGCTCGACCGCGGCGAGCTCGTCGGCGTGTGGCCAGAAGGCTTCAAGGGCATCGGCAAGCCGTTCTCCGAGCGCTACACGCTGCAGCGCTTCGGCCGCGGCGGGTTCGTCGCGGCCGCGCTGCGCACCGGGTCCCCGATCGTGCCGTGCAGCATCGTCGGCGCCGAGGAGATCTACCCGATGGTCGGCAACGCCACCACGTTGGCACGGCTGCTGGGCGTCCCCTACTTCCCGATCACCCCGACGTTTCCGTGGCTGGGGCCGCTCGGCCTGGTGCCGCTGCCCTCGAAGTGGCTGATCGAGTTCGGCGAGCCGATCGACACCGCGGAGCTGGCGGAGCAGGGATCCGACGACCCGATGCTCGTCTTCGAGCTCACCGACCGCGTCCGCGAGACCATCCAGCACACGTTGTACCGCCTGCTCATGCTGCGCCGGTCAGTCTTCTTCTGAGGGCCGCGCGCGGTCACGGGCCGGACCCCCCAGAGGCTGGGCGTCCGCGGCGCGAGACCTCAGGGGAGCCTGGGCAGTCCCGTCCCGAACGACACGCCACCAGTCGGGCTCGAGGCACCGCCGGTGAGCAGGTCACCGACCCCGGAGGTCAGCTGACCTGCGCCGCTTGTGACGGCGCCGACACCGCTGCTCACCACGCCGCCGGCGCTCGTGACGGCCCCACCGATGCTGGAGACGACGGCGCCGGGACTTGTGACCGCGCCCACCGGGCTCGTCGCGGCGCCCACCGCGCTGCTGACTGCTCCGCCGGCGCTCGTGAGCACGCCTCCTCCGGCACTGGTCACGGCTCCAACGCCGCTGCTGACGAGGCCGCCAGCCGACGTGACCCCGCTCGTCACGACCCCGACCGGCAGCGGCAGCTGCTGCGAGCCGCGAGCGCCGGAGGCGCCCTGCGCGTCCGATCGGGCAGCGCCAGGAAGGCCGGGCAGGGGAGTCCCCGCACCGGCCGTCGGCATCGCTGTCGCACCTGAGGTCACCACCCCCACGGCGGGTAGCCCGCCGGCGCCACCTCCTGTGCCACCTCCCACGCCGGAGGGTTGGCGGGTGGTCCCGGAGAGCTGCGCCAGGCCGTCGAAGGGCAGGGTGATCCGGGGAAGCGTGGACGAGGCTCCCGTGCGCGGGATGGTGTCGCACGGGGAGGCGCAGGTGGCGAGCATGTCGTGCACGCGGGCGTCGACCGATGCGAGGCGCTCGGCCAGCGTTCGCGCCGGACCGCGCAGGTCGGCCGGCAGCAGCGGGGTGACGTCGCGAAGCCCCTCGGACAGCGACGAGAGGTCCGCGTCGAGCTCGCGAAGGGGAATGGTCGAGCCGACGACGTCGTAGGCCCGCACGAGGGCCGCCGCACCGCTGGTGGCGGAGGACTGCAGGTCGGCGAAGGTGTCCCGTGCCAGTTCGGTGGTCTCCGGCTCGGCGGCCTGGCTGCCGCTGAGCAGGTGACGCAGCTCGACGAGGCGGGTCTGAGCCTCGGCGAGCTGCTCCTGACCGCGGCTGGCGTCGTCCTGCATGAGGCCGAGGTGCATCCGCTCGATACCGCGCTTGAGGCCGTACAGCGCATCGCCGGGCAGCGCGTTGTTGCTGGCGGCCGCCGTCGCGACTCCGCCGACCAGAGCGAGCGCGAGCGCTCCGGCGCCGATCCGGGCGCCGCGAGGAAGGCCGCGTCTGGCCGGACGCACAGGGGCGACCGCGCGACGGCGGCGCACGGTGACCGGTGCCGCCGGCTGCTCCGCGGCGGCGACGAGCAGGCGCTCGCGCAGCGCGGCCCGGAACTCCGGGCGCGGGCCGTCAGGAGTGGCCGCGGCGAGGCTCTCGGGCAGGGCGCGCGCCATCCCGACGAGCGCGGCAAGCTCCTCGTCGTTCGGGAGACGGCCGGTGGTCGACGCCCGATCGAGGGCCTGGTCGAAGGCCTGCGCCCGGCCCGGGTGCAGCAGGGTGTCGGAGAGGAGGTCGCGCGCAGCGCTCATCGACGGCACCCCCCTTCCCGGACCTCGATGTTGCAGTTGGTGTCGCCGTTGGTGTCGCCGTTGGTGTTGCGGTTGGTGTGACAGCGATTGACGGTGCGGCATCCGGACCAACGAGGTCGCCGCCGCAGGGTTACGGGCGAGAGGCAGCCGCTCACAGCCGGCCCTCCACGGCCCGGGCGAGGGCCCGCACGGCCCGCAGCTGCAGCTGCTTGACGGCGCCCTCGCTGCGGCCCATGACGAGTGCCGTCTCCGCGATCGACAGGCCCTGCAGGAAGCGCAGGACGACGCACTCGCGCTGCTCGTCCTTCAGCGACTTCACCGCCGCGAGCAGGACGGCGTTGTCCAGGGCCGAGACGACGCCGTCCTCGATCCCGTCGTCGGCGCGGTCGTGGTCGCTGATCTCGTCGCTGACCAGCTCGTAGCGGTTGCGGCCGGACTTGTAGTGGTCGGTGACGAGGTTGCGCGCGATCGTGACGAACCAGGCCCCGATGTCGCGACCCTGCCAGGTGAAGCTCGGCAGCCGCCGCAGCGCCCGCAGGAACGTCTCACTCGTGAGGTCCTCGGCGAGCGCATGGTCTCCGACGCGGAACGAGATGTAGCGGTAGATGCTGTCGACGTAGGCGTCGTAGATGGCCGCGAAGGCCTCGCTGTCGCCGCCCTGGGCGAGCTCCACGAGCGCGGCCATGCGCGCGCCGTGGGCATCTAGAGGATCGCCGAACGACGCAGCGGCCGAGGTGCCCGCCGTCGTGGCTCCGGGTAGCGGCGAGAGCGCCTCGGCGGGTCCGGCGGCGAAGCCGTCGTCAGCGGTGGTGAGCCAGCGCCCCGCTGGCAAGGCGCCGCCGGCGGGCGCAGGAAGAGCGAGCGCAGGAAAAGTGGACGGCAGCAGTCCAGCGAGGGCGTC
Organism: Actinomycetales bacterium; assembly: GCA_051960855.1. GTDB lineage: Bacteria > Actinomycetota > Actinomycetes > JAJZTN01 > JAJZTN01 > JBQCDV01. The sequence continues at coordinate 39,002 of JBQCDV010000104.1, forward strand.
GGCGACGAGCGCACGCAGCACGAGCAGCGGATCGCCCGACACGTCGCGTCCTCCCGAACCTGCAGTCCAACCGTCGTCGCCCTCGCGCACGGCACCGCCGGACGGGCACCGTCCGGACGTCCGGGACATGCTAGGTCGCTTGGGACGCCTTCGGTATACCTGTGGGCATGTCGTCGGCGCGCCTGGTCCTGCTCGGCAAGCCCGGCTGCCACCTGTGCGACGACGCCCGCGCCGTGGTGTCTCGCGTGGCCGACGAGCTGGGCGTGACCTGGACCGAGCTCGACATCACGCAGGACTCCGAGCTCGAGGCCCGCTACTGGGAGCAGATTCCGGTCGTGCTGCTCGACGGTCGCCAGCACACCTTCTGGCGGGTCGACGAGCAGCGGCTGCGGCAGGCGCTCACCTCCCCCTGACAGGGGTTCCCGGTGCCGCCCGTGCCTTGCTCGACTTTGTGCACGTATTCACAAAGACGTACGCTGAGTCGTCCTCCCCCCACTGTCGCCCCAGCGTCAGGAGCCTTCGAGCGCCGTGATCGACGAAGCGCACGAGCCGCAGCCGGCGACCCGTGGTATCCCGGAGGCGACAGTCGCCCGACTGCCCCTCTACCTGCGCACGCTGACCGCGCTCGCGGAGCGCGGCGTGGTGACCGTGAGCTCCGACGAGCTCGCCGTCTCCTCGGGCGTCAACTCCGCCAAGCTGCGCAAGGACCTGTCCCATCTCGGGTCCTACGGCACGCGAGGTGTCGGCTACGACGTCGACCAGCTGGTCTTCGAGATCTCCCGCGCCCTGGGGCTCACGCAGGACTGGGGCGTCGTCATCGTCGGCGTCGGCAACCTCGGTCACGCGCTCGCAAACTATGGCGGCTTCGCCTCGCGCGGCTTCCGCATCGCAGCCCTCGTCGACGCCGACCCGTCCCGGTCCCACGATCTCGTGGCGGGGCTGACGGTCGAGCCACTCGACCGCCTCGAGGCCGTCGTACGCGAGTGCCGAGTGTCCATCGGCGTCATCGCCACCCCAGCCGAGGCCGCGCAGAAGGTGGCTGAACGCCTTGTCAGCGCCGGCGTCACCAGCATCCTGAACTTCGCACCCGTGCTGCTGTCGGTGCCCGACTCCGTCGATGTCCGCCGGGTCGACCTCTCGGTCGAGCTGCAGATCCTCGCCTTCCACGAGCAGCGCAAGGCCTCGTCGCTGGCCCTGGCCGGAGCCGACCGCGGCCCAGCGAGCAGTCCCGCCTACGGTGAGGGGCTGCGCGCGTGAGCCTGCTCGCCCTCGGTCTCAGCCACCACTCCGCCCCGGTCGCGCTGCTCGAGCGGGTCGCCCTCGACGTCGAGGGGCAGGCGAAGCTGCTCGCGGACGCCGTCGGCTCCCAGGCAGTGGCCGAAGCCGTCGTCGTCGCGACTTGCAACCGGCTCGAGGTCTACGCCGAGGTCGGTCGCTTCCACGCCGCGGTCGACGAGCTCAGCGCGCTGCTGTCCCAGCACACCGGTGTCCCGCTGCCCGAGCTCACTCCGCACCTCGCCGTGCACTACGACGAGCGCGCCGTGCATCACCTCTTCTCTGTCTCCTCCGGCCTCGACTCGATGGTGATCGGGGAGACGCAGATCCTCGGCCAGGTGCGGGCGGGACTGCGTCTCGCCCAGGAGTCGGGCGCCGCCGGGCGCGTGCTCAACGAGGCCTTCCAGCAGGCGCTGCGCGTCGGCAAGCGGGTGCACGCGGAGACCGACCTCGACCATGCGGGACAGAGCCTCGTCTCGGTCGGGCTCGAGGCCGTCGAGTCGCTGCTGGGCCCGCTGCGTGACCGCCGCGTCCTCGTGGTCGGCGCGGGGTCGATGAGCGCGCTGGCGGCCACGACACTCGCGCGTTCCGGCGTCCAGGACCTTGCCGTGCTCAACCGATCGCCCGAGCGGGCAGCGGCCCTCGCGGAGCGGGTCGGCGCCCGGGCCTTCGGTCTAGACGCCCTTCCGGGCCTGCTGTCGGAGGCGGATCTCGTGGTCAGCTGCACCGGCGCGCTCGGGCACGTCATCGACACCGGAACCGTCATCGCCGCAGCCTCGCCGCGGCAGGTCTACCTCGACCTGGCGATGCCGCGCGATGTCGCCCCTGAGGTTGCCGACCTCCCGGGTATCGACGTGGTCGACATCGCCCGTCTCGGTGCCCTGCTGGAAAACGACCAGCGCGCCGCCGACGTGGTCCGCGTCCGGGAGATCGTCGACGAGGAGGTCGTCGCCTTCACCGGCTGGCTGTCCGCCGCCGAGGTGGCGCCCACCGTCGTCGCACTGCGGCAGATGGCCGAGCGCGTCGTCGAGTCCGAGCTCGTGCGGCTGGCCGGTCGCCTGCCCGAGCTCACCGACACCGAACGTGACGAGGTCTCGCAGACCGTCCACCGCGTCGTCGACAAGCTCCTCCACAGCCCGACGGTGCGCGTCAAGGAGCTCGCCGCCGAGCCCGGGGGACCCACCTACGCCGCTGCCCTGCGCGAGCTGTTCGACCTCGACCAGCAACGGGTCCGCGCCGTCACCACCCCGGCGGATGCGCCCCGCGCGACCGGTCTGCTCGACGAGGGCCAGTCATGACCTCCGTCCCCGGCGGTAGCCGCCCAGTGCCCCCTCTGCGGACCCTGCCACCCCTGCCGCCTCTGCGTCTGGGGACCCGGGCGAGTGCGCTCGCCGTGGCCCAGTCCAGTGCGATCGCCCGGCTCGTCGAGCAGCACTCCGGCCGGGCCGTCGAGCTGGTCCACGTGACGACGACAGGTGACCGGTCCCGTGCTCCGCTGGCCACCATCGGTGGCACCGGCGTCTTCGTCACCGCCCTCCGCGAAGCCCTCGTCGCCGGCCACGTCGACCTCGCCGTGCACAGCCTCAAGGACCTCCCGACCGCGCCCGCCGCTGGGCTCGTCATCGCGGCCGTGCCCGCCCGCGAGGACCCCCGCGACGCCCTGGTCGCGCGTGACGGACTCACCCTCCGCGAGCTTCCCGCCGGTGCCCGCGTCGGCACCGGGTCCCCGCGCCGCGCCGCCCAGCTGCGCGCACTGCGCCCGGACCTCGAGGTGGTCGACCTGCGCGGGAACGTCGACACCCGGCTCGCGAACGTTGCCGAGGGCCGCCTCGATGCCGTCGTCCTCGCGTTGGCCGGGCTGCGGCGCCTCGGCCGCGACGAGGCTGTCACCGAGGTGCTCGACCCCGCCGACGTGCTGCCCGCCCCGGGCCAGGGAGCGCTCGCCGTGGAGTGCCGTGCCGGGGACGACGAGGTGACGACGGCGCTCGCCCCGCTGGACGACGTTCGCGCCCGGGCCGCCGTCACCGCCGAGCGGCAGCTGCTCGCGCGGCTCGAAGCCGGGTGCTCGGCGCCCGTCGGCGCACTCGTCACCTTCCCTGACGGCGAGCGCGGGATCCGATTTGACGGCGCCGAGAGGATGGTTCTCGACGGGGTCGTCGGAGCACTCGACGGCTCGGTGCTCGTGCGCGCCTCCCAGGACGATGCGGTCGGTGCGGCTGCCGCCCTCGGCAGCCGTCTGGCCGACACCCTCCTGAGGGATCCGGCGGTTGCGCCGCTGCTGCGCGCGGTCGCCGATCCCGCCACCGCCTCGATCGAGCTGCCGGTCCCGGCGACCGGTCGTCCGCTGCAGAGCACGTCCCCGCAGAGCACATCCCCGCAGAGCACATCCCCGACCGCAACGACCCGGGAGACTCACCCGTGACCCGTGGTGCCTTGACCGAGACCGACCGTGACGCTGGCCGCGACCTTGGTCGTGATGCCGTCAGCGATGTGACGAGCGGCCCTGCCCCTGCCGCTGCCCCTGCCGCTCCGACCGTCCCGGCGGCGGCCAAGAAGTCGACCGGTGCCGCCCGCGCGAGCGCCGGCAAGAAGCCGGCCGTCCTCGGCACCGTCACCTTCGTCGGGACCGGTCCGGGCGACCCCGCCCTGCTGACGCTGCGCGCTGTCGAGCTGTTGCAGCAGGCCGACGTCGTCGTGCTGGACTCAGCCGCCGGGCGCCGTCTCGCCGAGCGCTACGCCCCCGACGCGGAACTGGTCACTGCCGACTTCGACGCCCACGGCAGCCGCCTGACCCAGGCCGGGCGAGCCAAGCTGGTCGCCAGTTCCGCCAAGGGCGGCAAGCGCGTCGTCCGGCTCATGGACGGCGACCCCACGGTCTACAACGGGCTCGTCGAGGAGCTCGAGGCGGTGCGCAAGGGCGGCGGCTCGTTCGAACTCGTCCCCGGCGTCTCCTCCGTCACCGCGGTGCCGGCCTACGCCGGCGTGCCGGTCACCACCCACGGCACTGCCGGCCTTGTGGTGCTCGACGTCGACGCCCATGTCACCCCCACCTGGGAGTCCTTCGTCGCCGACGCGCTCTGCGTCGTGCTGCTCGGCGGCGCCGAGAACGTCGCTGTCGCGCTGAAGGAGCTCAGCGCAGCTGGCCGTTCGGGGTCGACGCCGGTGGTGGTCACCGCCGGCGGCACCACGACGGCGCAGCGCAGCGTGGTCGCGACCCTCGAGGACGCCTCCGACGCTGTCACCCGGGAGCGTTTCGACGCGCCGGTCGTGGCGGTCCTCGGCCAGCAGGTGTCCCGTCGGGACGACTTCAGCTGGTATGAGTCCAAGCCGCTCTTCGGCTGGCACGTGCTCGTGCCTCGGACGAAGGAGCAGGCGGGCGCGGTGAGCCTGGCGCTCCGCGAGCGCGGCGCCGTCGCCGAGGAGGTCCCCACCATCTCGGTGGAGCCCCCCCGCACTCCGCACCAGATGGACAAGGCGATCCGCGGACTCGTCGAGGGCCGCTACGAGTGGGTGGCCTTCACCAGCGTCAACGCGCTGAAGGCGGTGCGCGAGAAGTTCCGCGAGTACGGCCTGGACGCCCGCGCGTTCTCCGGTCTGAAGGTCGCGGCGGTGGGTGAGAAGACCGCCGACGCCCTGCGCGCCTGGGGGATCGAGCCCGACCTCGTGCCGAGTGGGGAGCAGTCCGCCCAGGGCCTGCTGGCCGACTGGCCGCCGTTCGACCCGGTGCTCGACCCGATCAACCGCGTGTTCCTGCCTCGCGCCGACATCGCCACCGAGACTCTCGTCGCCGGTCTCGTCGAGCTCGGCTGGGAGGCCGACGACGTCACGGCCTACCGGACCGTGCGGGCCGCTCCGCCGGCCGCCGAAGTCCGGGAGGCCATCAAGAGCGGCGGCTTCGACGCCGTGCTCTTCACCTCGTCGTCCACCGTGCGCAACCTCGTCGGCATCGCCGGCAAGCCACACCCGTCGACCGTCGTCGCGTGCATCGGGCCGCAGACGGCGAAGACGGCCGAGGAGGCCGGACTGCGCGTGGACGTCCTCGCCGCGGAGCCGTCGGTCGAGGCGCTGGTCACCGCTCTCGCCGAGTACGGCGAGGCGCACCGTGCGGCCGCGCTCGCCAGCGGGTCGCCGGTCCTGCGGCCCAGCGAGC